>CAZWWE010000002.1:0-191905 GCA_964637295.1 uncultured Pseudomonadales bacterium | reverse complement strand
TGTTACAATTGCAGAAAGGAAACGCTCAGAGTGCCAAATGTGCGTGACCAGTACAAGAGTTTGCACTCTCTGCTTATTCAAGTTATAATTTTCTCATGCCCACCGACACGCGCCTTCTCTATCTCTTGGCTGATTTAGCTTACGTAGCTAAATTAATTCCAGCTAAAAAAGCTCATGATTTTGTGCTTTCTGATTTTCGTCAAATCAATGGTGAATTTTTAGATGAAAATAGTTTATTAGAAAGCAATTTAGCCAAGTTATTTAGCAAATTAGAAGCTGGCAGTTATAAATTAATTTTGCCAGATTTTTTATTTACCAGTACCATTGTTAATCTTGAGTTGGAAAGCGAAGAAGCGGTCAAAGCTCACCTCAATGAAAAACTTTTACCAGAGCTAAATATTGACAAAGATCATTATTACCTTGATACCACAGTCCTAAGCAATTATAAAGGTGCTTTCAAAGTGCAATTAACTGCTTTAGAAAAATCAGTGGTAGCTCCTTTGGCTAAAATTCTTCAAGCTCATCTAAATATTCAAATTGAATGCATGTCGCCCCTAAGTTGGACTAGTAAGTCGATTATTAGTCTTGAACCTTCAGTGGCAATCTTACAGATGGGCGAGCAACTATTTTTGGCCCAACATTACATTGGGGTTGATCAATGCTATGCTGTGCCAGTTGCTGAGGGCGAAAATTTTGCGGAGACAGTGCAAACTCTTAAAGGAGCTGAGCCTAGCTTGCAGACCGTTTATCTGCTTACCAACAATCTAGTTGATGAAGCAATCAAAGAAAAACTAAAGGCCACTTTGCCAGTGCAACAATTAGCTGATTTAGCAAGTGAAAATTCAGCCATGCCTTCCTATGTGCGTCAAATTATTGAGGCGGGAGCCAAAACTTTTGCTATTCCAGAGTTTTTATTGCCACAATTTGTCTTAGATAAAAATTATCAAGTTGAAGCAGATCAACAAACTGAGTCAGATGATCAAGCTGAGCCAAGTCAAACAGCTCAAGAAAAAGAAATCAAAGAAAAAGAAATCAAAGAAAAAGAAGACGAAGCAATTGAAAAGGTCAACAACATGGTCAAGCCAGCTGTAGTTGGTGAAAGTGTTTTACCCACTCCTACCAATATCACTCTTTCTCCTCCAGTGGCAGTGGCAGTAGAAAGTTTGGACGAGGAAAATGTCCAAGTGGAGCCAGTTAAAGTGGCTATAGATGCACTCAAAAAAGAATCAAATTTTCAAAAAAAATTAGTTCCACAAAAACCTGAGTCTGTTCCCTCTGCAAACGAAAAAGAAATTGATTTTAGTCAATTTGCCAACCTAGCTATTGATCCTTCGGTCTTTGATAAAAATCAGTCTAATCCAGAAATTACTACGACTGAAGTCAGTCAAAAGAAAGTAGTCAATCCTATGTCACCACCAGATAAAAACATTATTAAAAACCAAAATGACGGCTCATCTGTTGGTAAAATGATTTTAATTGGTTTTTTGAGTTTCATTGTCACCATTGCTTTGGGCGTGGGTATTGGTCTCGCTTATTTGCAATGGACCAACCAACAGGTGGTCAGCAAACCAGTAGTGGAGATTGAGCCCAGCCCCACTTTGAGTATCACGCCGACGGCTACATCCACTCCTACTCCCTCAGTGACCATTGATAAAACCGCTTATAAAATTTTAGTAGTTAATGCCACTACTAAGGCCGGTTATGCTTCAACTATCGCCAATAAACTCAAAGAAGCGAAATTTACCAATGTTAGCGCCAAGAATGCAAAAGGTATTTATGACAAAGCAGATTATTTATTAGTCAAAGAAGATAATGCTTCTAGTTCTGCTTTGCTAAATGAACTAAAAACTGCTACCGCCTTGTCATTAAGTTTAAAAACCAGCATTCAAGATGAAGACAGTGCCAATGCTTATGACGCCGTAGTGGTGCTTGGTCAATAAATTATAAGCTCTTGCTAAAGCCAAAAAAATCTTTATACTAAGCACCTATGTCAGACACAATTACGATTACGCAGACGGGTTACGAAGAGTTACAGCAAGAATTAGAGGAGCTCAAAACTGTGGCTATGCCTCGAGTCATTGAGCGCATCGCCAATGCCAGAGAGCAAGGCGATCTGTCTGAAAATGCCGACTATCACAGTGCTCGAGATGAGCGCGATATTTTGCAAGCACGCATTAACGAAATTGAAGAAATTTTAGCTAAGGCTGAAGTCACTACCGTGAAAAATACGGGCACGGTTTCTTTAGGTTCGACGGTGACTGTAGAAGTGGTGGGTAAAAATAAAAAAATTACTTATCAAATGAGTGGTGAATACGAATCTAATCCAGCTGAGGGTAAGATTTCTGTTGAATCTCCAGTGGGCAAGGCTTTATTTGCCAAGAGTAAGGGCGATAAGGTGGAAGTAGCCACTCCGGCGGGCAAAATTACTTACAAAATTTTAGAAATTAAGTAAATTATAAAGAACAAGTAAGAGACCCCGCCAAAAGCGGGGTTTTTTAGATATAATAGACTTGTAACTTTCGTTCTTTAATACGGACTCGTTCGACTAAAATTGTTTGACTTTTAAGTTGACAATCTTTGTCTCGCTCAGTGAAGAAGCTGTTTATAAACATATTATTTATTTATGTTTGTTAATCACCTTCTTCAATGGTCTGTCTTTAAAAAACAAAAGTTACAAACTTATTACATCCGAACTGATCAAGTAAAAGGAAAGATATGACACAAAATCAGAGCAAAAACCAGACACCCCAAAGCAAACACTGGTTAGATAAAGTGGTTGATGGCATTTTGAAGTGGCAAGAAAAAACTGGCATTAAAAAATTGCATGTGGATGATATGAAAACTCCTTCTGGTCGAGTCCATACCGGAGCCTTGCGCGGAGTTTTGTTGCACGATCTCGTGGCTCAAGTTTTACGTGAAAGAGGTCTTGAGCCAGATAACACTTACGTTTTTAATGACATGGATCCCATGGATGGCTTACCAGCTTATTTGGACGAAACAGAATTCAGTCAACACATGGGCAAACCACTTTATCGAATTCCCAAACCAGCTTTAGAGAAATGTGGCATCGATTTATCTCAGACTTCAGCCACCGAATTAGCAGATCTAGAAAACGCCAAAAATTTTGCACAGCTTTATGCAATGGATTTCATGCACGCCTTTCGTGCCTTGGGTTGTACTCAGCAAATTGTTTGGAGCCACGAACTTTATGAATCAGGGCAAATGGATGATTTGATTCGTTTGGCTCTGGACAGCGTGACGCCACTTAGAAAAATTTATCAGGATGTGGCTAAATACGAATTACCAGAACTTTGGTATCCATTTCAGGTGATTTGTCCAGTTTGTGGCAAAGTTGGCACCACTTTAGTGACTGGTTGGGATGGCAAAGAGGTGACTTTCGAATGTCAAGAAAATAAAGTGACTTGGGCCAAAGGCTGTGGACATAAAGGCAAAATCAGCCCTTTTGGTGGCAACGGTAAGCTATTGTGGAAAGTTGATTGGCCAGCTCATTGGACGGCCATGGGTGTGAATGTAGAAGGCGCTGGTAAAGATCATTCTAGTGCTGGCGGTTCTAGAGATATGGCCAATGCTCAGTGCGAAAAAGTCTTCAATATTCCTGTGCCTTTTAATATTCCTTATGAGTGGATTTTGATTCGTGGAGCTAAAATGAGTTCTAGTAAAGGTGTGGGGACTTCGGCTCGCGAATTTACTAAGCTTTTCCCTCCAGTTGTAGGCCGTTTCTTGTTTGCTAGTCGCAATTATGCTCAAGTCATTGATTTTGATCCAAACACTATGGCAATTCCAGATTTATTTGACGAATATGATCAAGGAGCACGTATTGCTTGGGGTTTAGAAGCAGGTGATCAAAGATTAGCTAGAGCTTTTGCATTGTCTCAGGTTGGCAAAGCTCAGCAAAGCTCTTTTTTGCCAAGATTTAGAGATGTGGCCATGTGGATGCAACATCCAGAATTAAATTTAGAAGAAGAATTTGCCAAAATTAAAGGTGAGGCTTTAAATGATTTAGAAAAAGCTTTGCTTGAGGAGAGAGTTCACTATGCTAGGGTTTGGGTGCAAAATTATGCTCCAGCTGAATATCAGCTTCAACCTAAAGCAGTAATGCCAGCGGAAGCTAAAAATTTAAGTACTAAGCAAAAAACTTTTCTCAAAGAATTAGAAGTTTTATTGATTGAGAAAAAAGACCTAGCTCCAGCTGATTTGCAACAAGCCATCTTTGATTTATCTAAAAATAGTATCGGTCCCAGAAAAGCTTTTGAAAGTATTTATCTATTATTGCTTGGCAAAAAAGCTGGTCCCAGAGCTGGTTGGCTACTGAAATCAGTTGATCCTGAAATACTTCACAATCGATTTAAAGAAATGGCAAATCTATGAATTTTCCAGATAGAAAAACTAGCGAAACCTTATTAAAAACATATATTAAAAATGAAGCTCTGCTTCATCACTGCTTCATGGTGGCAAAGGCCATGGAAGCTTATGCAAAAGCTTTAGATCAAGACTTAGAACTTTGGTATGCCACCGGCTTACTTCACGATTTAGATTGGGAACAATTTCCAGACGAACATCCGATGAAAGCGGTGAAAGATTTTTTTGCTGATTATCCGGCAGAAATGAAGCAAGCAATTTTGGCTCATGCACCTGGACGAACCAATGTTAAAGCTGAAAGTTTATTAGATAAATATCTTTTTGCTTGTGACGAATTGAGCGGTCTCATGCATGCGATTTCGCTGATGCGACCAAATGGCTTTGCCGATATGCAAGTTAAATCAGTGAAGAAAAAAATCAAAGATAAATCTTTTGCCGCTAATGTTAGTCGCGAAGACATTGCTTTAGGTTTTGAGTTAATTGCAAAAAATCCAGATGAGCATATTCAATTTTTAATTAATACTTTTGCAAAAAGTGTAGAATAAGAAGTGTCGCCTTGCAGAGAAGTAAAATAAAGCTTTCTTAATCTATCTTTTAGATATTTTAATCTCTTCTTCTTCCTCAAGTAGACTAAGCTACTATCGTCATCAGAAAAGACTAAAATATGCTAAAATCTATACTTAATTAATCAATTATTTTACTTCTCTACAAGGCTAATTATGCTAGACATTAATTTTATCCGCCAAAATAAAGATCAGGTTAAAGAAACTTGTGTTAATAAAAATTTAGACTCCTCGATTGTTGAGCAGTTATTGCAGGCTGATGAAGAGAGACGCAATTTGCAGCAAAAAATGGATGAATTGCGTAAAGAAGCGAATGTTGTTGCTGATGCGATCAAAAAAATGGTGGCAGAGGGCAATCGTCCAGATGCAGCATCAATTGAAAATGGTAAAGCAATTAAAACCAAGCTTAAAGATTTAGAACCTCAAGAAAAAGCAATCAACGAAAAATTCCTAGAGTTACTTAGCCAAATTCCCAATGTCCCCGCTGCCGATGTGCCAGTTGGTAAGGATGAAACTGCTAATCAAGTTATAAGACAAGAAGGCCAAAAACGCGAATTTGATTTTACCCCAAAAACTCATGAAGAAATCATGAAGAATTTAGATTGGTTGGATACGGAGCGAGCCACTAAAATTGCTGGATTTAGAGGGTATTTTCTCAAAAACGAAGCTCTCTTTTTGGAACAAGCTTTGATGCTTTACGCTCTTTCCTTGATGAAAAAACATGGTTTTACTGCCATGTCAGCACCTATTTTAGTTAATAAAGAAGCGATGTTTGGTACTGGTTATTTTCCTTGGGGAGCAGAAGATCATTACTATACTCAAGATGGTCAAATTTTAGCTGGCACCGCTGAAGTAGCTTTAACTTCATATTATAGTGGTGAGCTACTGCGTGAAAAAGATCTCCCGATTAAAATTTGTGGTCTTTCACCGTGCTTCCGTCGCGAAGTTGGCTCTTACGGCAAAGATACTAAAGGGATTATCCGTGTTCATCAATTTAATAAAGTGGAACAGGTAGTTTTGACTGTAGCTGATGAAGAAGAAACTAGAAAATGGCACGAGCAAATGCTTGGTTTTTCAGAAGAATTATTGCGTGGCTTAAATTTGCCTTACCAAGTTTTATTAATGTGTACTGGTGACATGGGCGCCGGTCAGCGTAAGAAGTATGATCTCGAAACTTGGTTCCCTGGTCAAAATAAATATCGTGAAACTCACTCTGCTAGTTATTTCAATGATTTTCAGGCTAGACGCCTTAATATTCGCTACCAAGCTAAAGATGGCAGTAATAAATTTGTTTACACTCTTAATAATACCGTTGCTGCTTCCCCACGCTTGTTGGCCGCAGTGATCGAAAATTATCAGCAAGCTGATGGTAGTGTGGCAATTCCAGAAGTTTTGAAGCAATTTATGGTTTAGGCTTTTGCAGTTTTTTTGTAACTTTGATGGGGTATACTTTGGTTATGCCAGAAAAAGTGGAGCCAACAAGTGGTAAAATTGCTATTTTTCAAGGTAAAAAAGTACGCAAGATAATTCACAATGGTGAGTGGTGGTTTGTAATTAATGACGTAATTACCACATTAATAGATTCTAGTGATTCAGCTCAGTATTTTAAACGCATGAAACAAAGAGACTTGGAATTAAAAAATTTAATTGAGCAAGGAGGGGTACAATTTGTACCACCCCTTTTTTTAGAGATTGATACAACTGGTGGCAAGCAAAAAATGTACTGTTGGCATACTGAGGGCATTTTTCGTTTGATTCAATCAATTCCTTCTCCCAAAGCCGAACCTTTTAAACGTTGGCTGGCTAAGGTCGGTTTTGAACGCACTCAAGAGATTGAGGATCCTGAATTAGCTAGCAAAAGAGCGAGATTGCTTTATAAGCTAAAGGGTTATTCAGAAGCATGGATCGAGAAACGAATGCGCGGCATTACTATTCGTGAGGAGTTAACTGATGAATGGCATAAAAGAGGCGCGCAAGAACAAAAAGACTTTGAGATTTTAACCGCCGAAATATCCAAGGCTACTTTTGGTCTTACACCAAGCGAATATAAAGAACTTAAAAGTCTTAAAAGAGAAAACTTGCGAGATCACATGGATGATTTTGAATTAATCTTCACTATGCTTGGTGAAAGATCGACCACCGAAATTCATAGAACTGAGAATTCTAGTGGTGTATCTAAATTAAGGTCGGATGCTCACCGTGGTGGTAGAATTGCCGGTGTGGCGAGAAAAGAATTGGAGAAAGAAATTGGGAGAAAAGTGGTTAAAAAAGAAAATTTTTTACCTCAAAATGTAAGCAAATCAAAATAAACTCATGTTAAACTAATCTAGCTAAAACCTTCTCTTCCCTCTATAATCCAATTTATTCTATGTTTAAATTTTTTAAAAATCTCTTTGACGAAGAAGCCAAAAAACTCAAAAAATATCAACTAGTAGTTGATCAGATTAATGCTCTTGAGCCACAAATGCAGGTTCTAAGTGACGATGAGTTAGCTGCACAAACTGAAAAATTTAAAGCACAAATTAGTGCCGCACTCGAAGGAGTTAATCAAACTGATTTAAGAGCCAAAGAGCAAGAAATTTTAAATGAAATTTTGCCAGAGGCTTACGCCACTGTACGGGAAGCTTCACATCGTATTCTAGGCATGCGCCATTTTGATGTCCAGCTTTTGGCTGGTGTAGCTCTCCATTATAGCAATATCACTGAACAAAAAACTGGTGAAGGTAAAACTCTCACCGTGACTTGTCCACTCTATCTCAATGCTTTACTTGGTAAAGGTGTGCAATTAATTACTGTCAATGATTATTTAAGTGAAATTGGTTTGGGTTGGATGGGACCTTTATATCATTTCTTGGGTCTTAAAGCCGCTGTAATCGTTCATGATCATGCGAGGCTTTATAATCCCGATGTTGATAGCGAGGAGCGGGGCGACGAGCGTTTGGAGCATTTCGAGGAAATTGAGCGCCAAGATGCTTATTTAGCTGATATTACCTACGGTACTAATAATGAATTTGGTTTTGATTACTTGCGTGACAACATGGTGCAGAGTCTAGAGCAAATGGTGCAACGTCAAGATACACCGCATTATTTTGCGATCGTTGATGAGGCTGATTCGATTTTAATTGATGAAGCGCGCACGCCTTTGATTATTTCTGCGCCCGATAGCGAGCCAACTGATAAATATTTCGAATACGCCAAAATGGTTCGTTCTTTGGTGATTGATCAAGATTTTAAACTTGATGAAAAATCCAAGACTGCAACCCTAACTGATCTTGGCGTCAAACGTATTGAAGCGAAATTGGGGGTCAAAAATCTTTATGAAGAAAGTTTTGACACCATTCATCACGTTGAATCTGCTTTGAAAGCGAGCACGCTTTATCGTCGCGACAAGGAATATATTGTCAAAGACAATCAAGTGGTGATTGTTGATGAGCATACTGGTCGTTTAATGTTTGGTCGTCGCTACAGCGATGGTTTGCATCAGGCGATTGAAGCTAAGGAAGGTGTGCCAATTCAACAAGAATCACGTACCTTGGCCACTGTTTCACTGCAGAACTATTTCCGCATGTACGAAAAACTTTCCGGGATGACTGGTACGGCTTTGACTGAAGCTGAAGAATTTAACCAAATTTATCATGTCGATGTTTTGGCCATTCCTACCAATCAACCAGTGGTGCGCCAAGATTTACCAGATCAGGTTTATAAAAATACCGCCGCCAAATATTCAGCCATTGTCAAAGTAGTAGAAGAAATTCATCAATCTGGTCGACCTGTTTTAATTGGCACTCGCTCAATCGAACATAACCAAATCATCGCCAATTTTTTGAAGAGAAAAAATATTCCTCATCAAGTTTTAAATGCCAAAAATCATGAAAAAGAAGCTTTCATTATTGCCGATGCCGGTCGTCGTGGCGCGATTACTGTCGCTACTAACATTGCTGGTCGTGGGGTGGACATTGTGCTGGGTGGCGCTAAACCCGAATTAAAAGATTTTTTGAGAGCAGAGCGTAGTAAAAAGAAAACTGCTTTAGCCAAAAAATACGAGCAGCTGGGCTTGCCCACTTCCATTAACCCTGCCAATTATGATTTAGATGCTTACGCCGCTGCTTTAGAAAAATGGCAGAAAGATCACGATGATGTCGTGTCAATTGGTGGTTTGGCAATTGTAGCCACCGAGCGTCACGAATCTCGCCGTATCGATAATCAGCTGCGCGGTCGTTCTGGGCGCCAGGGCGATCCGGGTACTTCGCAGTTTTTTGTGAGCCTAGATGATGAAATTATGCGTGTTTTCGGTGGTGAGCAAATCGCCAAAGTGATGGATTTCCTCAAGATAGATGAAGATCAAGCGATTGAAAATCCGATGGTTAGTAAAGCGATTGAATCGGCTCAAGTCAAAGTTGAAACTTTCTTTTTTGACCAACGCAAACGTTTAGTGGAATTTGACGATGTCATGAACAAGCATCGCGAAATTATTTACAAGCGTCGTCGCCGTTTACTAGAAGCTAGTGTTTTTGAAGAAGGCAAAGAAGATTTGCTCAAAAATCAAATCATGGATTATTTGAGCAACGAAATTACTGGTTTAGTTTCCTTGCGTGCTCCTGAGAATTTTACTGAAGATGAATTTGCGGCGATCACTAAAGAATTCGTCCGCCTAATTCCTTTTGATGAAGCTTCACAGAATCGTTTAACTAAAAAAATTAGTAAATTAACTAATACTGACGAAATTGCCAGTGAACTGCTAGAAATTGTCACCAAAACTTATGAATCTAGAGAGAAAACTTTAGGCAAAGAAATCATGCGCGAACTGGAAAAATACGTGGTTCTTTCCACGATCGATGAAAAATGGATGGATCATTTGGATAGCGTGGAAGATTTGCGTGAAGGCATCTGGTTACGTGGTGACAAGAATACTGTTTTAGCTGAATACAAAAAAGAAGCTTTTGCGATGTTTGAGGGTCTGATTTCTAGCGTTGAAAGCACCATTGCCGCTCGTATTTTCCGTGTTCAGCCGATGACGACTCGCTCTACTATGCCAGAGAGAATTAACCTACAAGCTCCTTCAGAGTCTACTCCTAGTTTGGGGCAAGCAGTCCAAGTAGAGCAAAGACAAGAAAGAGCTGGCAATGCTAATGATTTAGCAGCGGCTTTGGGCAAGATGGGTGGTGGCTCTAGTAGCGGTTCTAATAGCGGTTCTAATAGCGGTGGTGCAAATCAGCCAGCCGATAAATATGCCAAGGTTGGTCGTAACGATCCTTGTCCCTGTGGCTCTGGTTTAAAATATAAAAAATGTGGTTTGATTGGGGCGAAGGAACATAGGGAGTAAAATATGAAAAATGCCATTATTCTACATGGCACGGATGGCTATCCAACAGAAAATTGGTTTGATTGGTTGCGTCAAGAATTAGAGAAAAAATCATGGCAAGTTTTTGTGCCTCAATTGCCAAATTGCGATCGCCCAAATATTAAAATCTACAATAAATTTTTACTAAAAGAAAAATCCTATCAATTTAATAAAGAAAGTATTTTAATTGGTCATTCCTCTGGAGCAGTGGCAATTTTAGGTTTGCTGCAAGTATTACCAGAGTCAGTTGTGGTCGACACCTGTTATTTAATTGGTGCTTTTAAAGACAATTTAGATTGGGATGCTTTGGACGGTTTGTTTGAAGAACCATTTGATTTTGCCAAAATAAAAAATAAAGCAAAACATTTTGTTTTTATCCATTCAGATAATGATCCTTATTGCCCATTAGAACACGCTGAATTTTTAGCTGAGAAGTTAGATGGCGAACTTATTATTAGAGAAGGTCAAAAACATTTTAGTATTGGTTCGTTCGGTGAAGAATATAAAAAGTTTCCATTTTTATTAGAATTAATTGAGAGTAATTCTAATTAATTCAGATTGCCTTTCTCCCCTTACTTTTTCGCTATAAAAATGCTAAAAAGTGAGAGTGCAAAAAAAGACTAGAACTCCAGTACACTACGCTTTTATTGATAGTCAGAATTTAAATCTGGGTATTCGTAGCCAAGGTTGGAAGTTGGATTTTGCCACTTTTCGCCGATATCTGAGAGATAAATACGCTGTTAACAAAGCATTGTTGACGCTGAGTTGGTGTTACACACGATGATTGAATATAAGAATTATAGTAAAGCAATTATTGTGTCTGGCGATGGAGACTTCCACTGCTTAATCGAATATTTAGAACAAAAAGACAAACTTTATAAAGTTTTAGCACCCAACAAAAAATATTCTAGTTTACTTAGGAAATATTATCAGTATGTGGTTAGATTAGATTTATTAAAAAAGACTCTAGAATTAAAAAAGACCAAGATCAACGGTCGGTCGAAACCTTAGGTTGCTTAGCTTGGTCATCGTGATGACAAAATTATAACAAAAAAGGATCTAAAAATCAATGCCAGAGCTTCCTGAAGTAGAATCAATTCGTCGCAAATTAAATACCATTTTAGCTAACCGTCAAATTCAACAAATTGAAGTATTACGTGAGAAAAGTTTTTTGTCCTTTTCCACCTTTGGTCAAGAAATTTTAAATCAAACTATCGTAGAGGTGAAGCGTCGTGCCAAAATTCTACAAATAGTTTTAAACGGTGAGCGCGATCTTTTAATTCATTTGAAAATGACTGGTCAATTAATTTTTGTCGATGTTGATGGCAAAAGGGCTGGTGGTGGCCATCCGACTGCTGATTGGGTTAATGATTTACCAGCTAAACATACCAGAGTGATTTTTGAGTTTACCGACGCTTCGAAACTCTTCTTTAACGATATGCGTGTTTTTGGTTGGATTCGCTCGCCTCTTAAAAATGAGGTTGGTAAAGAATTCGTAAATTATGGTCCAGACATTAATGATCCAAATTTGACCGTCGATTATTTGCTTAATGCCGCCAAAAAACGCCAAGTTCCGATCAAACAATTCATTATGGATAACAAAGTTATTTGTGGTGTGGGCAATATTTATGCCAGTGAATCGCTTTTTGCGGTTGGAATTAATCCGACCAAACCAGCCAAAGAAGTGAGTAAAAAAGAGATGGCCAAATTACTCAAAGCCATGCAAAAAATCATCGAACGCTCTACAGAATTAGGCGGCACCACTTTTGATGGTAAATATGTTGGCGTTGATGGTTTTGCTGGTGGTTTTCAAAATGAATTAAAGGTTTATGGTCGTGATGGCGAGCCTTGTCAAAAATGTGGCACAAAAATTCAGAGAATTAAGCAAGCTGGTCGTGGGACATTTTTTTGTCCGTTTTGCCAATAAAAATAGCTGCCAAGAAAGTGCTGATTGGTACTACTAAAATTAGGCCGATACTGCCAACTAAAGTCCTTACAATTTCATCAGCTAAAATTTCATAATTAACGATTTCAGCAAATGGTTTGGCAGAGTCGTTGAAAAGCAATAGTAAAGGTAAAGAGGCGCCAGCATAAACTAAAACTAAAGTATTTACCATTGAAGAGATATGGTCACGACCAACTTCCATGGCTCTTTTATAAAGTTCAATTTTAGTAAATTGTGGGTTAGCAATTTTTAATTGTGCGACAATGGAAGCTTGTGAAACAGTGACGTCATCCAAGACGCCTAAAACTCCAATAATAATGCCAGCTAACAGTAAACCTCTCATATTATTAAAGATTTCGGGATTCATAGTTTGCAAAAAGCCTGCTTCTTCTGAGGCAAGACCACTTAATTTGGCAAAATCAAGAAAGAATTTTGCTAAGAACCCAGTAATTAAGAGAGCGCAAAAAGTGCTTAAAATGGCAATGTTAGTCTTGCGATTTAAACCATGTGAAGGATAAAAAGTAGCGGGAATAATTAGCAAAGAACCGAGAATAGCAATTAAAATTGGGTCATTACCAGCAGCAATTTTAGGCAAAATGAAATAGATAATAATGAGAAAAGAAAAAGCCATGCCAAGTAATGAGCCTACTCCTCTCCATTTAGAAATCAGTAAAACTGCCAGAATAAAAATGATAAACAAAATCAATAAAGGTTTGGTACGTACTTGATCAGCAATTAAAAAGGTGTCACTGTCAGCCTGGTAAATCATCAGCTTATCACCTATTTTGTATTCAATGCGAGGATCGATATTTTCAGCAGTGATTTTTTTTTGATAAAATTCTCCTTTGCTATTAATTACGAGTTCAATTTTTTGGAACATTTCTCCAGTAGTTAAATTTCTAGCAGTTTTCTTCTCTAAAATTTGGATGATTGTAGCTTGGTAACTTTTTTGTTCACTTTGATTTTGAGCACTAACTTTTATGCTAAAAATTTGCATCGAGACAAAAATAAAAAAGACAGCTGAAACAATTTTTTTCATGAATTTAAGTTTTTCTTTTTCTCTAAAACTAATTTTATTTTTTTAATAATTCCTAAATAATCCAAGCCATATTTGTGTAATAACTCGCTATCTTTGCCTGATTCGCCGAAATTTTTTGTGCCAATACTTTCAATGGCGACTGGGTGTAAAATTTCTTTGCCGCTGGCCTTGGCGATAGTTTGAATGACCAAACTATTCAAACCAGAATTAATTTCATGTTCGCTAGCAACAATAATTGCTCCAGTTTTATTGGCACTTTGGAGAATAGCTTTTTCATCTAGAGGCTTGAGCGTATGTAAGTTAATCACTTCTACTTTGATTCCTAATTTTTGAACTTCCAAAGCGGCTTTAAGACTTTCTTGCACCATAAGTCCACAGGCAAAAATACTTAAGTCGGTACCTTCTGTAAGAATTTGCGCCTCACCTAAAATAGTCTCAGGTGCTTTAACCAAATCACCAATTGCTTCTAATTTTTTTCTACCGAGCCTCAGATAACATGGGCCATTGTGAATAGCGATTTGCTTAGTCAAAATTTGACTTTGTTCGCTATCAGCGGGAACCACGACAGTCAAATTTGGTAAAGCACAAACAATCGCTAAATCTTCTAAGGCTTGATGAGTGGCACCATCTTCGCCGGTGCTTAGTCCAGCATGTCCACCTACAATCTTAATGTTTAAGCCGCTATAAACCGCTGCTCTTAGTTGATCCAAATTACGTCCCGGATTAAAAACCGCAAAACTAGCAATAAAAGGAATCTTGCCAGCCAAAGCTAAACCAGCGCCAATGCCCATCATGTTTTGTTCAGCTACGCCACACTCTACGTAGCGATTTGGAAAGTTTTTAGCAAATTGAGCTAAGCGCAAAGATTCGCGAAGATCAGCACATAAAACGACAATTTGCTCGTTTTCTTGACCAAGTTCCAAAATTGTTTTCCCAAATCCATCTCTCGTGGCTTTTAATATAGTTGAGTTCACAAAGTTTTTTCCTTGATTACTAATTCTTTCATGGCTTGGCGATATTCATTGTCTGTGGGAATGCGACCATGCCATTCGTAATTATTTTCCATAAAAGAGACCCCCTTACCAGGAATACTTTTGGCTAAAATAATAACTGGTTGTTTAACTTCATTTTTGGCCAGAGTTAATTTTGCAAAAATATCTGTAACATCATGAGCGTCCATTTCCAAAACTTTGAAACCAAAACTCATTAATTTTAATTTTAGATTTCCGAGAGTAAGCGTTTGCTCAATGGTGCCGGAAATTTGAATATTATTACAGTCGATAATACTAATCAAATTATTTAAGTGATGATGAATAATAAATTGATAAGCTTCCCAAACTTGTCCTTCTTGTTGTTCTCCATCACTCATCATGCAAAAAACTTTATTTTTTTTCTGATCCATTTTTAGAGCGACTGCCATGCCAGCAGCCTGAGAAAGACCTTGTCCGAGTGGTCCAGAAGTATTTTCTACTCCAGGTAAAGCAAATTGTGCGTCAAAAGTAAAATGTGGATGGCCTTGTAATCGAGAATTGATTTGGCGGAAAGTTTTTAGTTCATCAATTGGAAAATAACCGGCTTTCGCCAAGGTCGCATAAAAAACTGGAGAAATGTGCCCGTTGCTCAGAAAAAAATAATCACGTTTCTCCCAATTTGGGCGTTGACTGTCATGGCGCAAAATTTTACCAAAAAAAAGAGTCGCAAACACATCTGCCATTCCCAGTGAGCCAGCAGGATGTCCGCTTTGTGCTTCGTAGATCATCTGCAATGATTCGCGACGAATTTGCCAGGCTATTTTATTAATTACTTGATCATTGGCAGGCATATGATTTATGCTAAAATTTTTTCAATTTCTTTGGCTAATTCTTCATTATAGTTTACTTTATAAGGAAGTACGATTCTTTCTGGTCTAGCACCATTGGGTATGATAATGACTATTTTTTCTTGGCCTAAATTAGCTTTAAGTAGGGCGCCTAATTTTTTCAAAGTTTCTGGAGAAGTTTTGCGGGGCACAAAGATTTCGCGATAGTCTTGATCTTTGACAAATTCGACTTCTTCATCTTTAGGCACAATAATTTTTTCCGCAATAATTTTAAATTCTTCTTCTTCGTGTTGAACTTTGCCTCTGACTAGAACCACTTGATCTTGTTCAAGTTGAAAGCCGAGTTCCTTATAAGTGCGAGGAAAAACAATGAGTTCCGCCTTGCCACTTTGATCTTCGAGAGTGGCAAAGGCCATTTTTTGCCCTTTCTTGGTAGTGATTTCTTTGAAACGACTCAGCAAGCCACCAAAAAGAAAAACCTGATCTTGACTGAATTCTGGATCTAGCTCAGCAATTTTCATATTGGCTCTTTTACTGACCAAATTAAGGGCATCAGCCAGAGGATGATCAGTTAAATAAAGGCCGAGTAATTCTTTTTCAAATGAGAGCAGCTCGGCTTCTGGATACTCTTTGAGTTTAGGAAAATTGTCTTTAATTTCAGCGTTTTTTTCACTCACATTAGCAAACAAATGATCTTGTCCATCGATTTCTGATTGAAATTGACCAGCGTTTTGACGGATTTGATCAAGATTTTCTAGCATTGACGCTCTTGTTGCAAAACGATCCATAGCCCCAACTTTAATTAAACATTCTAGGGTTTTTTTGTTAACCTTGCGGCTATCAGTAGCTTGAATAAAATGAGTAAAGGAAACAAATTTTTTTTCTTGTTTTCTTACTTCTAAAATGTTATCAATGGCGGCTTTACCCACATGTTTGATGGCGGTTAAACCGAAGCGAATAGCCATATTTTCTTTTGAATCTTTATTTTCTTCAATGCTAAAATCTTGGCCGGATAAATTAATATCTGGAGCTAAAATCTTAATTCCCAATTTGCGGCAGTCTTCAATGGCAATGGCAATTTTTTCATCTCTATTCATTGAGTGAGAGTTCGACTCCACACTCATCAAAGCAGTCATGTATTCGACAGGATAGTTAGCTTTTAGCCAGGCAGTTTCATAGGCAATCATGGCATAAGAAGCAGCGTGAGCTTTATTGAAACCATAATTAGCAAAAGCTTCGATAAAGCCCCAAATTTTTTCGGCTGTCGCTCTTTGGTAGTTATTTTTGACTGATTCTTCAATGAAACGACTTTTATTTTTATCCAGAATTTTCTTTTTCTTTTTACCAATGGCACGGCGTAACATATCAGCTTCACCCAAGCTATAACCAGCCATAAAATGCACAATTTCCAGAATTTGCTCTTGGTAAACCATAATGCCATAAGTTTCTTTTAAGAACGGCTCGAGAGATTCGTGCGGATATTCAATGGAAGCTGGATTGTGTTTGCCTTCGATAAAACGTGGAATCAAATCCATTGGGCCGGGGCGATATAAAGCCACCATAGCGGTAATATCTGAAAAAGCACTTGGTTTAAGTGATTTGGCTACGCGTCTCATGCCTGCCGATTCAAGCTGAAAAACACCAGTAGTTTCACCGGAAGCTAAGAGATCAAAAGTTTTTTGGTCATCAAGCGGCAAGCGATCAATAGCGATGTCTTGATTTTTATATTTTTTAATTAGCTTTAAAGCCTCCTGAATAATGGATAAGTTTCTAAGGCCCAAGAAATCAAACTTTAATAAACCCACTGCATTGTCATCAATGTTGCAGTCAAGTGAATACATATCTAATTGAGTCAAGGTTTTTCCAGAACGAGAATCTTTTTGAATAGGCGTGTAGTTGTCTAGTGGCTTGTCGGCAATAATCATGGCACAAGCGTGCATACTGGAGTGCCTAACCGTGCCTTCAACCTTAGCAGCGAGATCCAACAGTCTTTTAAATTTGTCCTGTTTGTAAAGACTAGCTAGTTCAGGAATATTTTCAATGGCAGACTTAATGGAGACTTTTTTGCCAGGATCATTGGGAATGAGTTTGGCCACGCGATCTGGTTCTTCGTAAGGCATGCCCAAAACGCGACCGATATCACGCACAGCCACCCTAGCCTCCATTCTTCCAAAAGTAATCACTGCCGCCACATGATCTTCACCATATTTTTTGGCCACATAACTAATCACTTCGTCACGTTTGATATCGGCAAAGTCCATGTCAATATCAGGCGGTGTGGGGCGTTCTGGGTTCAAAAAACGTTCAAATGGCAAACCATGCTCCAAAGGATTGAGAGTGGTAATGTTGAGGGCATAGGAAACCACTGAACCAGCGGCGCTGCCTCTGCCAGGACCTACCGCGATACCTTGATTTTTCGCCCAGTTAACAAAATCTTGTGTAATCAAAAAGTAAGCAGCATAGCCTTTGCCGTTAATAATATTAATTTCGTATTCAAGTCTTTTTTCAATTTCTTGTGTAAGTTTGCCAAATTTTTTTTTAGCGCCAGTAAAACTTAATTTGTGCAAATATGATTCATAAGTTTCACCTTCAGGCAATTCATAACTTGGAAAAATCAAATTACCAGTGGGAATTTCTAGATTACAACGCTCTGCAATTTGAACAGTATTTTCAATGGCTTCTGGAAGATCACTAAAAAGTTCACTCATTTTTTCGGTAGATTTGAGGTAAAAGTCAGGTTTATCCACCATTTTCATTCTTTTTTCATCGGCAATCAATTTGCGAGTTTGGACACACAGCAGCGCGTCTTGAGCCTCAGCATCTTCTTTTTCGAGATAATGAGCATCGTTAGTAGCAACTAGTGGTAAATCTAATTGACGAGCCACTTGCACAAGTTTGTCACGCAAAGCCTTGCTTTCTTCGATGTGTGGCGCATTTTGGACTTCGATATAAAAACGATCTTTGAAGATTTTTTGATATTTTTTGAATATTTCTAAAGCCTTTTCGTCTTTGTTGTCCAATAATAAGCGACTGGTTTGGCTACTCATGCACCCACTGAGTAAAATCACTCCCTCGCTGTATTTTTCCAAAATTTCATCGTCAATGCGTGGTTTATAAGAAAAACCTTCAAAATTAGCAATGGTCACCATTTTCATGAGGTTTTTATAACCAGCATAATTTTCGGCCAATAAAGTTAGATGAAATTGATCAGAGCCAACCCGAATTTGTTTATCAAAACGCGAATTTTTGGCAAGGTAAGCCTCGACGCCAATAATGGCTTTAATGCCTTCTTTTTTACATTCATTATAAAAAGCGATGTTGCCGTGCATATTGCCATGGTCAGTAATGGCAATGGCAGTTTGTTTTAAATCTTTGACTTTTTTGACCAAATCAGGGATTTTACTCAAACCATCCAGCATCGAATATTCAGTATGAACATGCAAGTGAACAAAATTTTGCTTAGACATATCTCTCGAGAAAAGTCTAGCATTAATTAGGAGATTTGTAAAACTGTTCTAGTAGGGCTTAGTTGTGATCTTGATAAAATTGTTCGCGATCAGACACCTCTTCTCTGGCTGTTGCTGCCTGATATTTTTTTTCTAATCTAAGCAATAAATTATTTAATTGAGGAGAACGCTCATGATATTTGTGCCATGTTAATAGTAATTCATTAATTTCTTCTTCATTCAATAATTCAATATAAGAACAAAAAATTTTTACTTTGCCGTGCCATTCATAAAAATTTGCCTCTAAAGCGAGTCTTTCGTCTGGAGAAAATTTATCTATTTTTGGAAGACCTTCAGTCATAATCGACCTTTCTTATATAGCTCTAGTAAAAGCTATATAAAAAGAGATCATAATTGATGTAGAGCGATTTGTCAATTTTTTTTGAGGAAAACGAGCAAGGTTTTTTTGGCCAAAGCAACATCGATTTTTTTATTTAATTGACGCATGACCTGTCCAATTAAAAAGCCAATCACTGCAGTTTTACCTGCTTTGTATTTAGCGACTGCGTCTTGATTGCTTGCTAAAACTTTTTGAATAATAGCTTGCAATTCGTCTTGATCGATGTTTTCATTACTCGAATTTTCTTTAAATTTGTTGAGAACTAACTCAGGCTCTTCTGTAAAAGCAAAATTAATTTTTTTATTTAATAAGCTATTAACCAATTTTTGACAATCTAGGTTTTCTTTTTGAGCAATTTCCAAAATCTCTTCAAAGAATTCAGATTTTTGTTTATTGATGGTTAATTCTCGAGCCGATTTTTCATTGAGACCATAAATTTTGGTAAAACGAGCAGTCTTTGCATCTGGTAATTCTGGCAATGTAGCACGAATATTTTCAATTTCTTCGGCTGTAAATTCGATTGGTGGCAAATCTGGATCTGGGAAATAACGGTAATCAGCCGCATCTTCTTTTGTTCTTTGCGAAAAAGTTTTGCCGGTATTGGGATTATAACCACGAGTTTCTTGCGCTGGTTTGTCGCCGTTTTGCAAAATTTCTGTTTGACGGGCAATTTCAAAATTAATTGCTGCCTCTAAAAATCTAAAAGAATTAATATTTTTGCACTCGACTTTATAATCAGGTAGTTCTTGATGACCTTCCTTGCGTAGTGAAATATTGGCTTCTAAGCGCATGCCCCCTTTTTCCATATCACAATTAGCGATGTCTAAATAGCGCATAATTTGGCGTAATTTTTGGCCATATTCTTTGGCTTGAGTAGCTGAAACTATATCTGGTTCTGTGACGATTTCTACTAGCGGCACACTACTACGATTAAAATCGATTAAAGTAGCTTTTTTTAGCTTGCCATCCCCGTCCAAATCAATTTCTTGATGAGCAAGTTTAGCAGTATCTTCTTCTAAATGAATGCGATGAATTCTCACGCGACCTTCCGTAGTATCAATATAGCCGTCATAACAAAAAGGAATATCATACTGACTAATCTGATAACCTTTGGGTAGATCTGGATAGAAGTAATTTTTACGATCAAATTTAGAAAATAAATTGATTTTGCAATTAAGTGCCAAGCCTAATTTAATTGTCCACTCAATGGCTTGACGGTTAGCCACTGGCAGCGCGCCTGGCATGCCCAGGCAAACCGGGCAAGTGTGAATATTTGGCTCACTAGCGCCAAAAGGATCGTTTTTGCAGGAGCAAAACATTTTTGATTTGGTTTTGAGTTCAGCGTGAACTTCTAGTCCACAAACGAGTTTGTATGGCATTATCTATTCCTCCATGAATTCCATTGGCTGTTTTTTTCGAAAGCATCAGCAACTTTAATCACCAGATCTTCTCGCCACATGGGGGCGATAAAGTTAGCACCTAGATAAAGATTGGTTTTTTCATCACGGTAAAAAGGCACACTTGCTCCTGGTAGACCAGTGATAGAGCTAGCTTCAAGTAGCATATCTTCCAGTTCGCCAAACATTGGCGAGCTAAAAGAAGCGCCAACTTCTTTAGCAAAAGAAGGTGAAGTGGGAGCAACTAAGACATCATATTTAGCAAAAAGTTTTTTGTAATCATTGAGATAGAGAGTGCGTACTTTTTGAGCTAAGTTATAGTAACGATCAGCGTAGCCCTTGGTTAAGGTAAAAGTGCCAAGCATAATACGCCTTTTACCTTCGTCACCAAAATTAGAACGATCGTGACCGTAGCGAATGCCGTCATAGCGAGCTAAATTACTACTGACTTCAGCTCTCTGCACGACGGTATAAACGCCAATGGCATGATGAGGATCCATAGCCTCTACAATGTCTATTTGAGCGCCCATTTCTTTGAGAATATTTAATTCTTTGAGTAATTTCTCATTAGTTGCTGCGATTTCTTTGACGTCTTGATAAATGACACCAATTTTCATGCCTTTAATGCTTTGATTTAAAAAGCTGGTAAAATCTGGAGCTTTTTCCTTATTGCTGGTGCCATCCTTTTCGTCAGGTCCAGCAAAAGTATTGAGTAAAATACAAGCGTCTTCAACGGTTTTGGCAATTGGTCCAGGACTATCAGTAGAAGAAGCCATGGCGATGACGCCAAAACGACTCACTCTGCCGTAGGTTGGTTTCAAACCAACCGCTCCACACCAAGCAGCAGGCTGCCTGATAGAGCCAGCCGTCTCACTGCCAATGGCTGAAATGGCTAAGTCTGCGGCAACAGCGGCGGCACTGCCCCCAGAAGATCCGCCTGGCAAATGCTTAGGATTTCGAGGATTAAGGGTGCGACCATAATCACTGGTTTCGGTAGAGGAACCGTGTGCCCAGGCATCCAAATTGGTTTTGCCGTAAATGACCCCCCCATTCTCTTGAAGTCTTTCTGTCACTGTAGATTCATATTGAGGGAAAAAGCCATCTAAAACTTTCGAAGAAGCGGTGGTAGCTAAACCTTTGGTGCAAAAATTATCTTTGACAGCAATAGGCAAACCACGGAGCGACTTGTCTTTATTTTTTTTGGCTTTTTTTAAAGCCTCTTGATCAATGCTTAAATAAATATTTAATTCTTTATTTTTTTCTTGATAAGCTTGATCTAAATCTCGATAGATTTCCTCAAGAGTAATTTCTTTTTTATCTAAAGCATCAATACTCTCTTTTAGTGTTAATTCATTTAATTTCATTGCTAATTATCCTTATTCTGTAAAACGTAAGGCACCACAAAATAGCCTTGGTAAGTTTTTTTAGCATTAGCGAGAGCTTCTTTTTGGGTAAAGCTTTGCTCCTCTTTAACAATATCTTCTCGGAATACATTTTTGAAACCAGTCACCTGATGAGTAATTTCGACTTGAGAAACATCAGCTTTTTTAAGTTGATCGACCACTTGAAGAGTTTCGCTAAAATCTTGAGCAAGCTTATTGCTTTCCTCTTCACTGATGGGAATATTGGCTAATTGAGCAATGTGTTTGACTTGAGTATTGTTAACTGACATCGGCGTATAGTTTAGCACATTTTTAGATCTAAATGGCTTGTATTTCTTGAAGTGCTCGAATTCTTTCTGCAACTGGCGGATGAGTATTAAACAGTTTCGCAAAAGCGTGAGTCCCCTGAGCATTTTTCAAAGGATTGCTAATATACAAGTGAGCAGTGGCGGTGTTGGCAGCTTCTAGAGGCTCACCATCTTGGCTAATTTTTGTTAAGGCTTTGATGAGGCCTTGTGGATTTTTGGTCATACTAGCACTGCCTGCATCGGCCAAAAATTCCCTGCGGCGAGAAATGGCTAGTTGAATTAATTGCGCAATGATGGGTGAAAGAATAGCCAAAATTACTGCTACGATAGCAATAATTGCTCCCAGTTGTCCACTGTTACCATTATTTCTTTTTCTGCTTCCACCCCAAAATGACATTCGCATCATCCAGTCTGCCAACAAAGCAATTAAGCCCACCAAAATAGTCACAATGGACATCAGTAAAGCATCATAATTTTTAATATGGCTCAGTTCATGAGCAACCACTGCCTCAATTTCACTGCGATTTAATCTTTGCAAGAGGCCAGTAGTGGCGCAGACCACCGCATGTTTTGGATCACGGCCAGTAGCAAAAGCATTCATGGCGCTATCTTCAATCACGTAGAGTTTAGGCATGGGCATTTTTTGTCCGAGACAGATGTTCTCAGTGACCGTGTAAAAATCAAAAAATTCATTTCTCTTAGCTTCTTTGGCGCCAGAAATACCAAGAATAATTTTGTCGGAGAAAAAATAACTAAAGAAAGACGTTGCTCCTGAAAAAATTAGCGCCCAGCCTACCATTTCAAGAGAATAGCCAAAACCCTCTGCCATTAAATAGGCTGCTCCAACAATAAAAGCAATAAAAACAAAAATGATCAAAAAAGAGCGTCGTTTATTTTGCGCAACTAACTGATAATGAGTCATAGACTTTAGAGATTGACCTTAGGACTCTTTTCTTCTTCACTACTGACTTCCAGGTGAGTGCCAGTGGTTGAAGTGACAATGCCCTTTTCTTCTTTGAAGCCGAATAAATTAGCGACAATGTTAGAAGGAAAGACGACTAATTTTTCATTGAAACTTTGAGATAAATCAATAACGCTACGACGTGCATAGGTCAATTTATCTGCAGTATCAGTTAATTCGTCCATGAATTTAGTAATCGCTTCGTTGGCTTTTAATTCGGGATTACTCTCTACCACTACTTGAATTTGTGGAATTAAGTTTTGAATTTTAGCTACGGCTTGATCAATATCTTTGGCTGAGCCAGAAGCGTCGGCTTTAGCGACTGATTGGCGAGCGTCGGTTAGCATTTTGTAAATGCCTTGCTCATGCTTGAGCTGACCTTTGACCGCCACTTCCAGATTGGGAATTAAACCTGCCTGGCGTTTCAATTGATTGCCAATTTCTTGAATACTGGCTTTAATCTGAGTTTTGAGAGTCTGCAGGGAATTATAAATTCCAACTACGTAGAGAATGATTGCGGCTAAAATAATTAGGGCGATGATCATGGGATCCTTTTTATATATTAAATATATTAATGAATTTTTATTGTAGCATTTTTATGCAAGTTTGTCTTTTTTGAACAGGTAAAAAATTGTTTTTTTGATGATTGAAATCACTGCTGACAAAAAAAAGCTTATTAGTTATAATTAGCGTTGGTGTAAAGGCCTCGTGGTGTAGTGGTTAACATGTCTCCCTGTCACGGAGAAGATCGTCGGTTCGATCCCGATCGAGGTCGCCAGCTTTAAGTTACACAATTTTTCTTCTCTCTCTCTGAGATGATTTTCTCAAAGTTTGCTATAATTCTTTCGCAGTATCATTAATTTGCGACCGTAGTTCAGCGGTAGAATGCGAACTTCCCAAGTTTGAGGTGAGGGTTCGACTCCCTTCGGTCGCTCCATTAAAGTACTAGTACCTATATGCCAAAGTAGCTCAGTTGGTAGAGCAACGGTATCGTAAACCGTCGGTCGTGGGTTCGACTCCCACCTTTGGCTCAGTCATTCATATTTCAAATTATGATAAGATAAAACTATGTCTAATGCACCCGCCTCTTCTCGTTTAGTAAAAAGAGAAAAATCTAAAATTCAAAAGCAAACTTTTTATTTTTTATTTTTTGGAATTTTATTGCTCATTGCATTTATTTTTTTGATCATGCCGAGTCTGATTAGGCTGTTTTTTGCTTTGATTGATAAAGACAATGCCACCGCAGATAAGGATAATGTACCTCCTCAAGTTCCGGTTTTAGCTAGTACGCCAGTCGAAGCGACTTTTTCAGCCAGCTTGAATTTACAAGGTTTTGCCGAACCAAAAAGTAAAGTGATTTTTTTACTTAATTCAGTCAAAAGTGCCGAGGCGGAAGTGACAGAGGCAGGTCAATTTACGCAGGAATTAACTCTCAATGAAGGTCTTAATGAACTGGCCATTTATGGGGTTGATGCTGCTGGCAATGAGTCTTTAAAAACACGTTCTTATTTAATTTCGCAAGATGCTGAAGCACCAATCTTGGAAATAAAAACTCCAAAAGACGGCGCCGTCATTGAACTCAAAAAAAATCGCACAATTAAAATTGAAGGGCAAAGCGAAGCAAACGCCAAGATTTTTATCAATGGTAGAATGACTTTGGCCGACAGCGAGGGTAATTTTTCCACCGACTTTTATTTGAATGAAGGTAAAAACACCTTGGAATTTATAGCGATTGACAAAGCGACCAATAAAACTCAAAAACAAATTGAAGTCGAATTTAAGCTCTAGCTTTGATCTTTAGCTAGATAAAAACCCAAAAAAAGCAAGACAACAAAACTTTGAGTAAAGTTGTTGTTGAACATGGCATGACTAAGCAAGCTTAGAGTTAAGATTTTTTGCCAAGGACTTTGCTGTTTCAAGATGAAGTTAATCAGCAAGCAGGCAAACAACAAACTCCCCACTAGTCCTAAGTTGCTCAAAGACCAAACCAAAAAATTGTCAGCAAAATGTGAATGACTAGGAATGTTTTCGTTGACTGCTCTATTTTTAGCTGGCATAAATAAACCCTGTCCAAACAGCCATTGTTTGCCCGTCATATTTTTTAAGATTTCTTGATCGTTGCTAATTCTTTTTTCAATAGAAATAGTTCTTAAGAGATTAACCCCATCGCCCCCGCTTTTTTTGGGCAAAAATGGCAAGATGAAACAAAAGAGAATTGAGAAAATTAAAATAATTTTTTTGGAGTTTTTTTGGGTGAAAAAAAACATCAAAAGATTGCTCAGTAAAAAAGCTAAGTAAGATGCTCTGGAATAACTTAGCCAAAGTCCTAGCATGAATAAAATAATTAACAAATAGTTTTTCTTTTTTTGCCACAAATAATAATTTAAATTAAAAACAAAAATTAAGCCGGTGAAAGCGGGGTCTAAAATGGTGCTAGTTAAACGATAAAAATGATCGTCATAACCTTCATAAATCAAAAAGCGCAAGTCAGGTAGGAAAAAATATTGCAAAAAACCCAAAACTAAAATGTTAAAAGAAATCAATCGCCATAACCAGCTTTTATTTTGTAATTTGTTTTGTAGCAAAAGCACAAACAACAAGTAAATTATCAGGCGAGCCAGATATAAAATAGCTCTGAAATCAAAATTATTTTCTAAGCAAGCTATGCTCCAAGCTAATAAAATGTTAAATAAAAAAAGTAAAATGATTTTTTTTGGCTTTTTAATTATTTTTTTAACTTTTTCAATAATTTTTTTTAACAGAAAATTTTTGCTCCAAAATTCTTTACAAACAAAACCAATGATCAATAAATCATGCAAATAAAAAGCAAGGTTGTTGCTAATTTGAATTCTTTGCAATTGCCCTAGTGAAAGTAAAAAAATTAGAGCAATTAAATAATATTTCATATTTTTGACAGTTATGACAAGCTTTTTTTTGCACCAAAAAAGACAATTGGTAGGGCCAGAAAACGGGCTAAAAATAAAGCATTAACTGCACCAACTAAACCATGGCTAGGTGCAAAAATAAGCATGCCGCTAATAGTTAAGAAAAGACTAACAAACATGTGAGTATTCAAATATAAATATTTTTTGCGAGCAATAATTAGGGCATAACAAAGATTGGCCATGGTTTGCACTAAGCCAGCTAGAGTGAGCGCTGCTAAAATTTGTGTGACTTCTAGCCACTGCGCGCCAAGAAATAGCTCCACCAATATTTTGGGAAAGAAAATCAATGGGATAGAAAGCAAACTGACGATCAATAAAGTTGAAAAAAAGGATTTGTAGAAAGCTCTTTTAAGTCGCTGTATTTCTTGGTTTTGAATAATTTTACTAAAAATTGGCAAAATGCCGTGATAAGCAGATTTGGACAATTCATAATTGGCTTTATGACTCATGGCATAAGCATTGTGATAGATGCCTAATTGGTGAATACCGAGAATTTTACCGAGTAGAAAATCATCGACGTTATCATTTAAATAATTTAAGAGACTGCTGAGACTCAGCCACTTGCCATTTTGTAGAATGATTTGAGCACGACTTTTTACTAAACGAAAAATCGGTCTCTCTTTGAGCATGATAAAAGAGAGAGCAACTTCAAAAACTGCGCCGACGATCACGCCTAACACCAGAGCCCAACTGGAATGCAGTAAATAAGCCAAAATAATTTGTGCAAAAATTTCGATGCTGGAGCGCAATAAAGTGTAAAAGCTATCTTTGGCAAAAACTAAATTTTTTTGCCAACTCACTATGGCTGGATTAATAAAGCCCTTAATAATGGGGACTAAAGAAGCGACGGCGATCATTGGCAACAATTCGCTTTGCTGATAATAATTACTCATGATGTAGCCACCAAGAATCATCAGCGAAGCAATGGCAAAACCTCGAATGATAGCAATTACGAAGGCGGTATCCAAAAAATAGGTCACAGACTGTTTGGCTTGTAAAATAGTGGTGTTAATACCAGTTTGAGTTAAACTTTCTGTTACGCCCAGAGTAATCATTACTAGCGAGAAAATACCAAACTGTTCTGGACTAAGTAATCTGGCCAAGATGAAAATTTTCAACAAACTCAGGCCAGTGAGTAAAATTTTTTGAATGGTTTGCCAACTAAAACCAAGAATGGCGTACTTTTGGTAGTGCACTCCTCTATTGTAGGCTAAAAGAGCTGAGGCTTGCAAGGGTCCTTAATGAAGTAGTATATTGCCTTTGTGCAAAATATTTTTCAAAAAATTGGTGCGACTTTCTTAGATATTATTGAAACCATGGCGATCTCTTTTTCAATTTTTTTGGTGATCTATTTGTTTTTTTTACAACCCCATCAGGTCAATGGCCAGTCAATGGTGCCCAATTTTCAAGATGGAGAGCATGTTTTAACTGATAAAATTTCTTATAAAATGAGAGATCCTAAACGAGGTGAAATTGTAGTCTTTCATGCTCCGCCGAGTGCTCATTGTCCAGAAGGCACAGGCTGCGATTTTATTAAAAGAATTTTGGCGGTGCCAGGCGACAGTGTGGAAGTTAAAGACAATGCAATCTGGGTTAATGGTGGCAAACTTCCAGAACCCTATATTCCTAGCGACTTTGCTATTTTGCCAGGCAACGCGACTAAAAATAAAAGTGTTTATTTAGGTCCTAATGAGTATTTTGTCTCTGGTGACAATCGTCCCTATTCAAGCGATTCTCGAGCTTGGGGAGCAATTACTAAAGATGAAATTATTGGTCGAGTCTTTTTTCGCTATTGGCCACCCGCGACCATCGGGGCAATTCATAAGGCTGATTATCCCAGTCCATTTTAAGACTATTTTTGACGTCATAAGTACCGATTTTTTGACGTCTCAAAGCAATCACTCGCGCGCCCACTTTTAAGTGTTGCCCTAAATCGTGAACTAATGATCTGATATATGTACCACTACTGCAATTAATCAGTAGAGTACTAGTAATACTTTTCTTGATTTGATCTTGATTAAAAGCTGTTAATTCAAGTTTGTAAATTTCCACTATACGACTAGGCAAAACAACTTTTTCCCCTCTTCTCGCTTTTTGATAAAGTTTTTCTCCCTTAATTTTGACCGCAGAAAAAATGGGCACAGTTTGCTTAATTTTTCCCCGAAAAAAATTGAGAGCTTGTAAAACTTCTGTTTTTTTTAATTGTTGAAGCTTTTCCCAGCTAACTTGACTCATAATGTTTCCCCACTGATCATAGGTATCAGTAGTTAAACCAAATTCCAGAGTGACTAAATATTCTTTATCTTGTTTCAAATAGAGATTTTGTTGTTTAGTAAATGCTTTACCCACCAAGATAATTAACAAACCAGAAGCGAGAGGATCCAGCGTCCCAGCATGGCCAACTTTTTTAATGCCACTTTTTCTGCGAAAATAATTAACTAAGTCATGGCTACTTGGCCCACTGGGCTTATCAAGCAAATACATTCCAGGTTCAATGATTAGTTCAGACTTTAATTGCATTGGACTTGATTATAAACTACCCTTCCTTATTTATGGCTCATGATAAAATGAAAAGGCTTATGAATTTAAAACAACTTTTGACTCAAAATTTTCCAAATTTAGCTTTTCAATTTAATTATCCTTTGGCCTTAAAAAGTTATTTTAAAATTGGAGGTCAAGCCGAAGTTTTCTATAGTGCTCGCAATCGAGAAGAAGCCAGCTCTTTATTAACTTTTTGTGTAAAGCAAGAAATTCCCTTTCATATTTTAGGTGGAGCAAGCAATGTCATTGTGGCTGATGAGGGGCTAAAGGGTTTGGTTTTAAGTTTAGAAATGAAAAATTTTGAAGTTTTAGAAGATCGAGAAGATTTGTTAATTTTAAGAGCTGAAGCAGGCATTAAAACTGCCCAACTAGTTGCCAAAGCTGCTCAGCTTGGAGGCAGTGGTTTGGAGGGTTTCATTGGGGTGCCGGGAACCTTGGGTGGTGCGATTTATAATAATGCTCATTATTTAGATAGTTTAATTGGTGATCATATCCAAATGGTTGAGGTTTTTGACGTGAAAAAAAATGAAATTGTGCATTTTTCACATGAAAAATGTCAATTTGCCTATGAGCAATCAATTTTTCAAAACAATCCTCTGCTTTTAATATTTTCCGCAACTTTTGCTTTAAAAAAAGACGATCCAGAGTTAATTCAGCAAGCGCTACAAGCTTCGATTGAACGTCGTCAAAGTAGACAGCCTTTAGATTTGCCTAGTTGTGGTTGTGTTTTTCAAAACCCCAAAAACACCGCCAAACTGAAAGAATTGTTTCCTCAATTTCAGCAAAAAGAATTTATCCCCTCTGGATTTTTAATTGAGCAAGCCGGCTTAAAAGGTGTGCGTGAAGGTGATATTCAAGTAAGTGAAAAGCATGCTGCTTTTTTTGTTAACTTGGGTCAAGGTAAGGCCAGCGATGTTAAAAAATTAATTGCCAAAGTCAAAAGAGTGGTTTTCGAAAAATTTGATGTTATGCTTAAAGAAGAAGTTTTTTATTTAACTTAAAAAAATACAAATTTTAATATAAGTTAATTTTTGAGGTTATTTTATGTCTAAAGCCAGCTTTATCGTTACTGGAGGCACTCCACTTTATGGTTCGGTGCGAGTCGGGGGAGCCAAGAATGCTTCTTACAAATTGATGATTGCTGCCTTGCTGGGCAACGCAGAAAGTCGCCTGCTGAATTTGCCAGATATTTCTGATGTAGATTTGGTGGCCAAAATCATTAATGAATTGGGAGCTCAGGCTAAACAAGTTGGCGAAGGGACTTACATTATTAATCCGCGTAATTTTCGTTTTGCAGAAATTTCTGCTCGACACGGAGAACAATCGCGAGCTTCAACTTTGTTTATTCCAGCTTTATTGGCCAAATTTGGTCACGCCGAAGTGCCCTTGCCAGGAGGTGATAAGATTGGCAAGCGTCCTTTAGAAAGACACATGATGGGTCTTGAGCTCATGGGGGTTAAATTTGTTCAAGAAAATGGCGTTTTAAAAGCGAGCTGTACTCAACTTAAGGCTTGTCATTATCGTTTTGAAAAAAACACTCATACTGGTACGGAAACTTTGATTATGGCCGCTGTTTTGGCCAAGGGTAAAACTATTTTAGAAAATGCTGCTACTGAGCCAGAGATTGATGATTTAATTAGTTTTTTAAATCAAATGGGCGCCAAAATTCGTCGTCGTTCTTTTCGCCGAATTGAAATTGATGGTGTAGAAAAGCTTGATGGAGCGATTCACAAAATTATGCCAGATCGCAATGAAGCAGTTAGTTATGCTTGTGCAGCAATTGCTAGTCGAGGAGACATTGTTTTGGAAAATGCCAGGCATCAAGACTTGCGAGCTTTTTTAGATAAACTTGATGAAATTGGTGCTGGTTATGAAATTGGTGATTATGGCATTCGCTTTTTTTATAAAGGTGAGCTGCAAGCCACCGATATTGAAACCGAAATTCATCCTGGCTTCATGACTGATTGGCAGCCTCTTTTTGCTACTCTACTCTGCCAAGCTCATGGAGAGAGTATTATTCATGAAACGGTGATGCAAAATCGTTTTCAGTATGTAGAAGACTTGCAAAAGATGGGAGCCAAAATTGAATATTTCAATCCAAGCGTCAAAAATCCTGAGGTACTTTATAATTTTAATTGGCAGGATCATCAATCAAGTGATCGTCACGCAATTAAAATTTTTGGACCAACCAATTTTCAAGGTGGTGAATTTACTATTCATGATTTGCGAGCTGGAGCAACAATTTTATTGGCAGCCATCAGCGCCCATGGTCAAACGATTTTACACAATATAGAGCAGGTTGAGCGTGGTTATCAGAAAATTGATGAAAAATTAATTTTAATGGGAGCCAAAATTGAAAGGAAAGCATGGGATCACTAGCGCTTTTTTTAGGGATTTTAATTTTTTCTTTTACTTTGACTAGTAGCGCGGTGGTACCATTTATTAATCTACTTTATAAATTGCGATTTCGTCGTCAAAAACAAAAAACTCTAGATGCTTTTGGTCAACGTACGCCTATTTTTGACAAATTTCATGCCAATAAAGCTGGTGTGCCAGTGGGAGGCGGTCTATTGGTGGTGATGATGGTCTCTTTATTATTTGCCCTGATGATTCCCGTACTTAATTATTTTGGCATTGATATCACCAGCATTTATCATCATAGTCAAGCAGAAGTAAATATTTTATTTTTTACTTTTTTATCCTTTGCCATTTTGGGTCTTTATGATGATATTAAAAAATTTTTTCACTTTAGCGACAGTAAGTTTTTTGGTTTGCGAATGAGACAAAAATTATTATTGCAACTGATTTTAGCCCTGATGATTGCTTGCATGCTGCACTTCCAATTAGAAATCGATATTTTATATATTCCTTTTATTGGTACTCTACAACTCGGTTATTTTTACATTCCTTTTGCTACTTTCGTCATTGTTGCTTTTGCTAATGCAGTGAATATTACTGATGGCCTAGATGGCCTAGCTTCGGGCCTATTATTGTTTTCATTATTTGGCTTGTGGATTCTTTCTTCCACGATTTTAGACGTGCCGCTCTCGGTTTTTTTGGCTTTATGGCTGGGAGCTTTAATTTCTTTTTTATACTTCAATGTTTTTCCAGCCAGAATTTTTATGGGCGATGTCGGTTCTTTAGCTTTTGGAGCTACTTTGGCGGTTGTTGGTTTGCTTTTGGGTAAAGTCTTTGCTCTGTTAATTATTGGTTTTATTTTTGTGGCAGAGATTACCAGTTCTTTATTGCAATTGCTTGCTAAAAAATATTTTAAGAAAAAAGTTTTGCCAGCTGCTCCTTTGCATTTAACTTTTCAAGAAAAAGGTTGGGAAGAACCTAAAATTGTGCAACGAGCTTGGTTGTTACAAATCATGCTGACTATTTTCGGAGTTTGGTTGGCAGTGCTCTAAATCATTGTTTAAAAAATCAAAAAACACAGTCATGACATCAACAGCCAAATTTTTTTTTAGTTTAGTGATTTTAATTTCTTTACTAGGTTTATTTTTTGTTTTTGAAGCTTCAACTGTGGAAAGTTTTAAATTATTTGGTCATCAATATCATTTTTTCAAGCAACAGGCCATGTGGTTGAGTTTGGCGATGATTGTTTTTGTAATCTCTAGTCATTTGCCAGTTAAGTACTATCACCAATATGCCTTCCACTTATATATTTTTAGCCTTTTTTTATTAATTTTAACTTTAATTCCTGGTGTGGGTATGAAATTAAATGGAGCGAGACGTTGGCTGAGCTTGCCCTTCGGGACTTTGCAACCAGTGGAATTTTTTAAATTTGTCTTGATCAATTTTTATGCTTATTTACTGGCCAAAAAACTAGATTTAAGTAGTTTTTTATTTTTTCTATTTTGGCCGACTTTGCTTATTCTTTTACAACCCGACTTTGGTTCTTTAATGATTTTAATCGCCAGCAGTTTTATCTTATATTTTTTAGCAGGTGGCCGTATGAAGGTTTTGAGTATTTTATTCAGCGTTGGTTTTTGTTTGGCCTTGCTAGTGGTTTTATTGAGTCCGTATCGTCGAGAAAGATTGATCACTTTTTTAACACCTGGCCAAAACACCTTGGGTGACGCTTATCATGTGCACCAAATTACTCTTGCCTTGGGCAGTGGTTCTTGGTTTGGCAGAGGGATCGGCAACTCCCAACAAAAATACTCCTATGTGCCAGAAGCGAGCAGTGATTCAATTTTTGCTATTGTGGCGGAAGAGATTGGCTTCGTGGGTGCTTTGTCGATCATTATGCTTTTTGCGCTTTATTTTCTAGTGGCCAATCTAATGATTAAAAATCAAGAATTGAGTGCCTATGAGCATCTTTTATATTATGGCATTTTAGCCTGGATTGCTGTTCAATTATTGTTTAATCTTGCCGCCGTGGTGGTCTTGTTGCCTCTAAGTGGTATGCCTTTACCATTTTTTTCTCAAGGTGGTTCAGCTTTGCTGATTTCTTTTTTTGCTAGTGGGATTTTGCTCTCCATCGCTCGCCATGCTAAACTAAAAAATAAAAAATAATTGTCAAAATATGCGAATCTTATTAAGCGGTGCTCATCTTACTCCAGCTTTAGCAATGATTGATTTCATTCAACAAAATCATCCAGAGCATCAGCTAGTTTTTGTAGGTCGGCTTTATAGTCAAGAAACTTTAAATCAAAAAGCTATAGAAAAAACAGAGGTTGAAAAAAGAGGAATTAAGTTTATTCCTTTTGCGGCGAGCAAATTTACCAATACTTCTTTTTGGAGTCGCTTTAACTCTTTTTGCTCTTTCCCACGTACAGTGGCCTTAGCGAAACAAATTTTATTGCGTGAAAAAATTGAACTATTTTTATCCTTTGGTTCTTATTTGGCTGTTCCCTTCGCGATTGCTGCTAAAAATTTAAAAATTCCGGTGGTGACTCACGAGCAAACCGTGATGATGGGTAAAGCCAATCAATTTATCGCTGCTTTAGCTGACAAAGTAGCTATTTCCCATGAAGCAACGAGGAAATATTCAAGGCGAAAAGATTTAATTTTAACTGGTAACCCTGTGCGTAGCAAAATTTTTGCTAAAAATTTAGCTAGACCCAAGTGGTTGCCAGTAACTTGCAAGAACTTGATCTTAGTAATGGGTGGCAATCAAGGTTCTTTTGCGATCAATGATTTGATCAAAGCAAATTTACCCACTCTTCTTGAAAAATATTGTATAGTGCACCAATGTGGTCGGGCTAATAAAATTAAAGATTCTTATCAAGAACTAAGTGCTCTCAAACAACAACTACCCAAAGCTTTGCAAAATCAATATTTTGTTCAAGAATGGATTGAAGAGGAAGATCTGTTTTGGCTCTATCAACACGCTCAATTTGCCATTTCAAGATCTGGAGCCAACGCAGTTTTAGAACTATCCTTAGCGCCTTTGCCAGCAATTTTAATTCCTTTGCCTTGTGCCAAGCAAAACGAACAATTGGCTAATGCTCAGGCTATGCAGCAACTCAACGGCGCCTTAATTTTGCAGCAAGCAAAATTAACTAACGATACTTTTTTAGATAGTTTAGCTTATTTAGATAAAAACTATCGTCAGATGCGCCTAGCTTTAGCCAAACAGCAACTTTATCAGAATGCGAGCGCCAAACTCTATCAAGTGTTAATGGACGTGGCGCGAGCCAAACATCAGTAATAAAAGATAATTTGTGCAAAAATTAAAATTTTTAATTTATTTCTTGGGATTATTTATATTGTTTCGTTTTCTATTCGTTGTTCGTCAAATTGAATGTATTTCAGAGAACTATCATTTGGAAACAGGGGTTTGCGAGATGATTAATGATTATTTTTCAGGTAGATCTTTATTTTTTACAGATTTTGAAAACGAACCCATTTGGGAGCAATTACTTGCTAATCAGCAGTTTAATCAAGTCTATCAATATCAAAAAATAGACAAAGCGATTGTCGGTCGGAGCAAACTTTATTTGATTAGTAAATTGCCAGATTATCGATTGTTGATCGGTGATCAACGCTATTTGTTAAATCAAAGCAATCAACTCAAAAATGATCAAGAGCATTTAGTGTTGCCAACGATCAAGTTTATGGGTGAAGCGCAAATTGTGGAACAAGGTTATTTGATGGAAAGCTATCATCAACAATTTTTAAAATTAAGCCAAGCCATTAATCAAGAAAAGCTTTTCGTCACTGACATTATTTGGCAGAATGATGCCAACATAGAGCTTTACTTGAGTAAAGAAATCGGCACCACAGTGGTGATTTTGGATAATACGCGAGATTTTAGTGAACAAATGCACCGTCTGGCTCTGATTTTATCTGATAAGGAATCACGCGAACTCATTATTGATAAAAAGATTTTAGACTTGCGATTTAATTTGCCTGTGCTCAAACCTTAAGCTCATCATCATAAACCAAAACTCACTTATCCAGGTCATCATTTTATTGCGAGTCCAATAGACATTATTCTGAAAATTTTGTATAGTTTATGATGTAAGAAGTAAAACTATGAGCAAAGAACAAATTATTAGTGCTATTGATTTGGGCAGCGATAAATGTACTACGTTGATTGCTAGAGTGTTGCCTGTCAAGAAATTGCAAGTTTTGGGTTTTGCTGTGGTGCCTTCAAGAGGGATGAAGCGCAGCATGATTATTGATTTAGAGCAAGTCTTAAACACGATCAGTCAGAGTTTAGATGCGGCCGAACGCATGGCAGGATTTAGTGTCAAAGATGCCATCGTTTCTATTTCAGGCACTCACATTCGTTATAAAAATTCTACTGGGGTGGTTGGGGTGGCTGCCAGTAATCAAGAAATTATTCAAAGCGATGTGGATCGAGTGATTGAGGCAGCTCGAGCTGTTTCAGTGCCTCCCGATCGAGAAATTATTCACGTCATTCCTAAAGATTTCAAGGTTGATTCTCAAGAGGGAGTAAAGGATCCAGTGGGTATGACTGGTGTCAGATTAGAGGCAGAAGCGCATATTATTACTGGACTCAGTACTGCTTTGAAAAATTTGGAAAAATGCATCAATGATATGGGAGTGAAGGTTGATGCCTTTGTTTTTTCAGCCCTGGCTGCTTCGCAAATTGCCTTGAGTGAAACAGAAAAAGAATTGGGAGCAGTTTTGATTGATTTGGGAGCGGGTACGACCAGCATGGTCGCTTATGTGGATGGCGCACTCGAATTTTCTGCTGTTTTGCCAATTGGCGCTAAACACATTACGCAAGACATTGCTTTGGGTTGTCGCATTGCTATGGACGACGCTGAAAAACTAAAACTTTTTTTGACAGATAATGGCTTAGACGATCTTAAGCCTTATCCAGGAGAATCAAAAGCTGATTTTACCAAAAGAAAAAGAAAATTAGATTTAATAGATCCAGAAAAAGTGGGTATTGTACACAACGATTTTTTATCTAAAAAAACTTTAACAAGCGGTATTATGGAGCCACGGGTAAGAGAGATCTTTCGTTTAGTGATGCAGGAATTGGAAAAAGCAGATCTCTTGTCTAACAATAAGATCCCGGCCGGGCTGATTTTGACTGGTGGTGGTGCGATGACCAGCACTTTGGTTGAAATTGCTAAAAGAGTCACTAACTTGCCAGTTAGAGTGGCGAAACCAGAAGAAATTGAGGGTTTAACAGAAGATATCAAAAAGCCAAATTTTGCGGTGGCGGTGGGCTTATTAAATTATGGTCTAGAGCAGGGTCGCGTAAGCTCAGTCAATGAGGACTTTGATTGGCGAGCTTTTTTACCAAAAGATTTATTGACGACTTTTTTAACCAAAATAAAAAAACTAACTAAAACCATTTTGCCTTAAAGAAAATGTTTGTAATTTATTGCCAGTTTACTTTTGAGACAAAATCAGCTAATTTATGTTGTAGTTTGATATCTTAAGAAAAGCTTAAAACTATGGGACTCGTTAAACCTTCAAATACTACTTTTGCCAAAATTAAAGTAATTGGTGTTGGTGGTGGTGGCTGCAATGCCGTCAATTCCATGATTTTATCTAAACAAATTAATGGAGTGGAATTTATTACGGTCAACACTGATGCCCAGGCACTTTTGACTTCTAAGGCAGAAACAAAGTTACAAATTGGCAGTAATTTTACCAGAGGTTTAGGTGCAGGAGCTGATCCAGAAGTGGGTCGTACCGCTGCTGAAGAAAGCCGTGAAAAGCTTAAAGATTTATTATTTGACACTGATATGGTTTTTATCACTGCTGGTATGGGTGGTGGGACCGGGACTGGTGCCGCGCCAATTATTGCTGAAATTGCTAAAGAAGCCGGAGCTTTAACTGTCGCCGTAGTCACCAAGCCTTTTGCTTTTGAAGGCATTCGTCGTATGCAAACAGCTGATGAGGGGGTTGAAGCTTTGACCGACACTGTTGACACCTTAATTGTAATTCCCAACCAGCGCTTATTAGAAGTGATTGATAAAAAAATGACTTTTATCGATGCTTTTCGTTTAGCTGATAATGTACTTGGTCAGGGTGTGAAAGGCATTTCAGATTTAATTACTGTGCCAGGCATGATTAATGTTGATTTTGCTGATGTGAAAACCATTATGATCGATTCCGGCTCTGCCTTAATGGGTATTGGTGAAGCATCTGGCGAAGATCGTGCCGTAGTTGCGGCTCGCATGGCTGTTTCTTCTCCACTCTTAGAGATCTCAATCGATGGAGCCAAAGGCATTCTTTACAACATCACTGGTGGTCCAGATATGGCTATGAGTGAAATTTCTGATGCTTCAGCAGTGATTGCTGATAGCGCTGATCCTGATGCCAATATTATTTTTGGCGCGACAATCGATGAAAATATGGGTTCTAAGATCAAAATTAGTGTGATTGCCACTGGATTTGGTGATAGCTATTCTGGTTCCGGACCGAGAGCCATGTTTGGTGCTTACAGTCGTGAATCTCGCCGCAAAATGAGTGGACCTACAGCAATTTATAAAAAAACTGAAGATGAACCAGAAGAGAAGAAAATTGATCACACGCCTAGTGCTTTTACTCAACCTCAAGTTGTTCCTGCGAAAATTAAAAAAGAAGAGACTAAAGAAGAAAACCACAACCCTTTTGTGCGTTCTGCCCTTTTTAATTTAAAGAAAAAAGATGAGCAAAAACGCGACGATCAAAGTGACAAAAAAGAAGATGTGGCCACCGATGATGAATTTGCTGAGTTTGATGTACCAGCTTTTTTGCGAGATAGATAGGTCATTTATTATTTAAGTTAGTTTATTTCTAATCTTCATAATGAAATTTAAACATTCTATTTTAAAAAGATTTAGAGATTGACGCTTAAACTATTTAATTCCTGCTGTACTTTTGCCTATTTTTGTCTTATTCTAAGACCATCTCCATGCCGAATAAAGCCCAAAACTCTAAATCCATTATTTATCAAGCTAGATCTGGTGCGATTGAGTTGAAAGGTGATATTTTACATGAAACGATATGGGCTACTCAGACGCAAATTGCCCTGGCTTTTGATGTTAGTGTAAAAACCATTAATGAACATATTCAAAATATTTTTAAAACTCAGGAGCTGCTGGAGAAATCAACTATCCGGAAATTCCGGATAGTTCAAAAAGAAGGCTCGAGAGAAATTGCACGTAATGTAAAACATTATAATCTGGATGTTATTTTGTCTACTGGCTATCGTGTCAATTCTAAAAAAGCCACTCAATTTCGCCAATGGGCAACCAAAACTTTGCGTCAATACATTTTTTCCGGCTTTGTCATTGATAAGAAAAAGGTTGCGAAAAATTACGATAAATTTTCAGCAACGATAGCGAATATAAAAAACTTCTACCTGCAAATGTAAATATTGATCCACAAGATTTTATTTCTCTCATCTCTTCTTTTGCTGAGACCTGGTTGTCTCTTGAGGCTTACGATAAAAATGCTTTAGTGACTGGGAAGTTAACCAAGAAAAAAGTTGAATTAACCACCGAAAAGATAATTGAAAGCCTTTCAGCTTTCAAATTTCAATTAATGACCAAAAATCAGGCTTTTGAAGCTTTCGCTATACTAACCTCTTCTACTCTCACCGCTCTTGCGATCTTGGTTGCAAGTAGTAATCCTAAAGATAAAGACAAAATTGTTCAGTTGATTTTGAATTTGATTTAAGATGGTGCTTTTCGTGCTATAATTTCTTTGTTAATTAAAATTAAAACCGCTCTAGCCACTATCAATGGCAAGGTGCCTGAAGAAATTTTTTCTTTGCTCAAATTTTAAGCAAACGATCAAAAAATAGACCAGGCCGGCAGAGTCCGTAATCACTCGCAATTAAGTAAAGATTTGCAAGTTGGCAAATCTAAAAAGCGGCTGGTACCTTTATCTTTAATAAGATAAGCCTGCTTAGAAACGATCTTTTCGTTTTTAGGCAGGCTTTTTTGATTTTGTAACATTATATAAAAAGGAGTAAATGAAAATTACAGATTTTAGACAAGTGCCAAATTTTCCAGAGCTTGAGCAAGAAATTCTCAATTTTTGGGACAGCGATCAAACTTTTGCTAAATCAATTGAACAAAGAAGCATAGATAATTCTTTTTCTTTTTATGATGGCCCCCCCTTTGCTACTGGTTTGCCTCACTATGGTCATTTAATGCAATCAATTATCAAAGATCTCATTCCTCGCTATCAGACCATGAAGGGTAAAAGAGTGCGTCGTGTTTGGGGCTGGGATTGTCATGGTTTGCCTGTCGAAAACATTATTGAAAAAGAACTAAATTTAGATAGCAAAAAAGACATCGAGAGCTATGGGGTAGATAAATTCAATGAGGCTTGTCGTCAAACAGTTTTGACTTATGCAGAGGAATGGAAAAAAACTATTCGTCGCATTGGACGCTGGATCGACATGGATCGTGCTTACAAAACCATGGATAAAAATTTCATGGAGACAGTTTGGTGGGTTTTCCGTCAACTTTGGGACAAAGGGCTAATCTATAAAAGTCACAAATCGATGCACATCTGTCCTCGTTGTGGTACTCCTCTATCAAATTTTGAAGTTACTCAGGGTTATAAAGATGTTAAAGATCTTTCTGTTTTTGCTAAATTTGAACTGCATGGCGCTGCTCAAGCTTTTAATCTAGAAACTGAGGAAAAAATTTATGCCCTTGCTTGGACAACTACACCCTGGACATTACCAGGAAATGTTTTATTAGCTGTTGGCGCTGATCTGGATTATGTTTTAGTTAAAGTTGAAGAAGAAGATGGTTTATTTGTAATAGCCAAAGAACGTCTCACAGAAGTCATGGCAGATAAAAAATTTGAAGTAATGGGCCCAAGTTTTAAGGGAAACAAACTAATTGGTTTGACTTATGAGCCTATTTTTCATTATTTTGCTAATTGGGCTAAATCTTTTCGTATTGTGACTGGTGATTTTGTGACTCTGGAAGAAGGAACGGGCATTGTGCACATCGCTCCGGCTTTTGGTGAAGATGACTACAATGTGGGTCAAGCCGAAAATATTGAGCTTTTACAACATGTAGGTATGGACGGTCGTTTCAAAAGTGAGGTGAGCGATTTTGCAGGCATGGAAGTCAAGCCAAAAGATAATCCTCAAGGGACTGATATTGAAATCATTAAATATTTAGCGGCCCATGGTAGCCTTTTTGCCAAGAAAAAAATCGCACATAGTTATCCACATTGTTGGCGCTGTGACACTCCTCTGCTTAATTATGCGACTGACAGCTGGTATGTTAAGGTCAGTGCTTTCAAAGACCAACTTTTAGTCAATAACGAAAAAATTAATTGGGAACCAGATCACATTAAGCATGGTCGTTTTGGTAAATGGTTGGAGGGTGCTCGAGATTGGGCGATTTCCCGCAATCGTTATTGGGGCACTCCCTTGCCAGTTTGGGAAAGTGAAGCTGGCGACTTTATTTGCGTGGGCTCTGCTACAGAGCTAGAAGAATTATCTGGACAAAAAGTTAGCGATTTGCATAAGCACATTGTTGATAAAATTGAATTCAAAAAAGATGGCAAGACTTATCATCACGTTCCAGAAGTGTTAGATTGTTGGTTTGAGTCAGGTTCCATGCCTTATGGTGAATTACATTTTCCTTTTGACAACCAAGAGGCTTTTAAGCGTTCTTTCCCAGCTGATTTTATTTCTGAAGGCCAGGATCAGACTCGTGGTTGGTTTTACACTTTGCACGTTTTAGCGACAGCTTTAACTTTAGGCAGCGAGAAAAAGAGCGGTGCTTTCAAAAACGTCATGTGTACAGGTTTAATCATGGCTGAAGATGGTAAAAAAATGAGCAAGCGTCTCAAAAACTATCCAGAACCAGGAGAAGTTTTAGAGAAATATGGAGCTGATGCGCTGCGTCTTTATTTAATGTCTTCTCCAGCTGTTAAGGCTGAAACACTTAATTTTGCAGAAAAAGATGTCGCTAATTTACGTCGTCGAGTATTCGTGATTTGGTGGAATGTTTTGGCTTTTTATAAAACTTTTGCCAATCAAGAAGCTGGTTTTTTTGATTTAGCAGTTGGTCAAAAGCCAAGTAATTTGTTAGACCGTTGGATTATAAGTCGTTTGCAAAGCGTGATTAAGGAACTTACGCAACAATTAGACAAATTCGATGTCATGAAAGCTAGTCGACTTTTAGCACCATTCATCGATGAATTATCGACTTGGTATCTGCGTTCTTCCAGAGAAAGAATTAAAGCCAAAGATAATCAAGAAGCTAGTCAAGTTTTTGCAACAGTTTTATATGAATTAGCCAAAGCTTTTGCGCCAATTGTGCCATTTTTTACTGAACTCATTCATCACAGCTTGATTGATGAACAAAGTTCGATTCACTTGGCCGAATTTCCTCGATATAGAGAGCAATTAGTAGATCAAGAACTAGAAAGTTCGATGGTAACTTTGCGTAAAGTTGTTGAATCAGCTCATAGTCTGCGTAAACTTAAACAGGTGAAAGCTCGTCAGCCTTTGGCGAGCTTGAGAGTGAGTGGTTTTGGTAAAATGATTTATCGAAAAGAACTTGAAGAATTACTCAAAGCCGAAATCAATGTGAAAAAAGTTGAGTGGCTTCAGGAAACTGGTGATTTAATGGTTGATTATGATTTTAACTTAACTGCCGAACTTAAAGCAGAAGGTGAAGCCAGAGAATTAATTCGTCAGATTCAGGATTTGCGTAAAGAAGCTAAGCTGGACCTTAATCAAGTGGTTGATCTACAACTAATGAGTTGGCCAGCAGCTTTTAAGCAAGAAATTGAAGCAAAAACCAACACTAAAATTAGACCAGGTGATGGAATCAAATTATTACTTGATTAAAGTAAAAAAATAAATGCGTAAATATTTTTTGTTTGGGATATTGTTTCTTTTTACAGTGTTGTCTTTGACCACGCTGCGCAGTATTGTACCCAATTTACTTTATAAACAGGCATTTGCCTTTGCTTTAGCTTTTGTAGTTTTTTTTGTTACTCGCAAACTATCTTTTACTTTTCATGTGAGAATTTCTAAATGGCTTTATTTGTTGCTTAATTTATCTTTATTGTTCTTATTAATTTATGGCTCAATTACCAGAGGTATCTCGGCTTGGATAGTATTGCCTTTTGGTTTTAAATTTCAACCCTCTCAGTTGGCTGTGCCAATTACTGCCCTATATCTAGTTAGTTTTTTCAAAAAAGAACAAAAATTTACTTGGTTGTTGCTATTGCAAACCTTGATCATCATTTCCTTGCCAGCCATTTTGATTTTATTAGAGCCAGATTTCGGTACAGTTTTAGTTTTTGGGGCTGCTTTGTCTATTTTTTTATTTTTTAATCATCTTAGTTTTGCTCAAATTTTAACTTTATTTTCAATTGGATTGCTGGTAATCATGGCACTGTGGTTTTTAGTTTTTAAGGATTATCAAAGAAACAGGCTGTTGGGATTTTTGCATTTGCATCAGACTTCCACCGACTTGCAAATGACGAGCAAAGAAAGTAGTAGCACCTACAATGCCAAACAGGCCTTAATTGCAGTAGGTAGCGGACAGTTCTGGGGGCGTGGTATTGGTCAAGGCGTTCAGTCCCATTTGCGTTTTTTACCAGAAAGACAAACAGACTTTATTTTTGCTTCTTATGCGGAAGAATGGGGCTTTGTAGGGGCCATCTTTTTATTATCGATGTATTTTTTGTTACTGTTCTTTCTTTTATTTTTAGCTTACAGGGTAGATGATTTTGCTCAAAAACTTTATCTTTTAGTTTTGTTCACTATGTTTTTGGTGCAAATCTTGATCAATATCGGCATGAATTTGGCTCTTTTACCAATTACGGGTATTACCTTACCCTTTTTGTCTTATGGTGGCAGTAGCGTCATCTCCTTATTTTTGGCTCTTGGAGTTGCTCAATCAATCGCCAGCGATTTTAAGAAAAAGCCAAGCTTCATTTTTTATTAGCATCTGATATAATTCAAGCTCGTTATGTCAAAGTACGCAATCATTCAATTACAAGGAAAACAATTCATGGTTCAAGAGGGCGATGAGTTTTTGGTTGATCAATTAGATAAAGAAGCTGGTAGCAAATTTGAAGTAAGCGATGTTTTATTGGTGGCCAGCGGAGCAGATCGTAAGATTGGACAGCCTTTAGTCGATGGTGCCAAAGTTTCTTGCGAATTAGTTTCCAATCAAAAGGGCGAAAAGATTCGTGTGGCTAAATATAAATCTAAATCTAGATACAGAAAAGTCCAGGGTCATCGCCAATATCAAAGCACAGTTAAAGTGCTAAAAATTGCTTAATCAGCAGAATTGGTTTCTATGTCTAAATTTCTCGTTCTTTTTGGCAATACTACTCTTTTGTCAAAATTAGAGTTTGAATTGACTTATCCTCAATTCGTTTTGCAACAGCTAGATGAACACCTTTTTCTTTTTGCAGCAGAGCCAGCCGTCGTTGACTCGATGATTCATGTTTTGGGCGGTACGGTTAAAATTTTTGAGATAATCAAAGAAATCGACAACCAAATTGAAGATGAAAAATACATTGAAGAAATAGTTGCCATATTGTTAGCTCAGACAAACACTCCATATTTTACTTTTACTCAAGTGGGCAAAGGACAAAGATCGATTAGCAATGCTCAGATCAAAGATTTAATCAAAGAAAACGGTAAAAAAGCTCGCTATTTTTCAAGTAATCCAAGTGAAAGCGCTTTGTTGTCGCATCAGTCAGAGGCCACCGAGCTATTAAGTTTTAATTTAATAGAAGCAGGTAAATTATTATTAGCCCAAATCAAAGGCGTTCAAGACATTGACGATTGGACTAATCGCGATCGCAATAAGCCTTATGCTGATCGTAAAAAAGGCATGTTGCCGCCTAAAGTTGCTCGTATGATGGTTAATATTGCTTTTGGCTTGTGGCAGCAAAAAAACACTGGCCAGCCTTTACTCTATGATCCTTTTTGTGGTACAGGTACGGTTTTACTTGAAGCAGGCATGAGGCATTTAAATGTGCTTGGTTCAGACATAGATCAAAAAGCAGTTTTTGGCAGCAGAGATAATTTAGAATGGTTTAAAAAAGAATATGATATTGATATAGAGAGCAAGATTTTTTACATGGATGCCAGTCACATCAATCCAGAAAATTTTGCTCAAAAGGTCGACTTATTAGTTACTGAGCCATTTTTGGGAAAACAAACTCCTAGAGATCAGGAACTAGCTAATGTTTTTAAAGGCCTTGAAAAAATGTATTTAGGTTCTTTCAAATCTTTTACTAATATTTTAAATGACGGCGCAGTAGTGGCAATTATTTTGCCTCAAGTGCAAACAGCTAGAAAAACTTATTCTCTCGAAAGTTTAATTGACAAATTAAAGACAAAAGGATACAATCTTTTGGTCGATCCGGTCGTCTATGCTCGAGAAGGAGCAAGAGTGGCTAGACAAATTTGTTTGTTTAGTTTTAACCGTTTCAAATAATATCTAAAAAAGGGTAAATCATATGGCACATGTTAAAGGTTCAGGTAGCGTTACACAACATTCACAAGGCGCTCGTCATGGTAAACGTTTCGGGGTGAAAAAATTTGCTGGTGAAAAAATTGCAGTTGGTCAAATTATCGTGCGTCAAAAAGGAGCCAAGTATAAAGCCGGCAAAGGTGTTAAATTTGGTCACGATTGGACGGTTTTTTCGATGATTGATGGCGTAGTTAAATTCAGCAAAAAATTTGGCAAAACCGTAGTTAATGTGGTTAAAGCTTAATTATTTTTCAAAAATAATTGATAAACATTTTCTCTTTGACTTTGGCTAGAGTTTCTTTGGCAAGCGCGCGCGCTTTTTGGGTGCCAGCCATCAATATTTCCTCAACTAATTTGGGTCGTTGATCATAATAAGCTCTTTTTTCTTGAATGGGCTGAAGCTTTTTGGCGATGGCTGCTGCCAAAAATGGTTTAAGCTCGGCATATCTAATTGAGCCAGCTTTGAATTCTTGATTAAATCGAACTATTTCTTGGTCGTTTTCTGAAAATTGACCAAGTAGATTAATTAAATTTTGGCCACCAATTTGGTCAGTTAAAGCTCCTTTAATTTTTTGTTCAATCTCTGCAGTCGAATCAGTGAAAGTAATCGCATTACCTAAACTTTTGCCCATTTTACGCCCATCCATACCTAGAACTCGTGGGAAATCACCAAGCTTAGCCTCTGGTTCTTTCAAAGTTTCGCCATAAATGCGGTTAAACTTTCTGACAATTTCTCTAGTTTGTTCAATCATCGGCAATTGATCAGCCCCTACTGGAACCAAATCAGCTTGAAAAGCGGTAATATCAGCCGCTTGACTAATTGGATAGCCCAAAAAACCAAAGGTTACATCATCTTTGAACAATTCTTTTTTTTGTTGAATTTCTTCTTTAACGGTAGGATTTCTTTTGAGACGATCAATGGTAACTAAATTGGAATAAAAAACAGTTAGTTCTGCAATTTCTGGGATCATAGACTGAATAAAAAGCGTGCTTTTTTCAGGATCAATGCCGACAGCCAAATTATCTTTAGCTACTTCAAAAACGTTTCGACTTACTTTTTCTGGATTATTGAAGTTATCTGTTAAAGCTTGAACATCGGCGATCATGATGTAGGTGTTATATTTATCTTGTAGAGCCACGCGATTTTTCAAAGCACCACAATAATGACCAATGTGCAATTGGCCAGTCGGACGATCACCGGTTAAAATGTTTTTTTTCATACCATAATATTATCACATGATCTGTGAAAATTTACTTGTGAAAATTTTGATCTACTGTGTTATATATAGTGTATGGCACAAAACATACAAAAGCTCGCTATCAATTATTTGCAACCCAACCCTTTTCAACCTCGAGATAAAGTAAAAAAAGAAGACGTAATGGAATTGGTTGAGTCAATTAAAATTCACGGAGTTTTAGAGCCTTTGGTGGTGGCAGAAACACCGGCTGGTTATCAAATTATTGCCGGAGAAAGACGCTGGCGAGCTGCCCAGTTAGCGGGCTTAACGGAAGTACCAGTTTATATTAAAAAAACTAACCCTCAAGGCATGTTGGAAATGGCGATTGTGGAAAACGTACAACGTTATGATTTAAATCCGCTTGAAAGAGCCCAATCATTCCAGCGCTTGCAAAGAGAATTTAATTTACATACCAGTGAACTAGCCAAAAGAATTGGTAAATCCCCAGCTTACGTAAGCAATAGTTTAAAATTATTGAGTTTGCCAGATGCAATCAGCGATGGTTTATTAAGCGGTCAGATTAGTGAGGGTCATGCCAGAGCTCTGGCAAGCATTACTTCTCCAGAAGCAATGATTAATTGTTACAAAATGGTACTGAAAGAAAGCGCGTCAGTGCGGCGCACAGAAGAATTAGCTAGGCGTTTTAAAAACAATGAGTTCAACGTCAATAAGAAAGATGAGGGTCGAGGTCGTCCACTCAATCAAGATGAACAGCAAGTAGCCGTTTGGGAAAATAAACTCCAGGCATATTTTAAAAACAAATCAACTCTAAAAGTAATTCGTTCGCGCAAACAAACAAAAGTGACTATTATTTTTGATGGTTCTCCTGATAAAACTCAGGAAGATTTGCAAAAATTAATGCAATTAACTGATAAATAATGCTATTTGTCAGGAGTGATATTCAATAAAATCATTAATTTGTCAGCCACTTTGTACCACAGCGGCGCAGCTGTTTCTGCAGCCCAAGGGCTAGATTTGGGATTTTCTAGTTTGACTAACATAGTAAATTTGGCTTGGCTAGCTGGTGCGAAGCCAATAAAACTAGCAATGGTTTCATTTTCTTTATAGCCCCCCTGAGGATCTGGCACTTGGGAAGTGCCAGTTTTAGCGGCCACCGTGTATTTGTCTGAAGCGATCCATTGAGCCTCTCCGTGTTGGGCAGCTTCAACCATCATGGTGGTGACGGTGGCCGCTGCTTCTGCTGAAATAATTTGCTCTCTCTCTTTAATTGAACCAATCAATTCTTGTTGTTTTTGTTTATCAAAAACTTTTTCAACAATGATCGGTTCAAGCATTTTGCCACGATTAGCAATCACATTGACTGCACGTAAAAGCTCTAAACTATTAGTACTAATGCCTTGCCCAAAAGAAATAGTGGCGGTTTCTACTGGACCAATTTTATTAGGAAAAGGGGTGCGTGTATCATCTTGTAAATCGATTTCAATTTGTTGACCGATGCCAAATTTTTTAAGGTAATCAACAAAACGATCGCTACCGAGCAAATCACTGATAAAAATCATGGCTGTATTATCTGATTTAGCATAGCCATCGATCATAGTAATATTGGGGTGATAAACATCGTTCCAAGTTTTGATTGAATAGCCAGCAATTTGTCTAGGACCAGCACATTTAGTACAGACGGTGTCTTTTTGAATTACTCCGCTATCAATACCAGCGGCTATAGTCAGAGTTTTGAAAGTCGATCCTGGCTCATAAAGTCGGGTTAAACTTGGATTTTTCAGTATTTCAGAAGGATAATTAAAATAACGCCATGGTTCATATTTTGGCCAAGTAGCCAGGGCCAAGATTTTGCCAGTTTGACTTTCTAGAATGATAATTTCTCCTCGATCCGCTTGGTACTGTTCAATGCCCCACTCTAAATTTTGTTCAGCTAAATTTTGTACATCGCGGCGGATAGTCAAAGTAACATCTCGACCGTCCAGATTTTTGCTTTCATACTTTTGCCCAGCTAATAAAAATCCTAGAGCATCCATTTTAAATAAATTTTTAGCACTGCGAGGTTTGAGTTCATCTTCAAGCGCGCCTTCAATTCCGTAGCGACCAATTTCCTCTGCATTTTCATTTTTACCCAAAAAACCAACTAAGTGAGCGGCCATAGAAGCTTCTGGATAAAATCTTTGATAACTCTCATCAAAATATAAATAAGGGTTGTCTAGAGCTTCGACAGCTTCTTTGCTGGTTTTACTTAGTTTGCTTAATAATTTTGGCCAATTGGCTTGGCTATTAAATTTATCACTGATTTCTTGAACCAATTTTTTCCTAATAGTTTCGCGATCTGTCAGGCTTAAATCTTCAAGATGATCTTTTTGCCAATTATTTTGCATGGCAATTTGACTTAGTTGTTGAACAAGAGCCTGGACGTCTCCTTTGAAATTTTTTTTATCTAGTTTAAGATCGTAAACTAATTCATTGCCTACAAGTAAGTGAGCATCGCTGGTAAAAATTTGCCCACGCAAACCTTTTTGTTCTACTTGGCGCAAAGTTTGTATTTCTCCAGCTATTTTTAAGTCTTGTCCTTTGATAATTTGCCAATAAAAAAGCCTCAGCACAATCAAAATTAAAGCTAAGTAAAAAGCCAAAAAAAAGAAATTTTTTCTTAAACGATAAGTAGCAGCTGTGTTTTCTAGCATTAAAAATTTATCTTAAGGCTAAGTTTTCAGAACTACCATCCACCAAGACGACGTCGGTAATTGGTACAAATTCTTGATTTTCTTCGGCAGTTAATTTGCTTAAGGCAATTTTTGAAGCAAGTTCTGTTTGTAAGTTGTTGTCTTGAGTTTCTAAGGCTAACTTTTTTTCTTCCAAGAAACTAATTTTTTGACCATAACCGATGTTTTGACTTAGACTGAAAACGGTAAAAATAATTTGCATTAAAACAGCACTAGCAAGGAAAGTGTAATAAATTTTTAATTGCTTTTTCATAACTTTTATAGAGCCAAAGCTCTTAATTTAGCGCTTCTTGAGCGAGGATTGGTGCTTAATTCTTCCTCTGATGCCTCAAGAGCTTTCTTGTTAATAATTTTGCCGAGATGATCCATCTCAACTTGTTTAAAAAAAGTTTTAACTAGTCGATCTTCACCTTCATGAAAAGACAGGCAAACCAATCTCTTATCTAAAGCTTTGCTTTCTTTTAAGATCTGCAAGGCCTTGGGCAAGGCAATTTCGATATTCTGCAGTTCGTCATTAACGATAATGCGCAAAGCTTGAAAAGTTTTAGTGGCGGGATGAATTTTTTGACCAAAGCGATGACTTTTAACTTGTTCAATAATTGTTATTAAAGTGCCGACTTTATCCAGACTGTTGGGATTTTTTTTGCGCTGTTCAACAATTTTATGAGCAATGGCTCGTGCATCAGCTTCTCCACCATATTCAAAAAGCATTTTGGCCAACTGTTTTTCATCAAGTAATTTTAATAAATCACAGGCTTTCACGCCCAAGCGTTCGTCCATGCGCATGTCCAAGACTTCATCTTGAGCTGCAAAACTAAAACCACGTTCTTTTGACATTAATTGGTCAGTGGAAGTGCCAAAATCAAACAAAATACCACTAATTTCTAGGTTCAAACTTTTTTTAAGGTTCGACAAACATTCATCCATTTTGTTAAAGTTTTCTCTAAACAAAATGAGTTGTTTGTTGTCAATTTCTTTGGCAAAAAGCTGTTTGGCCGCGTCAATGCTTTGTTGATCAAAATCAAAGGCGATGACTTTAGCTCCTCTTTTCAAAATTGCTCTGCTGTGCCCGCCTCTACCGAAAGTGGCGTCAATGTAATAACAGCCAGCTTGGGGATTAAGAGTTTCCAAAACTTCTTTGACTAAAACTGCTTGGTGTTGTGAGTTATCTTCAGTCATCTAAAATAATACTTTCAGCGATACTTTCGGCCTGATCTTCAATTTGATCGATGTATTGGTGGTATTTTTCCTGGTCCCAAATTTCTAAGTGGTTGAGACTTCCCACTATTACCAGGTTGCTTTTTAATTGCGCAAACTTAATCAAGTAATCGGGCAGATTTACTCGACCATTTTCATCAGCACTTAATTCTTGGGCTTCATTAGTCATTAACCTAAGCAAGTCACGGTTAGCTTTTTTTGTCAAAGAGCTTTGAGCAATTTTTTCTAACTCTTTTTTAAAGTTGCTCTCAGGTAACAAAAATAAACAACCATCTAAACCTCTCGTTGCAATCCAATCTTTATTCACCGCTCTAAACTTAGCTGGAAGTGAAAGACGACCGTTGGCTTCCAGGTGATGATAATATTTACCAATTAACATTTTTTAATCTTATAAGCCTATTTACCATTTGTTACCGTAATCAAGTTTATACAAGAAAAAAAGTCTTGTAAACAGGCAATTTTGTTTTGATCTTTTAGAAGACGAATTAACGACCTATAGTTTTGGCAAGTTCTATTAAATGAGACTTAAAATAAGGAAAAAATTAGAAATAATTTCAGAGTAATATCAAACAATATCAAAATACATCAAAATATATCTTGATATATCAACTAAAAAAAGTTGATGGTGAAATTAGCAGAGTAAGTGATTGACTGCTAAGTTTAGTTTTTGACAAGCAGGTAAACGTCCATCAGAGGAGCCGTGGCTTTCACTACTCCGTTTTCATAAGTACTGTCTATTTTTTGCCATTTAGAGCCGTCGTAGCCCATCATCTGTCCTGCTTCGTTGGCACGAATACTGACTTCGAAATTACTACTTAAAAGTTTCAAAGATTTCTCAGCGGCAATAGTATATGGATCAGAAAGTAGTTCTCCCTTAACTTCTCCAGGGTACCCAGGAGAGTTGTAGACAATGATGTAAGCATATTTGCTTAAATCTTGATTGGTGATGCTAAATTTAGTATCTTGAGAGCTAAAAGTGTTGGCCTTATCGCTGTTGGTAAAATAGCGCCAAGCTGATTTGACGGCATAGGCTTCTTGGCCAGTAAATTGAGCTAAAAGATTGCCGCCTTTTATATCCTCATGATAGGTAATGGCACCACCAGCAGATTGAGAACCAAAAAGTTTCTTTTCTGAAGTTGGCAGTTGACCCAATTTAATTAGCCCGCCAAAACCTTGTAGCATAGAGCCAGTTTGATATTCCATTTCGTATTCTAATTGTGTGGCGCCTTTTTTAACTTCCTCGATGATCATGGTAATGTAATGACCATCAGCACTGGGTTCTAGACGCAAATAAGGTCTTTCGGCGACAGGAATGACATTCACAGGGCTTTGGACTTTTTTCTTAGTGACAGTCGGTTCAGCTACTTTACTGGCGGCCTTATTTTTATTAAGCAAAAAAACGGCGCCAAGAATTATTAAGATGATAACAGGCAAAATAACGAATAATTTTTTTTTGGTTTGCGCGGTCATTTTCATAATGAATGGATTTCTATTTTATAATAATTTTGTCAAATATTCTTGTAGTTTGTCTAACTTCACTCTTTCTTGCGAAGCGTCGTCACGCTGACGAATGGTGACGCTATTATTTTCTAAAGTTTCAAAATCAATCGTTAAACAATAAGGAGTGCCGAGTTCGTCTTGTGAAAGATAACGTTTGCCAATGTTGCCTCTTTCATCCCAAGCGACTCGGTAAGTCTTTTGCAATTGTTTAAAGATTTCTCGAGCTTTATCCACCAGCTCATCTTTATTTTTTAAGAGAGGAAAAACTGCCAGTTGATAAGGGGCTAGACTGGGTTTCAAGTTAAGCAACAAACGAGCTTTTTTTTCATCTTTTTGGTAGGCATCACAAAGCACCATTAAGAACAAGCGATTGATGCCGACTGCTGGCTCGATGACATGAGGGATAAACTTCTTCATGGTGAAAGGGTCAGTGTATTCAAGGCTCTTGCCAGAGAAGTTCATGTGTTGCTTCAGGTCATAATCGCTGCGATAAGCAATGCCCCAAATTTCCTTCCAACCAAATGGATAAAGATATTCAAGATCGTAGGTTTCTTGACTGTAAAAGCTGCGTTCTTGGTCCTCGTGACGACGCCAGCGCAAATGTTGAGCATCAATACCGAGAATTTCAGTCACGAAATGCCACATTTTGTCCTGCCAATCTTTGAAAAGTAATTGCCAGTCATTTTGGTCTGGATCGAAGAAATACTCGATTTCAGCTTGCTCGAATTCTAAGGTACGAAAGACAAATTGCCCGGTAGTGATTTCGTTACGGAAGCTTTTACCAATCTGACCAACGCCAAAGGGTAGTTTGACGCGATTGGTATCCAAAATTTGTTTGAAGTTAGAAAAAATGCCTTGAGCAGTTTCACCACGTAAATAAACCTTGTTACTTTCACCGGCGACAACTCCAATCGAGGTTTCAAAAAGCAAATTAAAATTTCTGACTTCGCTAATTTCATTGCCATCTGGAGATTTGACTTTATTGTCTTGTAAGAAACGATTCATCTCCTCGATTTTCATTGCTTCTACAATTGGCGGATTTTCTAAGCGATTTTTTTCCAAGAAAGCTTCAATCAAATGATCAGCTCGATATCTTTTATGATTAACCTTATCTTCTACCATCGGATCAGCAAAAGAATTAACATGACCCGAAGCTTCCCAAGTTTTGGGGTGCAAAATAATCTGGCTATCAAGTCCCAACATGTCTTCTCTACTACTGATAAAAAAATCCCACCACAGATTTTTGATTTTGCGTAAAACTTCTACCCCATTTGGACCATACTCATAAGAATTGGCTAAACCACCATAAATTTCCGAAGTTTGATAGACAAAGCCACGCCTTTTGGCGAGAGAGCTGATTTCTTCGAGAGTTGGTTGAGTCTGCGAGGCTGAAGAGTCTGACATAAGATCTTTTGATTATACAATAAATTGCTGATGAAATAAGTTTCTTTTAGCGAATTTTAAAGCAATCGAAACTTTGCATTTTTTTTTCACTAATTTCGGCCACGTAATCAAGCACGTGTGCATAACCAGTGGCGAGAATGTCTTGATAGCCAAGCTTCTTAATTAATTCGTGCAGCATTAAGGTAATTTTTTTATTATTTTTATTAATTTTTAGCAGTTCGGCGTGAATAGCAAAAGCCAACTCACTATTTTCTTCTTCAATAAAGTTTTCTACAAATAAGCGATCGAAAATTTCTAAGATTTGTGAGAGTTGAGAAATGCCCACTAGCGATTGACGGATGGTTTTGGCTTCTTGAATAAGTCGGCTTTGAGTCAAAATTGGCAAAGATTTAGTTTCAATCAAAAAAAATTCTGCGAGATTGCCTGGTTCCAAAATAGCGCGGTTACTGGATTTGAGTTTACGCACGCCTTTTGCCACGCAAACAATTTTGCCTCTTTCTTTGGACAACAAAGTCACAATGCGATCAGTTTCGCCAGTGTTAGTTCTTTTAAGCACGATGGCTTCGGTTTTAAATGAATGGCTCATGAATATTAGAAGGTGGTGCTGTAATCTAAATCTTTGTTTAGCAGCAATTGTTCTTCTCCGCCCGTGACGTCAATTAAAACTGGCACAGCCTCAATCCCTCCTTGTTTCCACATTTTCAAATTATAGTTGACGGAGTCAGTGTAAGGAATGCTATAACTAAGCTTGATTTTGGCTAAGCCCATCGGTTCCAGACTGAAATAGCCGTCGATTACGGTTAAATTTTCTTCTTCATAAACGCTAGCTTGATTACTAATGCCTTGGATTTCAATCAGCTCCGCTCCTTTGGGTACATAAATTCTTAACCAATCATTAAGGGTGGCGTTTAAGCACAATTTGCCAGCTTCAAGATTGCAGTTGTCAGCTTTACGGGTGTTTTTATATGTAATCTCTACTGTTTTTTCTAAGCGACCGTCAAGGGGAGCGCTAATGCTTTGCTTAATTTCGTAATTAGTAAAAAGATTGGATTTCGCGCCACCCAAATTGGCATCAACAATCGCTAAAAAGTCCATGTTCTTGCCCATTTGCCAGCCTTTTAAGTTATCTTTGATTTCAAAGAGTCGGCCAGCGGCATTGATTTGCTCGGTGGCCAGCTGACTGTTCTCATCCATAAAATACATTTGTAAATGACGACCTTCAATGCTACTGATCGCTACTGCGAAAAGTTCTGGAAATCTGGCTTTATCCAAATCAAAAGTTTTGGCTAGAACGGCTTTCATTAGTGGACCCAAGACGCCTTTGCGATCCTCTCTCATGTAGGGAGTGGGTTTAGTAATAATTTCTGACAGAGCATAAACCACTTGTGGACAATCACAACGGATGTCGTTTTCTGCCGAGAAAGTACCATAACCTGGGGCTTCAACTGGACCGATGATTTTGAGTAATTCACTTAAAACATGAGTGTCTACGGCAATGATGCCATCAATATCTTTAGGCTCACCTTTAACAGTAATGTAGTTTTCATAAAATTTTTCCATGGACGTTTTAAAATCTGGAGAAATATTCATGTCGCGTAGATGATAATATTTTTCTGTAGTGAGATATTTCCCCAAAGCTTCTGGAATGGCTACTCTTTGAGTAAATTTTTGATCTAGTTCATAAATGTCATCTGATTTTTCAGAATTAACTACGCCTTTATCGACAGTAATGATGGCATAAGCGGTCAAAAATCCTCCAGTGGGACGCAGTTCGTTATCATTTTGAAATAAGACTAAATATTTCTGTGGCTCATCTGCTCCGGCCATTTTGGCCAGTGAAGCGATCACTGGTTTGTAATCAGAGAAAGTTTGACTAGCTAATTGAGCAGTTTTTTGAAGATTTACAATCATATCTCTAGGAAACTGTTGGCCAATTTTTTGAGGATAGCGAGTGGGTTTAATTTGTCCAAGTAAAATGGACAAGCGTTGAATGTCCTGATCAATCTGATCAATCGTGGGTTGAATTTCTTGAAGTGTTTTCAAGATAAGAACAATACGATCTTGAGTGGTGCCGCCCGTAAAAGAACCCTCTCCTTGAAAACCCAAGAGATCGGCATAAGGTAATAAGGCGGCCATGCTTTTTTGAGCGGTATTTAAGCCTAGCTCAGCTGCTTCAAACAAAACTTGTCCATCAGCATAATAGGCTTTAAGCAAAGGAATTTTGCTATAAAAAGCTAGTTTTTGATAACTAATTTTGAGATCTTCTCTGGCAGCTTGCAATTGAGTAATTTTTTCTGGCAAAGTCAGGAGATTTTGGCTAGCGAGAGCAGTTTTTAATTCATTGACCAATGGCAGGCTGTATTCGGCTTTTTGCCTAATTTCTTGTAAGATAAAAACAGTATAACTAGCTAAACTAGTAATGACGAGCAATAAAAAGGCAAAAGCTAACAATAAGGCTTTCTGCCATTTTTTCAAGATGATTTTTCGCTTAGCAGGTTTTTTAGATATTGCTGGTGGCAAATCAGTTGTTTTTTCTTTAGTAAATAGATTGGCAATTCTCATTTCTTGATCTTGGTCGGGTAAAATATTATCCATAATTAAAAGTATAGCAGATGGTTGTGTGACAGACTACCACTTCGACAACATGGCTTTGGGGGTGCGCAATAAAATACGGATGTCTTGCATAATATTTTGATTATTGGCGTATTCTGCATCCATTTGTGCTCGCTTGGCAAAAGGAATTTCATTGCGGCCACTAGTTTGCCAGGGGCCAGTAATACCTGGTTTAACAGAAAGAATGTGAGGAATGTATTGTTTAGTTTGTGGATATTTTTTGCTTTGTTCCTCCAACTCTTTGCGCACGTAAGCTCTGGGACCGACCATGCTCATTTGTCCTTTAAGGACATTAAAAAGCTGAGGAAATTCGTCAATAGTAAAAGAGCGCAAAAATCTGCCTAGAGGAGTAATACGCGGATCATCTTTAGCAGCAATTTTCCAATCACCATTTTTGAATTTTCGCAGTAATTGATGGTTTTTTTGATGTAAAATTTCATCCGCATTTAAAACCATGGAACGAAATTTATATAATTCAAAATCAATACCGTCTTTGCCGACTCTTTTATGGGTAAAAATCACTGGCCAACCTGAATCGAAAAAAATTAAAATGGGAATGAGTAACCAAAAAGGTAAAAAGGCAATAATTAAAATGCTGGCGACAAATAAATCCAAAATTCTTTTTTGTTGATCGTAAGACATATATTTTTATAAATATTCTTTTTTATTTTCTTCTTTAAGTCGTTCGACCAGCTTTTTAACGTCTTGACTCTTGCTCTTGGGACAAACCATTAAAATTTCTTCAGTATCAATAATAATTAAATCGTCAACGCCGCAGACGGCTACTAAACGCCCGTCAGTATGAATAAGATTTCTATGAGCATTGACCGACAGTGCGCGAATTTCTTTTTTATCACCCAACATCACGTTGCCAGAGAGGTCTTTTTTACCCAAATCATAAACCACTTTCCAATCGCCGACATCATTCCAGCCGAAATCGCCTGGAATTAAAACCAAATTTTCAGCTTTTTCGCTAATGGCATAATCAATGGAAATGCTTTCAATGTTTTTATAAATTTGTGGCAGCGCTTGATGAAATTTTTTACTGTCCAATTGATCTAATTCTTGACACAGAGCCAACATATCAGGCATAAAGCGCGCAAAAGCACTCTTGAGTTCTTTGGCTGACCAAACATACATGTTGGCATTCCAGAAATAAGCACCGGTAGAAATAAAAGCAATCGCAGTCGCTAAATTTGGCTTTTCAGTAAAACTATCGACTTTAAAAAGCATTAAATCACGTTTAATCTTTTTTAGATCGCGGCCAACTTTAATGTAGCCAAAAGCACTGGTGGGATAAGCAGGAGTAATGCCAATGGTGACAAGATAGGGATTTTCAGCTGCCGTTTCAACAGCAGCATTCATCACTTTGATAAATTCGGGCATATTATCAACAATGTGATCGGAAGCAGCATTAATGACCACTGCATTTTCGTTTTTACTTTTAGCATAAAGTGCCCCAACTAGCATCGCTGCAGCTGTATCGCGTTTTTCTGGCTCAGCAATAATGTTTTCTACTTTAATTTCTGGCAATTGTTTTTTTACTTCTTCCAGATAAATTTGATTAGTTACCACAATGATATTTTCCCAATCAACTAACTTGTTGATGCGAGCAGCAGCGATCTGCATCATAGTTTGATTGCCAGTTAATTTAAGAAATTGTTTGGGAGTTTTGGTTCTAGACTTGGGCCAAAGTCTGGTGCCGCCACCTCCAGCTAGCAACACAGCGTAAATTTGTTTTTTATCGATCATAATTTTCCTTCTTTTTTTGCTTGGTAGGCTTTATTTACAGCAGAACCAAAATTAAGGACAAACTCATTTGTATCATATTTTAACGCATTTTTGCGAAGTGAAGCGGGCTCAAAACGTAAATGTTCTAGTTTTTTGATGCTTTGGGTCAAATTGGCAGCAATGGTTTCTTCTGAATCTTTGGTCGTGTAGGGTAAATGTAAACCATGAATTTCGTTTTTAATTAATTCGGCGGCACCTGCCAATCGATTGATAATGACTGGTTTACCAAACAAATTTGCTTCTAAAGCCACGAGTGAAAAATCATCTAAACCAGGACTTAAAACAGCTTGGCAATGTTGGTATAAATTAGCCAAACTTTGCTCGTCTAAATATTTTTTAAAAATGATTTGCGATGAGTTAAGTTTTTTATTGAGTTTTTTGAGTTGCTTTTCTTCAGGACCAGCGCCAACAATGACCAATTTTTTTTGGCTTTGCTGGCAAGCCAAAATAGCGGCCGCAATGTTTTTATAAGGCACCAGCCGCCCCACTAAAAGTAAGTAGTTGCCCTTAATCATGGGTTTGTCTTGACTTGGAAAATTTTTTATTAAAGTAGTATTAATTGGTGGATAAATGACCGGTGCCAAATCAATATGTGGATAATATTTTTCTGCTCTCTTTTTGACGATTTGAGCAATAGGAATGATCAAATCAGGACGAAAAATTGCAGATTGGTCCCATTTTTTTAAATAACTTAGAAGAGATTTGGTCAAAGAGTTAATCAATGGTAGCCGTAAAAGGTGATTTTGATGCAAATATTGTTCTTGATAGTGATAAAGATAACGAGGTGGACTGAGTAAGTAGCAAAGATGTAGCTGATCTCTACGAGTAATCACTCCTTTAGCTTCAGCGCTGGTGACAGAAATCACTATTTCGTAAGTAGATAAGTCTAAATTTTCAAAAGCAAGAGGCATAAGTGCCACCAAATAACGATAAAAGTTGCTAGCGAAAGGTATCTTTTGCAGAAAAGAAGTTTTGACTTGTTTAAATTTTTTAGTCCACTTAGCTTTTTGAGGATTATAGACGGAACTAAAAAGCGTGGCTTCAGGATAAATTTTTTGAATAGCTAAGAGGACTTGCTCTGCTCCACCATAAGCAGTATTGGCGCGATCATAAATGAGCGCAATGCGATTTTTCATAATTGCTTTTGCAATTCTGTCCAGATTTCTCCTGCCATTTTGTCAAAACTGTATTGATTGGCAATTTGATGACCTTTTTCTATCGCCTGTTTTCTATTACTGAGCTCTAATTCATTGAGCGCTCTGAGAAAATCTTCACAAGAATGAGGGTCAAAAAAGAAAGCTGCATCTTGATAAATTTCTCTAAAAACTTTGATATCTGAGGCTAAAACCGGCAAGCCACTAGCCATGGCTTCAATACCGGTTAAGCCAAAGCCTTCAGAAAAAGAAGGCTGAACTAGAGCCGTCGATTCTTGATAAAGAGCAAGTAATTTTTTATCAGGCACATAGCCCAAAAAAACTACTTGTTTTTTAACTTTATAACGTGACACTAGCGCTTGAATTTGATCTTGAAAAATATTTCTGGAAGAAGCAATGAGCAGTTTGTATTTAGGAATTTTGCTCAGACTTTTAATCACCACTTTAAGGTTTTTATGAGGATAGAGCGATCCAGTATAAATTAATTGTTTTTTGATACGACGATTGAGCGTAGAGCTTACATGTAATGCGCTTTCATAAGTACTGGCCAAACCCTCTTTGCTGACGATAAGCTTATTTTTCGCAAAGGGATAATAATTACTGACAGTTTTTTTGATCGTTTCAGTAGGGACAAAAATGACTTGAGCTTTTTTAGCAATTTTTTTACAAATGTAGCGATAGGCCAAATACTTCAAATAATATTGCCAGGCTTTGAGGGTGGTAGCCGCTTTGCCTTTTTGTTCATGCCAGAGTAAATCATGAATAGTAATGGCTAATTTGCCACGATAAAAAATGGGCACATTCCAGTGAGGCACATAAAGCAAATCCAATTTGGCCTGATGATAAATTTTGGGTAAACAAAATTGCTCCGCCAAGCCATAGTGTTTGATGCTAGTGACAATGATTTCTAGGTTATTATTTTGATAAAGCTCGCCCAAGACTGTTTTGGCTTGCTCAAGATCAAAGAAAAACAAAACAAATTTAACTGGTATTTTTTTTTGTTGCTTCAAACCAAGCTTAATTAATCTTTTAATTAAATTTTCACTATAACGTCCAATGCCAGCGTGTTTATCGCCAGATAAACGAGCATCAATGCCGATAGTGTAGTTTTTTTTAGCGACCATCAGTTTTAATCAAGACAAAATATCTGACAATTTCCCTTAAAAATTTAGGGTACTTATCTTTGTAATGTTTATCGTAATACTGCAACATGGTTTTATAAAAATATTGCTGAGTAATGGAGGCAGTTTTTTTATTACTGCTTTTAATACCCGATTTATATTTATGATGAATGATTTTAATTCGGGGATAAAAAACAATGCGATGGCCGGCATCACGAAAACGCTTACACCAGTCTAAATCTTCTGCATACATGAAAAAAATTTCATCTAACATGCCAACTTCTTTAATGGCACTATTGCGCACCACCATGGCGGCACCAGTACAGGCATCAACTTCATGGATAGTGCTTAAATCTTTGTAACTTTGATGATATCCTGCAAAAATTTTGCATTTGGGAAATAGTTTTTCGAGTCCTAATAGATAAGTTAAGCTGGCCCAAGGAGTCGGTTCCCCGCGATGAGAAGCGGGATCAAGCGAGCCGTCACTCAATTCAACTCTGGGCGAAGTGATTGCTACGTCAGTGTTTTGATCCATAAAATCAATAATTTGATCAAGATTAGATTGATCGTTCGGTAAAAATTCAGTATCGCTATTAAGCAACATCACGTAACGGGCAGAATTACCTTTGATGGCGACATTGTTACCAAAAGCAAAGCCACCATTACGACCCGACTCAATAGTAGTGGCCCATTTAAAATCACGACGCATCAACTTGACTGAGTCGTCGCTACTAGCGTTATCAACCACAATTAGTTCAACTTGATATTTGCTCTTGTCAAGATAGTTTTTTTTGAGTGTTGGTAGAAGTTTTTTCAGCCAGAATTGGCCATTATAATTTAAAATGATAATACTCAAATCCATTTTAGCTTTACTTTTTTGCATAATTTCCTATTTCTTGATAAATTCTATCTAATTTTTGTGAAATTAATTCCCAATCGTAATTTTTTGCCACAAATTCTTTGCCATTTTTTGAAAGTTTCTGCCAGAGATTTTTATCATTAAGGACTCGAACTGTCAAATGTGCTAGATCAGTGGCTTGATTACTGGTCAAAAGATGAACGCCATCGGTAATGTTTAAACCCTCTACAGCGATTTTACTGGCCACCACCGGAGTGCCACTAGCCATGGCTTCTAAAATCTTATAGCGAGTGCCCTTGCCACTAAAAACTGGAGCAAGTAAAACATGGGCGCTGCCAAAGGCGTCACGAATATCTTCTACTCGACCAGTAACGGTGATTTGTGGATCACTTTTGCCATAGGAAATGACTTTTTCGGTCGGCGCATTGCCAACGATTAAAAGATTGGCGTTGTGAACTGCTTTTTTAATCAAAGGCCAGACTTGACTGACTAAAAAATCAACCGCTTCAATATTGGGCAACCATTTAAAAGTGCCCACAGAAAGAATGGTAGGACGCGTAGCTAGTTGACGCTTCTTTTCGGCAAACCATTTGGTATCGACGCCATTGGCGACCACATCGATTTTTTCTTTATCTAGATCTTTGGCAATAAATTGGCGATCTTCTTCACTCATGACAATGAGACGATCAGCTTTTTGCCAGTAATGTTTTTCCCAGAGATGAATTTTTTTCACATCAGCATTGAGCAAAGGTTTCAAAAAGAAAGGTGCTTTTTTGGCATAACTTTCATAACCTAAATATTCGATAGTCTGTTCTACCAAAATAATTGGAATTTGGCACTCAGGAATATGAGGCATCATGTAAAAAGTTTCAGCATGGATCAGATCATAATTTTCTCTGGCGATTTCTTTTTTAATGGCTTCTAGACTGCCTTCGGCTTGATTGCGAATGACTAAAAAAGGAAAACCAGAAAAAGCGGTTTTAAAAATATTTTTTATGGTAAAGGGTTTTTCACTGCGTTTAAAAACTCTGACCTTGTGACAATATTTTTCCAATTCACTGACATATTGTTTTTCTTCTTCGTTTTTGATTAGAGCAAATAAAGTGATTTGGTGTTTGTTACTGAGTTTCTTGAGCAGATTATAGGTACGGATTTGCCCACCAGACAGAAGTGGATAAGGCAAATAAGGCGTCAGCATCAATATTTTCATGGTTTTTTAGTTTTCAAATCAATAATAATGTAATCATCGGTATGAGCCAGAACTTTATACTTAGCTTCTAATTCTTTGGCTTCCCAATCATAACTGCTAGAAACATAAATTGTAGCCCCCTTATTAATTTTGTCTTCGATTTCAAAGCCAATGGGCCAACCACGACGATTGGTTTGAAATAAAAATTGTGTATCGCCCATGGCAGGAGCAATCACCAAAGCATCCTTGTTTACTAGCTGATCAACAGCCGTGCCAGCTTTAAGATATTCCCAGTTATTAACGTTGAAATAGCCAGCAATTTGTTTACTGGCAAAAAAGATACTTAGTCCAAAGAGTAAAATTGTTATGGGTAAAGAAATTTTTTTGTTTAATTTTTTAAGCAAAATGATCATGCCTCTGGCGACAGAAATGGCGACAATGGGTAGAATCAAATTTTGGTAATAATCATGTTGCACGTTGCCGGTAGCGATGACCACAAAATAAATTAAAACTCCCAGCCACCAAGCGCCATAGATCAACATGTCTTTGTTTTTTTTAAGCAAGTTGGCTAATAAAAAAATCACGCCAAAATAACCTAAAAATAATTTAGTCAGGCGTTCATAAAAGAGCCAACGAAACCAGGCTGGTTGCAAGCGAATGCCATTGCCGTTGAATAACCAGTCAGAAGCGGGCACGCCAGTTGGAAAATTTTTAATCCACTCTCGCCAAATAAACATGGGTGCAAAAGCTAAAAAAGGCAAAAAATAAATTCTTGGATCCAAGAAAAGCTTTTTTTGACGAAATTGCCAGATAATCGCCAGAAAAACTGGAGCCAAGAAAACTACAAAAGGCTTGAGTAAGGCTGCTAAAGCTAAACCAATGATGCTCAAGAAATACGCAGTCCAAGCACGATTTTTGACAAATAAATAGAATTGCCAGATAGAAAAAGTTGAAAAAAATAAAAAATAAGGTTCTGGCAGAATAGCTCGTGAATAAAAAACACTGTAAGGCAAGACAGCATAAACGAGAGCACTCAGTAAAGCGGTTTTTTGACCTGAAATTTCTTTAACTAGTTGATAAATCACCATAATAGTCAGTAGCGAAATAAACACTGAGGCTAAGCGACTAAAAAGGACTAAATCCAGACTTTTAAATGTTTTTAGGATAAGAGCCAGTCCTCCATTGATAAAGGGAAATTCGACCATGCGGTAGCCTTCTAAATTATCAAAACCAGACTGGATATTGGATAAATCTTGATAGCGAGGTCGCAGTAAATCAATTTTATTGGCTTTCACATATTCTCTGGTGACAGAAGCCGTGTCGGCTTGACGAAAAGCATGCCAATCAGCCACAGGATTATTTACTCGATAGAGACGCAAAACTAGGGCAAATAATAAAATTAAACCCAATAAAAAAGATTCTTTTTTAAGAGCTTTTTTTAGTAGTTTTTTTAACATGTTTGTCTATGGCAAGTTGGTTGTAAGCCAAAATTGCTCCAGCTAGAGCCCAATAAGTAAAAGCGACTTTGGAAGAAGCAAAAACATCGATGTAGCTGGCGTTGAGCAATAAGCCGATGGAAGCAGCGATGAAAGCAAGATTGGCAGTTTTTAGTTGTTGATCTTGGCTTTGCTTTTGATTTTGATAAAGTATCATTAAAAGAACAGTGACTGCACCATAAAAGGTAATAAATCCCAGCAAACCAGTTTCACCCAGAGTACGCAAGAAATTATTGTCGGTGCTTTCAGCTTCAGTAAATTGTAAAAATTCTTTTTTGTTTAAAGTAGCAAAACCAGAACCGAGCAAAGGATTGCGCATGAAGCCTTTGATCGCATTGGGCCAGAGTTCGTCTAAACGAATAGCCAGAGATAGACCATATTTCATGGCATTAGCTGACCAAGTACGCGGTTTCTCTACATAGGTAACCTCATTGTTGTCATCCACTACAGCCACCGTATCTGGCACGTCGACATAAACATCGACTGGTCGAGTGCTAACTGGTACTTCATCGGTAGGAGTTAAGGTGTTGTCAAAAGCAACGCCATTTTCTGGTTTTTTACCTTCTCTAAGTCTCTTAAAGTAATCATTAAGATCATGAGTTTGTTCAATGGCTGTTTTTTGCACATTTTCGTAAACAGTAAAAACCTCTGGATAGGCTCGCAGCACCTGTTCAAATCTTTCTCTCATGTCGTCGCCAAAGGAATACATCATCACCGATACAATGAACAGATAAACAAAACTTTTTCTAAGAAAATACCAAGTTTTTTGATACCATTTTTTTTGTAAAGCCGCAAAAAAGCCTAAACCAACCAATACTCCGCCAATATAAGCAGCGAAAGAAGTGCGTGAGGCGCTCATCACTAGAAGCCACAAACCAAGCAAATGTATGAGCCAAAGGCCAAAACGTTGCCACTTATTTTTGAGATTAATCGCCATTAAATAGAAAATTGGTAAAACAATCACTAAATAGGCAGCTAAATCATAATGTCCACCAAAAGTTGATTGCACACGAGCGTGTTCAGTGAGATACAAAACCATACCCTTACTGAATTCACGATTCATGGTCGAGAAAACCGGCCAGTACCAATACCTTTGGCCGTAACCATAAATGGTGATCGCTAAAACAGTAAAGGCCAAAGTGTAAAACACTAATTTAACGTCTTTGACTTTTCTAATTGAAGAAAACATCAGGAAAAACAAGACAAAATACTCGGTGTATCTGAATAAATGCAAAACAGATTTACCAATATGAATCAGCTCTAAAGGAATAGTTTTAATGAGGAACATGGCTGACAAGATAGAAAGACTAGCTACGCCAAGATAGGCAAAAATCCAGGGCGCAACTTTGTTTTTAAAATCAATTTTTTTTCTAAATATTTGTACCAAATAAAGCAAAAAAGCCACGAGCACCAAAATATCTTCGAGTCTCACTCTTACAATGTATCCAGGAATAGCTTCAAAAAGAGGGATTTTGGGATAAAGCGGAATAAAAGCCAAAAGAAAACTAGCGATGATGAGTAAAATGTTTTGCATATACTTAATTTTAAAATTTTATTCAATAACTTCCGCCCCATAAGGCACTTTTGATTCTGGAATCTTCTCAATGCGATAAGTTTTATAAGTCAAAGGAGTTTGAATTAATGAAAAAGTGTCAGGTAAATTTAAATCTTTAAACATTTCTTCTATTGATTTTGAAGTATCTCTGGTCAATTGACAATCTGCTGATTGGTCAGAATAGGTTTCTGTTACCAAGTTAATGGCAGATTGCTTGTCTTGATCTGTAAAGCAAATAGTATTGTTGGGGCCTTTGTAAATGTTGGATGTTGGGAATTCTTGCATTGCAAATAAGTTCTCCTTTAGTTTCTCATCAACTTTGATTTCTTTAAATTGTTTTTTTATTAAGTCGTAGATATATGTTTCAAATCTTCCAAAAACTAAAATTTTATTTATTCCATCAACCATGAAATACTCTCCTCTTCCAAAAATTGAAACTTTGTCTTCTCCTTCAATAGTAAAATATCCGCTGCTTTGTTCTGGAGAGCTAGTTATTTTTAATACTGCATTAGTAACTTTCTGATTGCTGAGCGGTGAGGCTATTATAGATTCGATTTCACCAGCAGTATTTTTATTCTTAAGTAACATTTGTCCGCGGCCATCTATGCCGATTAGTTCTTCTTTGCGTTTCATATCTCTCGTGTTGCTTGCTTGTGTCATCCTTTCCAAGGATACGGAAGTTAAACTTGTTGGGTTGAAAAGTGAATAAATGCAGCCTTCATAGCAAAAACTACTAAGATAAGAATTGCCGAATTTTTTAATTTCATTGCCAATTGCATTAAATTTGACGACACGAGAAGTTTTCTTGGGCGGTAAATCAAGTTTATAGCTGAGCGTTGGTCCAAATGCTCCGCCTACTCCAAAATAATAGGCATCATCAACAACTTGGTTGACGACATACCAAAAATCTCCCCAAATAGGTTGATCTAAAGGGATTGTAAAGCTCTGGCCAATATCGATGTCATAGACATTAATTGAATCTATTTTTGATTGCAAATTATATCTTTCTGAGTTTTTAGTATCGAAGTAAGTTGCGCCACTCTTGCTCACATATTTCTCAAAATTTATTCCAAGTAAGTAGTTTTTCCATCTGATAACCGTCTGTTCTGGAATATCTTTTTTGAAGAATTTCATGCCTGTCGGGAAATTTGGTTTTTTGCTACTATCTATTATTTCCCAGTAATCAGCTCTTTCATCAGTGTAAATTTTTGTTTTAACCTGTTTTTCATTTTCAACTTTTTCAGTTTGTATTTGTTTGGAGTTATTATCAATCAAGCTTTTGACAAAAGAAAATAGATTTTTTCGATAACTAAAAAATGCTACTAAAAAAATTAAAGTAAGACAAAGCAGAATAACTGAGATTAACCTTAAATACCTAGTTCTTCTAGTTATTTTCATATTACTAATTTAGTATAGTTGTTTTCTTGCATCTCTGTAAATACCAGCCGGTACCTCTTTGCCTCTAATTGTATAAATCATTTGACGTAAAAATGCGCCAGTCCACAGAATGATTTTAAGAATGGGCAATTGCCAAGTAGGCATGTGTTTTTTCCAGATATAGAGATAACCTTTAAATTCACCGTGGATGGCGTTTTTGGACGAAGAACTGGCGCAACCAAAGTGCGTAATTTTGGCTTTGGGATGAATTGCAATGTCCCAATGATGGTGGCGAGCGCGCATACAATATTCTTGATCTTCACCGTACATAAAAATATTGCCATCCAGCATGCCAATGTCATCAATCACTTCGCGACGAATCATCATGGCAGTGCCAGCGACCCAGTCTTTGGAAATTAATTTGGGAGTATCTTCGCTATAACTCGCAAAAGCAAAATCACTCATCCCAGTATGCTGAGTAGATGGAAAAAAACGTCCAAAAAAAGGAATATCATCTAAAAACAGCATTTGTGCTGCCACGGTTTTCAAGCTTGGCAAAGAACCACCTTGATTTTGAATAGTGCCGTCTGGATTAAGTAAAGTTGGGGCAATAATACCTAATTTATCTAATTTTCCGCTGCTTGCTAAATTGGCGGTTTCTTCTTTGATGCCACCTTTCTCCATGGCTTCAACTAGCAAACTTAGTCCGCCTTTGTGAGTAATGGTGTCAGAATTGAGCAAAATAATATATTTTCCCTTGGCGATTTCAGTAGCTTGATTATTAGCACGAGCAAAACCTAAGTTTTCTTTGTTAGCAAAAACTTTGTAGTGAGGAAATTTGAGTTTTTTAAGCAAATTCTCACAGGCTTTGGGCGAACCATCTTTGGAGTCATTATCAACCACAAAAATTTCGGTTTGATTTTTAAGAATGCTAGAAGAATTAATTTCTTTAATAGCTGTTTCTAAAGTTTGCAAAGTTAGTTCTTTAGTGTTGTAGGAAACAGTGATAAGAGAAAGGATCATAGTTTTTCCTTTAAATTATATATTTTTAGTATTTTTAATTTGATTCTATCAAGTAGTGTAAGCTTTTCTGCTTGAATGCTCAAGACTATCCCAAACAAAGAAAGAGCCAGGCTGATAATTAAGATAAGGGAAAATTTCTCTTGATAAAAAATCAGTCCGGTCAAGGCGGCAAATTCTGGCGCCAATAAACTGCTTAAAGAAGCAGAACCGACAGAAAGATTTTTAATAGCCAATTGTAAAAAAGCGGTAAAAAAAAGAGCTGCTAGGGCAACTAGCGAGCTGGCAATGAGTGATGTCGAATTTAATTGTTGCCAAGTAGCGTGCTCCAAAGCCCAAATTGCTAAAGGAAAAAATATAATGGACATGAGCAGATTGGTGATGAAAATAATTTCTAGTAAAGATAGTTTTTGGTTAATTTTTTTAGAAAAAGTCAAATAAATAGTGTAGCCCAGCATAGCAAGAAAAATTAAAAGATTGCCCGCAAAACTTCCAAGTGACATTCTTTCTGCAGGAGACTTAGAAAAAATAATTAAAATTAAAACTCCCAAGAGAGCTAGGCCCATGCCAAAAAATTTCTTTTGATTATTTTTTTCTTGCAAAAAAATTCGCGCCAAGCCACTGGCAAAAATCGGTACGATCACGTAAATTAACTGCGAAGCAATTAAAGTAGTCTGATGAATGCCAAAAGCAAATAAAGTCACGTTAATGGTCAAGCCAAGAGCTAAAAGCGAAGCGAGCATTAAAGTTTTCGATTGACGCAATTTGCGCCAGACGATTTTTCGCTTAAATAAAAAATAAAGTATGGGCAAAGCGAAACTGACTCTGATCCAATTTAAAACAAAGGGATGGATCAAGGTGGTGCTCCAACGAATAAGAGCGGGCAAAATTGCTCCACCAATCAAAGCAGCGCTAATTAAACCCACTAAACCCAGAAGTTTGTTTTTGCGCATGATTATTGGAAAAGTCTAGGGCGACCTAGTTTGTAATTCAGATTTTTACTTTGACGCTCGCCAATTTCCTTGGCTGGAACACCGGCCACAATTTTCATCGCAGGAACGTCTTTAGTCACCACTGCTCCACCCGCGATAATCGCGCCTTTGCCAATAGTGACTCCAGGCATAATAATGGCGCGAGGACCGATGAAAACATAGTCATCAATAGTGACTTTTTCTTCAACGGTGGCCATATTTTCACTGTGAACATCATGCTGGCTAGTCCATATCATCACTTCAGAAGCAATGTCGACGTGATTACCAATTTCTAAGCCGCCATGTGAGTTTTTGAGTTGTTTGCGCCCATCCAGAGTAGCTTTTTCGCCAACTAGAGTACCTTCGCCAATTTTAATACCACTAGGGAAATAAATACGAGCACCCATGTGAATGGTGGATTTACGTCCAATTTTCATACCAGAGAGGCGATAACAAAAACGACGGAAGCAATGGCAGGGAACAGAACCAACAAACCACCAGAGTAAACCAGTCACTAGTTCCAGATGAATAGTTTTAAGGCGAATGAAAACTTTTTCAATAACTTGTGAAGTTGAAAGGAGGTTGCCGTCTTTATCTGTAATTGCCATGAGCTTAGTATACATCAGAGGGTGGCTTTATGCCAAAATGAGCATAAGCTTTTTGGCTGAGTATTCGACCAGATGGCTTGCGCTTCATAAAACCAATTTGTAATAAGTATGGTTCCAAAACTTCTTCCACCGTGCCAGGATCTTCATTGATTGAAGCGGCAAGAGTTTTTAATCCCACCGGCCCACCGCGATGTTTTTCAATCATCGCCATAATTAAGCGACGATCATTTTCATCTAAACCAAGCTCATCAATTTCAAAAATACTCAAAGCTTGCTTGACCAAAGATAAATCAACGGTATTTTTCTCAAGAACCTGGGCGAAATCACGGACTCTTTTGAAAAGTTTCAAAGCAATTCTGGGTGTGCCCCGAGAACGCTCGGCAATTGCTAAGGCCGCTTTATCTTCTAATTTGGTTTCGAGTTTGACACTGGCCACATGCAAAATATTTGCTAATTCAGTTGGCGAATAAAATTCTAAGCGATGAATTAGGCCAAATCTGTCTCTGAAAGGACCGGTTAATAAACCAAAACGAGTGGTAGCGCCCACTAAAGTAAACTTGGCCAAATCTAAGCGCACGGTGCGAGCTGAAGGGCCTTTACCGATAACAATATCTAAAGCAAAATCTTCCATGGCTGGATACAAAGTTTCTTCGATGGCTTTGGGCAAACGGTGAATTTCATCAATGAATAAAACGTCGCCGTCTTCTAAATTAGTCAAAATAGCAGCCAAATCGCCAGTTTTAGATAAAGCAGTGCCAGAAGTAACTTTGAAGTTGCTCCCCATTTCTTTGGCAATTAGTTGAGACAAAGTAGTTTTACCCAGTCCGGGAGGACCATAAAACAAAACATGATCAACCGCTTCGTGACGTTGCTTAGCGGCTTTAATGGCAATCTGTAGAGACTTTTTAATATTTTCTTGACCAGTAAATTCTTGCCAGTCTTCCGCCCGTAAAGAAGTAAAGAGCATTTCTTCATCATTGGTGGAGATGGTAGTGGTGGTTTTGGTTTTTGGCATTTAAGACATTGATTGATTATTACTCATTTTAATGACGGTTTTAATCGCCACCTGTAAATCCATATTTTCTAAATCAAGCTGAGACAGAATAGTTTGCACAGCATTTTCTTCAAAACCAAGCCCTAATAAAGCGTCCATCACATCCTGAGCTTTAGGTGAGAGCGTGCCTAAATTAAGTTCTTTGAGACTGCCTAATTTACTCTTTAGTTCAATGATAATTTTTTGGGCCAATTTCTTACCAACTCTTGGCACATTAGTAAAGAAACTAGTTTGAGCTTGCTGCACAGCTTCGATAAGTTGATTGGTGCCAGCATTAGCCAAAGCAAGGGCGGTTTTAGGACCAACACCAGAGATAGCAATTAACATTTTGAAAATTTCTAAATCTTCCTCATTTTGAAAACCATAAAGTTCGAAGCGGTCTTCCTTGATGTGGCTGTAAATATGAAGAGTGATTAGCTCGCCATCAGCGACTAGACTATGAAGAATTTTAGAACCTACAAAAACCAAATAGCCTACTCCGCCAGTTAAAACAATTAAGTGATCTTTTTTAATTAAAGCTTGTCCCTCTAAGTAAGCAATCATAAATTTTCTTTCTGCATTTTGCGCGCACATTCGTGGCAAATCATGGCAGCCAAGGCGTCGATGGTGTCATCCATAATTTGATCAGTTAGTGAAAGTTCCCTTCTCACCATCTTTTCTACCGCTTTTTTATCAGCTCGTCCATAGCCAGTTAGACTTTGTTTGATCTGCAATGGCGTATATTCAGCTATTTTGATCTTTTGACGCAAGAGCGTGGCAATAATCACCCCTCTGGCTTCGCTAACATCGAGAGCCGTGCTTTGATTTTTAAACCAAAATAGTGATTCGATGCCGGCCTCAGTGACCTGATATTTAATTAAGAGAGATTCTAACTCTTGCGCGATTTGAGCGTAGCGTGCGAAGAGCTTGGCTTTTTTATCGGTCTGAATACAAGTGTAAGTTAAAACCGACCATTTCGAGTCATTTTTTTGGCCAATAGCTACACCCACCCGATCATAGCCCGGATCAATACCAACGATAATAGGATTATTTTTCATGTTCAAGTATTTTTAAAATGATTTTGGCAGATTCTTGCCAGTCAAATTTTTTAGCTTGGCGACGCATGGCAGTTTTATATTTAAGTAATTCTTTGTAAGGCATTTGATAACTCGTCAGCATAGCATCGCTAACTTGATGAGTATCTTTGGCTGCTACTAAAAAGCCAGCTTGTCCGACCACTTCTGGCAAGCTAGAATTATTGGCCACAATTGGAATAGTGCCAGCTTGCATGGATTCCAAAGCGGGAATGCCGAAGCCCTCATAGAGAGAGAGCAACAAGCTAGCGGTAGCGTTTTGATAAAGAGCACGCTTGAACTTATCTTCCACAAAGCCGGTTAGAATGATTTTATTTTTATAAGGTGAATTAATTATGCGGGCTAAAATTTCATCAGCTAACCAGCCAATTTTGCCAGCGATTACTAAATCTGGCTCAATAATTTTCCTAGCCTGCTTATTTTTGGTTTTGAGATTGTGAGCCGCTAATTTACGCAAAAATTCTTCATAGGCGCTAACAACACTAAGGATATTTTTGCGAGGTTGCAGGGTGCCTAGATAAAGAAAATATTTGTTTTTAATTTGTTTGGCTTTGAAAAAAGCTTTAATTTCTTCAATAGGAGCGCTCTTTGGTAATTGAAAAGAAGGATAAGCGACAACAATGTCTTTGCTTTGACGCTGATAATGTTGTTCAATTTCTTTTTTGGAAAATTTACTGATGGTGATGATTTTACGAGCATTTTTAACGCTATATTTAGTCCAATTTTTGAGTTGCAAAAGATCAGTGCGACGGAATTGTTCTGGATAGTGTAAATAAGCCAGATCCATGACGCTACTGACATAAGGCACACTGGCGATGCGTGGAGCATAATGAGAGGGAGTAAAAAATACTTGATAATCTTTCTGGTGTAAAAATAGATGAATTGGCAGAGCCCATTGGGTCCAAAATTTTCTTGGACCAAGCACCATGTAGCGCCAATTATTTCTACTTGCTGGCAAATCTGCTAATTTTTTACTAGATAAAAGGATGGTGATATCAATATTTTTACGATTAGCAGTTAGTTTGTAAAGCTCAGAAATGATAGCAAAGGCATAAGTATTGCTCCCGACTCGATTTGGTACATTGGCCTCGTTGCCATCAATGGCGATTTTGAGCATATTAGTTTCCAAAATTATCAATCGCTTTTTGATAAACTGCCAAAGTTTGCAAGGCAGTTTTTTGCCAGTTAAAAAGTTGTAAGCGAATAATCATTTTTTTCATACGTTGTTCGCTGTCTAGTTTTTTTTCATGAAGGACTTTTTCGATAGCTTGACGGATAGACTTTTCATCCAAAGGATTGCAAAGTTCCGCAGCGTTGCCAGCTACTTCTCTAATCGCAGGAATATTTGAAGCAACCACAGGCACACCGTGGGAGAAAGCTTCCAAAACAGGCAACCCAAAACCTTCATAAAGACTCGGATAAACAAAGAGTTCACTATGATGATATAAAACTGCCAATTCTTGATCACTAACTCGACCCATGAAACGTAAATTGGAGTTTTGGCTAATTTTCTCACTGCCGTCCCAAGCTTGTTCACCAGCAACGATCAATTGATAGTCATTAGCTAGAGGTAACCAAGCTTGAATGAGGCGAGCTAAGTTTTTGCGAGGCTCTCTGGTGCCGACGAAGAATAAATACGGCTTGTCTAACTGTAACTTGCGCTTAATGGAAGCGACTAGTTCAGGTTGATCAGCTAATTCTCGACTAATTTCTGCTACTTGTGTGGGCAATGCCTCATAAACAACAGAAATATTTTTTTCGGGAATTTCTAAATAACGCATAATGTCGTTTTTAGTGGAATGAGAAACAGCAATAATTTGAGCTTCTCTGTCACGTAAAGTTTGCCAAGAACGTTGGTGCATCTTGAGAACTTTGGGGTGAGCGACTTGCGGATAGCGAATAATCGCCAAATCATGAACAGTGGAAACGAGCGGGATGTTTCTATCTGGTGGTTGGAGCCAATCCCAACTATGAAAAACATCTAATTTGGGGAAATGTGAGCCGATAGGATTAAGTCCAAAACGCCATAATTTCGCTAAAAGCGAAGGTGGCAAACTTTGCAATTTCAAATCGTAGCGATCAGGAGTGACATTGCGTAAAACTTTGCGTAATTCGTTTTTAAGAATTTTTTGTTGGCGCAGTGAACTACCATAGAGAAAAAGTTGCGTATTTTTTTCTTGAGCAAGGGCTTTCACCAGGTCACCAGTATAGCGAGAAACACCACGCTGGTAAGTTAAACTAGAAATATCGATGCCAATCTTCATTTTTTATTTTGCCTTTGCAATAATAATGTTGTCCAAGGTGTAAATGCGCACAAAACCAATGTTAGGATAGTCTAGCACGCCGATCTCTTTGAAACCTAGATCGCGTACGGCCTTAAGCACGATGCCATCTGGGTCGGTTAGGTCTCGTAGATAGTCAAAAACAAGTACATAAGAATAATCACTCAAGCCTTTGAAAGTTTCTGCGGGATTTTCTAGATTGTTAGAATAGTAAACACCGGAACTAAAAGTTTTAAACCCTACTTGGTCATAAAATTCCCATGGAGCGAAGGGATGAGCAAAAGAAAAAACAAGAGCGGTTTCACTCTTGGGAAATTTAGCAGAAACTTCTTGACTTAAAGCGCGCCAGTTCTCTCGCTGTAATTGTGGCTTAGTCCAATAAGCCAAAGTGCTAAACAGATTGATGATGAGGATAGAAGAAACTAAGATTTTAACTAAATATGTTTTTTGCTTATGATAAGTGTCAATCAAAAACGCTTCAAGCAAGGCAAAAATGGGCAAAAGGAATAAAACTCTTTTGGCTTGCAATACTGGGATAAAAAAAGAAACCAGCCAACTTGTAACTAAGGGTAAAAACAAAATGCAAAAGAAGAAACTTAAGTTTTTTTGTTTTTGGCGCAAGCTTAAAAAGAGCAAATAAGCTAGGGGTGCAAAAACAACTAGAGCTAAAAATGCATAAGCCAAGTTTATTTCCAAATCAGCGACGCCAAAAACAAATTTAAGCGGCAAAATCAAAGCAGTTTTAAAGACTGGCAAGCTCACAGTCTCTGACCAGCCAGGCATATTTATACGTAGGGCTTGACCTGCTTGTAATTGTTCCAAGAACTTGGGCAGCCAAGGTAAAAAACCAGCAAGGATAATGCCACCCGAAACAAGAATTTTGGAAAAAGATAATTTTTCTTTGAATAAATAAATAAATTGGCCGATCAGTAAAAATGGATAGAGATAAGAGGAATAAAGTCCGAGGATAGAAAAAATAATAAATAGAATGAGTGGTTTTTTTGCTTTGCTCTTGAGCATTAGCAGCATCTGCCAAGTGGCTAAAATGCCCCAGAGTGTGGGCAAACTGTAAGGACGTAGTTCTTGAGAATAAAAAATATGAAAAGAGGAAGTGGCAAGGAAAAGACTGCTAAGCAGTGCAATTTTGCGATTAGTTAGCTTCAGAGCGAGCTGATAAAGTGCCCAAATACTTAGAATTCCGGGAATAAGACTAGGAATGATGCGCAAAAACCATTCGCTTTGACCCAGGCCAAATAAATTACCTAGGCGAATACTTAAAAAAGTGATCAAATGCATCAGCGGTGGCTGAAAATCATCTTTAATGTTGAGCTGTTGAGCTAGAGGCCGAGCGCTTTCTAAGAATTGGGCGGCTTCATCCAGCCAAAAAGAACCATTAAGTAGAGGGAGACGCAAAATAAGTGCTAGAAATAAGATAATATAAATCATTTTATGCTTTATAAGTTTTATCCTGTCTTATGATAAAGGATAAAACGATTTACTCCAAAATTCTACTCTCCTCCGTCTTAAAGTATTCGATGGTTCTAGCGAGACCAGTACGAAAATCGACTTCGGGAGTAAAATTGAGTAATTCTCGTGCCTTGCTGAGATCTGGTTTGCGACGAGTCGGATCGTCAGAAGGCAGATCGGCAAAAACAATATCATCGCCCGTGACTGATTCATTGACGATTTTTTGCACCAAGACAGCAGTTTCTAGGACAGTGAATTCGTCTGGATTACCGATGTTAACAGTTTGACCTTTGAGATTCTCGCCGCTAGCTAATAACAGAATACCGCGGACTAAATCATCAACAAAACAATAAGAGCGAGTTTGTTTACCATCACCGTAAACAGTCAAGGGTGCTTTAGCTAGAGCTTGATTGATAAAATTTGGCAAAATACGGCCATCGTCATAACGCATGCGTGGGCCATAAGTATTAAAAATGCGCACAATGCGCACATCCATGCCGTAGTCACGTTCAAAAACTCCACAAATAGTCTCGCCTAGGCGCTTAGATTCGTCATAGCAGGAGCGCTTACCATTGGGGTTGACGTTGCCGAAGTAATCCTCTTTTTGAGGGTGGACTTGCGGATCGCCATAGACCTCAGAAGTACTGGCAAAAAGAAAGCGAGTTTCTGGGCTATTGGTTTGCAAATAACTGAGCAAATTATGAGTGCCAGAGGAATTGACTAGATAAGTTTCAACTGGGTTTTTTTGGTAAGCCGGTGGTGAAGCTGGTGAGGCGAAATGTAAAACTAAATCAATCTTGGTGAAGGCTGGATTCTCAAATTTAAGAGTTTCTAAAAAATTATCTAGATAACTGGCGGTAGGCAAACTAACATTAGTTTCCAAAAAGCGAAAATTAGGATTTTCCTGATATGAAGCTAAATTAATGCGACGACCAGTGATGAAATTATCGACCGCGATGACCCGTCCACCAAACTTCAGCACTTGATCGACCAGATGTGAGCCGATGAAGCCAGCGGCACCAGTAATGAGGACAGTTTTGTTTTCAAAGTATTGCATAAAAGTGATTCTAGCAAAAAAAGCTTCGTAAAAACATTGACAAATTGACGCCTGTGACCTATAATTTCCTACAAAGATTGGATCGAAAGTATCGGACGAGGTCTTGGCTTTACGTCAAAATCAATGACTCCGACCACTGCGGTCCTTCTTTTTTTAAAATTGATAAGGTATTTTATAAAATTTTACAAAAAATTTGTGATATTTTGCTTCCAATAGACCTTGTTGATGATCTTTTTTCCAATATTCTTTTTTTGGCAAAACTAGTCGCTTATTAACATAGTTTCTAAATTTAGTTTTATATTTATTTTTTGTTGGAAAAAAGTTGTTTCTAACTGCTCCAAGTAAAAGATCGCAAACTTGAATTGGTTGATGGGTTTCAGACTTAGAATCAACGTAAGAAAAGTGTGATAACACTTTATTTTTGCTATCAATTAATTTTCGTTTAATAATTTCGTTGAATTGATCTCCTTTGCATCTGGTTAGATAATCCATCAATAAAGTGCCAGTATAAATTTTTTGATAACGATAATTATTTTTGATCAGATGTTCTACTATTTTGGTGTAAAGCATGGCTTTTTTAATATTTTTATTGATTTGAGATTTGCAATTACGATTCATATTTTTCAGATCAGACTTATCATATTCAATTATTCCAACCCTAAAGAAAGCTCGATAATTGTCTATAAATAAATCCACTGCTTTCTTAGCCAATTTTAAAGTTTGATCAGACAAAAGTTTGTTGTATTTTATTTCCTTAAATTTACTGTTTGAAGTGAAGAAGTTGGCGTCTGATTTTATTTTTATAAGGCCTTTTTGTAAATGAAGCTGAGAAGATTTGTTTGGTAAAAACAGCGCGCCTATTAATAAAAATTCTTTTTTTGGTTTATGAGTTTTACTAGCGTAAGATTCATCTAAATAGGTCAACATTAAGCTAAAGTATAGGCCATTTTTATAAAAAATCACCTAGCAATATAGATTGGTACAAAGGTAAAAAATCTATTTTAATCAAGTAAAAATTACGCCTTTTTTACGGGTATTTACTTTTTCTCAAACTCTCTCCTGTAACTCCACCATAACATCGCCCAAGTCAGTAAAAGCAAGGCTACCCGAGCGACTAAACGAGTGTAAACACTAGCAGTTAAGCCCAATTGTGGCACAAAGATGAAATTGCCAAGCAGCATGATAGCCAATTGTAAGAAGGCAGCGAGAGAAAAATAGCGATTGCTACGGAAAGTATAAAAAGTGGCGCCAAAAGGCACGACAATGATACTTAAAAAACCCACAGCTAATAAAACGATTAAACTATCCATGCCAGCCAAATACTCTGGGCCAATCGTCCATCTCACTAAAATTGGAGCAAAAGGCAAGCTGATAAAAAAGCCAAGCACAGCTAAGGCGGTGATGCCCCAAGCTTTTTTGAGGAAGGCACTGAAATCGGCTTGTCGATGATAGGCCGTTACTCGAGGATTAAGGACACTCGCAAGGGAGTATGCTACTACATATAGTAGCATGGCGATGCGACTCACCCCTGAGAGTAGTCCAGCTTCGTAGTTAGATAGATAATGCTTAGCGAAAATAATATCGATGTTATCGATCACTCCAGCGGCAATCAGGGCAAAAGCCGAATGTTTAAGTAAATTAAAAATTTTGCTTTGTTCTTTCTTAAAAACTTGAGCAAGCTGATATTTAATCCAACGTGGTTTGAGCCATTCAGCCACAATCAGGCCAGGTAAACAACTAAACATATATAAACTGAGAATTAGAGCTACGTTGCGGATTTGTAGTAAAAAAATCACCAAAGCCATCAGAAACTTCAGAACAGAAGGTAAAAGATAATTGTAGGCGGCGATCTTAAATTTGGCTAAACTCTGCAAAGTCACTTGTGAAATTTCAAAATAAGAAACCGGTAAACTGGAAATAAAAGTCAGAGGAATGAGCAGCGGATTACTGATTTGCAAATAATTAGCGACGGGTTCAGCAAAAAGTAAACCAAGAATCAATAAAACCAGCGAAATCACCAAGCGATATTTAAGAATCAAGGATAAATAGGCACTAATTTTATGATGACGCCATTCTCCTCCCACGATTTTTTGAATAACAATGGAAAAACCAAAATCATTGAGGCGATTGAGGATTAGTGACAGCGAAAAAGCTACTGAGAAATCCGCAAAATCCACTGGCCCGAGCAGACGAGAAATCAGAATGATTGCTAGAGCAGAAAAAGCAGAGGCGAAGCTATAGGAAAAAATAGTTAGCGCAGAATGCTTGAGACCCTCAGACTGACGGAGCTTAGCCACAATAGAAAACATGAGTTTATGATAGAGAGTTTGGCGCAACTTAGCAACGATCACACTTAAAGTAACCCTGAACTGAGATAATAAAAACATGAATACAAAACTTGATCAAGTATTGACAAATTCATTACATTTGCATTACAATCAAAACATTATGAATAATACTGTGATTCAAATCCGTACTGATACAGAACTTAAAGAATCAGCACAAAAAGTGGCCGAAGAATTAGGTTTTTCGCTTAGTTCTTTGATCAAAGCTTTTCTAAAAAATGTTACTCGCACTAAGACCGTGACTTTTTCGACAGGCGAAGTTCCTTCTGTCTGGTTTCTTGAGCAAATGCAACAGGCTCAAAAAGATCTAAAAACTGGTGATTATTATAAATTTGCCTCCAAAGAACAATCTTTAGATTTTCTGAAAAAGCAAAGTGAATGATTGTCAATTACAGTAAAAACTTCATTAAACAACTCAAAAAAGCTCCACAAAAGATCAAAACTCAGTTAATTAAAAGAATAGAAATTTTTAGTCAAAATCCTCTACACCCTCACCCACTTCAACCCATGGCTAGGTGCCTTTTGTTCTAGGGCATATTTGACTGGCAAGGTCGGTAAGAATTTTAACCCCAGATTTTTTCTGACAAAAAAGGCATTGTGGCCGAAACTATTGAGGGCGACTAAGCGATAACCTTTTTGTTTGGCGAGTTTGACCATGGCAGCGAGTGAGGCGCCAAAGTAACTAGGGTTTTTTTGGCGCAGTTTCAAGAAAGAATCCAAATCTTTTTGATAAGGAATGGTGACGACGTCTTTGCTTTGCCAGAACTGGTTGATTTCTAAGACCAAGACACGAGGTTTAATGACTTCAAGAGCTTGGAATAGCCAATAATCATTACTATCAACGTCAAGAGAAAAAAGATCGATCTCACCACTAAAGCCAGCTTTTTTGATCAGGCGATTGATGTTTTGACGATTGACCAAGGCTTGAAGTAAAACAGGTGGCTTGTAAGTGGTATTTCTGCAGTTACGAAAAAAGCGTTGGAGTTTTTTAATGTTCCTGCTTGAAGCATCGACGATCAGACCCTGCCAATGGTGGTTGACTAGTAGATTGGTGATGTTGCTTTCGGGAAAAGCAAAAAAATCACTCTCGCAGTCAGCCCCAATTTCCACAGCTAAATGATTAGTACTACCAATAATGCTGAAAATGTAAAGTAAAATGCCGTCTTCATCGAATTGGGAAAAAGCGCGCCAGCCGACTTGGTTAATAGGCAAAGGCAAAAGCCCGGCCTTGCGCATGGATAAATATTGATTGAGGATCTGTTTTTGCGAGAGTTGATCGGCTAGAACATTACTATTAAAAAGTGGATGAGTAAGATAAGCGAAGTCGTGTAGTGGAAAGTAAAGTAAACGGCGCAGTTGATAAAGAAAAGGTTTGAGCATTTAGCTAATTGTAGCAGTAGTTTTAATACCGATAATGCTCCGCCTTAAATGGCCCATTCTTTTTGACACCCAAATAATCCGCCTGTTCTTTACTCAGTTTGGTCAAATGCACGCCGATGGCTTCCAGATGTAATGCAGCCACTTTTTCATCTAGTTCTTTGGGCAAGCGATAGACGCCAATTTCATGTGGTTTATTGAATAGTTCGATTTGCGCTAAGACCTGATTACTAAATGAATTGGACATCACAAAAGACGGATGGCCCATGGCGCAACCGAGATTAACCAGGCGACCTTCAGCTAGCAAAATCAAGCGATGACCGTCGGGAAAAGTATATAAATCCACTTGAGGTTTGATTTGTTCTTTTTTAATGCCTTTGTATTTATTCAGAGCATCGACTTGAATTTCGATGTCAAAATGACCAATGTTGCAGACGATGGCGGTGTCTTTCATTTTAGCCATGTGTTCGATGCGGATGACGTCTTTACAGCCAGTGGCAGTGACAAAAATATCCACTTCGCCTAGCACTTCTTCAAGACGTTTGACCTCATAGCCTTCCATGGATGCTTGCAAGGCACAAATGGGATCAACTTCACCAATGATGACGCGAGCGCCATTATTACGCAAAGATTGAGCACTGCCCTTGCCTACATCGCCAAAACCAGCCACAAAAGCAACTTTACCAGCGATCATCACGTCAGTAGCACGACGAATGCCGTCCACTAAGGATTCGCGGCAACCATAGAGATTATCGAATTTAGATTTAGTGACGCTGTCGTTAACATTGATGGCGGGAATTTTTAAAGTTTTGAATTTTAGCATTTGATAAAGATGATGCACCCCCGTAGTGGTTTCTTCAGAGACACCTTTGATTTGAGCTAGTAAGTGAGGGAATTTTTGATGAACGAAGGCAGTCAGATCGCCGCCGTCATCTAATAGTAGATTGGGACCAACTAATTTTCCTTTGGCGTCTTTGAATTGCAGGGTTTGTTCGGTCGCCCACCAATATTCTTTTTCAGTTTCGCCTTTCCAAGCAAAAACAGGCACGCCATCAGCGGCAATGGCGGCGGCGGCATGATCTTGAGTGGAAAAGATATTACAAGAAGCCCAACGCACTTCTGCTCCTAAGGCAATCAGAGTTTCAATCAAAACAGCAGTTTGAATAGTCATGTGCAGAGAACCAGCAATGCGCGCGCCTTTGAGAGGCTGTTTGGCTTGATATTCTTGACGAATGGCCATTAGTCCGGGCATTTCTTTTTCTGCTAAAGTAATTTCGCGACGACCCCAGTCGGCTAGTTTGATATCTTTAACTTTGTAATCAGCGTGGACATTTTTTGTCATAAGTTTCCTCATATCTTTTTTTAATAAGTGGCCATTTTAGTTGATGATTTTGAGTGCCATATTCTTCTACGGCGAAGGAAGCGATCACGTTAGCCAAACGCAGGGCGTCTGCTATAGAGAAATGATGGAGGTAAGCATAAATGAAACCAGCCCGGAAAGCATCGCCAGCCCCAGTGGGATCAAGGACTTTTGCTAGAGTGACGCCTTTAATTAGGTGTTGCTGATAATGATCTGCTTTTTGATAAAAAGCAGCTCCCTCTTTGCCTAAAGTAATAATGCAAAGCTCTAGTTTTTGGATAATTTGGGTTTGAGTGCAGGCTAGTTTTTGACAAAGTAAGCCCATTTCATAATCATTAACAATGAGGATTGAAGCGGTCTCAAGGGCTTGTTGTAAAGCCTCTGCATCTAGAATCAGACTTTGCTGACCGGGATCATAAAGTAAAGTTCTTTGATACTTTTGACATTCCAAGACTTGCTTGGCCATTTGCTTGGGATCATGAGCAGAGACGACCACTAACACCTCTTCATCCTTGAAAGGTTTTAAGCTCAATGAGTCGGCGTCTGACATAGCTCCAGGATAAAAACCACCAACTTGGCAATCATGACTGTCAGTTAAAACACTAAAAGTAGCGGTCGCTAATTGACTGAGGTGAAGATGGGTCAGATCAACGCCAAGCTTTTCTAACTTGGTTAAATACTTAGTGGCATCTGAGCCGGCACTAGTCAGCAAGAAAGGTTTTTCACCAAGCAGGGCCAGGGAATAAGCAATATTGCCAGCCACTCCCCCTTCCGTACGAGTCATTTTTTGTACTAAGGGAGAAATAGATAAGACATGCAATTTATCTGGCTGAATCAAATCAGCAAAACTACCCTCAAAACTCATGATTTGATCAATAGCAAGAGAACCACTAAGTACAGCTTTCATTAAGGACTATTAAAGCAGAAAGATGAGGATTTTGGGGTGGAAATAATTATTTCTTATTAAGTTGTACGTATTTAATATTAATGTTGTCTTTTCCATTCCAAAAAACTCTAAATTCATAAATATCAGGTGTTTTTTGTTTTTCTATAGTAAAATCTAAGCCCAGAAGATCCTCTTTTCCATTGGTTCCATAAATATCAATAGTTTTTTCAATTTCCATATTGGTAAAATTAAATATCTCGTATGAACCTATTTGTTCATCATTGCTTGCGTCACTTCTATAATTTAGTTGAACTTCATAATTATCTCCATAAATTATTGTGTCTGGGCCATAAATAATATACCCAGCGCTGTCTTCTTTAGCCTTAGCAGTTCTTTCTGTTCCTTCAATTTTTCCAGTATTACTTGGTAAAATATTTGCATTCCAAACAAGATATTTTTTTGATGGTTCACCAAAAACTCTTATTGGAATCAATATAATAATTAATATTAAAGATACTATTATCGTTGTTTTTATTTTTTTATTTGATTTTACAAAATTGAGTAAAAATAATATTACAAAAAATACAATATAAATTATGTTGACACTGTACTGAAAGCACCAATGTACGTTGTAAAAAGAAGGTAAAAATTCTGCTATGTTTCTGTAGTAAATAGAATAATCTTCAACCATTATTATGGAACCACGGTTTAAAAGGTAAGCTAAACCAAAAGTGTATTTATAGTATAAAAAGGACTGCAAAAGAAAAGACAAGGCTAAAATTGTTGTAAATAGTTTTTTGTTTGTTTTACGTAACTCACATAATCCATATATAGTTGGTATTAAAAATACAACTAGCGCAGACCAGTTAAACCTTCCTGAAAAGCTGGCTCCCCCGTACCAATTTGGGTGAAGTCCATTTGGTACCAAAAAAGATGCATAAAGTATCAATATTATTATGGCCATTTCTTTATATTTTTTTATAAAAGAAAAAATATATGGAATTGCAATTATATAAATTGGGTTTTGTATAAAAAAACCTTGATTTTGATCTATATGCAAACCAATTAGAGTCATTAGCGCGGCTCTATTTACTAATAAAGCACCTTCCCCGTATGGTCCAAAATAGTTCCCATACGCTAAATTGTTATACAAACCTAGTAATAATATGGATATAAAAAAAGTTAATAAAAAAAGTAAATAAATCTTTAGATTTCTACATTTTCTTTTCCAGAATAAATAATAAATAAAAACCCCTAATAAAATTAGGGCAGGAGCCATATTTTTTATTTGTAACCATGGGAGAAATGAAATAATGAATGCTGGTAGAATAAAATTCTTAATGGGTGTTTTATTGTCGCTGCTGATTAAAATATATAAAGAAATCAGACAAATTAATCCTGCAATTAAGCCAGGATATATCTGGTTTGATGCGGGAAAAAATGGTAAAGCAAAACACAGTGAGATTGATATAAGATTACTTAAAGACTTGTTTTTTGTAAAAAGATAGGCTGTTTTCCAAACTATTAGTAATATTACTCCACTAAGTAAAATCATAAATGATTTTACAGCGACTGTTCCACCAATTAGATATGGTATTGAAATTAGAATGGGGAGGCCTATGTTGTGTAAATTATATAGACCATGCGGTCCAAACGCTGCGTGAGTATTGTTTCTGCTGGGCACAGCATTTGCTGCAGCAAGTCCTTTCTTGAAAATTTTTCTTGTTTTGAATTCTTCAATATATGGTGCAGTTTGTTCAAAAGATAAGTTTTTTACAAAGCCGCTGGCCATTATTAAGTAATGAGGTTCATCTCCATCGACATTGTTCCAGTCAGATTTTATCCAATAAAACATTGTGAAGAATGCAAAAACATAGTAGAAAAACAAAATTATTATTAATTGTTTATTTATTTTCATGAATATTTATTTTTTTTAATTTAAATCTTTCTACAAATAAAGTAGCTAGCACCATGAATGAATTTTTAATTGATTTTTCGCTCACACTATTACTTGGAAAAGAATAGTGGATGTTAACTGTAGAAAAATTATAAGACTTAGATCTGTATTTGATTTCTGTTTGAAAAAAATGACCCTTGGAAAGTAGTGGTTTTTTTATTATGTCAGAGAGAACTTTAGCATTGAATGCTTCAAATCCAGAAGTTGTATCGGATAACTTTGTTCCCAACAATAGGTTGGATAAAATAGTTCCACCTAAACTAAATAGTCTTCTTTTAAACGAAATTTTATACTTGATTGACCAAAGCGGTCTTACGCCAAAAACGCAATCGAATCCTTTTTCTAATTTTTTTACAAATTTGACAATCTCTTTAGGTTGGTGGGAAAATCCTGCATCCATCTCTATAATATAGTCATTTTTGTCATTAATAGCTTGCTTGAAGCCTCTAATGTATGCGTCTACAACCGATTTATTTTTTGGTTCAAAAATTGTAATTGTTTTTTTGTCTTTTTTTGATATGACATTTAAGATGTTAAGCGTGTTGTCTTTAGATACATTGTCGACGACAAAATATATTTTGTAATCAATCTTTATTTTTTTTAATTGTCTAGCTAACTCATTGTAAAAATCCAAAATATTATCTTCTTCGTTGGCAGCTGGGATGACGACAGCGTATTTTTTATTTATTTTCATAAATTCTGTTTTTTTTCTTAAGTTTCTAATTTTTAACTAAATCTCGAGCCAATTTTAATCCTTTTGTTACGGCAATATCTGAATTCATGTGCTCCCATTCTCCCCACCTTCCCAAGGCAAAAATTGATTTTTTTAAAAAAAAGTTTTGCATTGTTTCAATAGCAATGGGCTTTTCTATAGTATTTAATGGATAGGCAAATTCATTTTGCCATGATTTAGCGACGAAGTCTTTTACTCTTTTTTCATTTGTTTCTGTCCAATATCCTTTAGCATTTTTTATAAAATTAAAACGATACAAGTGTCGATGCTCTGGAATTTTATTGTTTGGAATGTATGTCCAATGCGCTTTTGTATTAATTATTCTGTTGTGATATGTAATTCTAGTTGAAGAATATTTTAATGAATCAATGCAATCTTGGATTTCTTTTGGTAATTTATTTACAAACCTTATTCCTTTCCATGGAGCAGTAATAATTATTTTTTCTGCAAAATATTTTTTATTAACTGATTTATTTTTTATATCTATTTCTTTAACTTCATATTTCAATTTTAATCTTTTCCCCAATTTATTTCCCATTCTTTTCCAGACTTCCCCGTAGCCAAATCTTTTTGGATAAAAGAAATTTGCATGCGCGGGCATGCTGCCGCTTGGTTTTTTTTCTAAACAACTTAACAAAGTTTCTTCTGTAGAAACATTGGGCAGCTTATATAACCAATAAGTCCCTAATTTATTGAGGTTTATTGACCAAATTTTTTTATTATACGGAATCATATAATCTTTTGCTATTTGTTCTCCCAGTTTCCACCTTATCCAATCTATAAATTTATTTGGCATTTTTTTCCCAAAATTACATCCCGCCTTAAAAATAGACAACAAATATTTAACCTGTTTATCAATTGGTAATTGCCATATATTGGATTCAAATGGATAATCTATTTCGTTTTTTCCAATTTTAATTGTTGAAACTCTCTTGAACTCATTCCATTCTTCTTTTGGTAAAAATTTAAATATAAAATCAATCGCTTCTTGGTTTTTGGTATCTAAAAAATGTCCGCCTCCAATATCAATTGGAGAGTTATCAATTACTTTGCTTTTACAAAGACCTCCGGCTTCTGCGTTTTTTTCTAAGACAATAAACGAATCCTCTCCTAGTTCTAAAAGCTTATTTGCAAAGGTTAATCCAGCTGGGCCAGCTCCTATAATAATGTATTTTGTTTTTATATTTTTCATGATTATTTAGTTATCATGTAACTTTATCATAAAATAATAAATGTTTTTGATTCAGAATTGTATTTCTGTGGTATTATTTTTACTAGACGTTAATTTATATATTTAGAAAAAGGTTATTAAAATGCAAAAAAACTCAAAAATTTACGTGGCCGGCCACCGCGGCTTAGTAGGTAGTGCCATTGTCCGAGAACTTGAAAAACAAGGCTACACCAATATTCTCAAAAGAACTAGAAAAGAGTTGGATTTAATGAGTCAAGTGGCTACGGAAGAATTTTTTGCTAAAGAAAAACCAGAATATGTTTTTTGTGCAGCCGCTAAAGTGGGCGGGATTTGGGCGAATAAAAATCAAAAAGCTGAGTTTATTTTTGAGAACTTAGAAGTTCAAAATAACCTAATTCACAATGCTTATAAATTTGGTGTTAAGAAACTATTATTTTTAGGGTCTTCTTGTATCTATCCTCGTCAAGCTCCTCAACCTATTAAAGAAGAGTATTTACTTACTGGCCCCTTAGAAGAAACTAACGATGCTTATGCCATCGCCAAAATAGCTGGGATTACTATGTGCCAAAGTTATAACAAGCAATATGGCACTAATTTTATTTCAGTGATGCCAACCAATCTTTATGGCATCAATGACAATTTTGATTTAGAAAGTGCTCATGTTTTGCCTTCTCTCCTCAGAAAGTTTCATGAAGCCAAAGTCAACAAGCAAGCTAAGGTAGAAGTTTGGGGTACGGGCAGTCCAATGAGGGAGTTTTTGTACGTCGATGATCTGGCTTCTGCAGTAGTTTTCTTAATGAATACTTATGATGGATCAGAAATTGTAAACATTGGTACTGGTGAAGACTGCACCATTAAAGAACTAGCAGAGATGATCAAAGAAGTGGTAGATTACGAAGGTCAAATTTATTGGAATACTAGTAAGCCTGATGGCACACCGAGAAAATTACTTGACGTGAGCCGTTTAAATAGATTGGGTTGGAAGTATAAAACTGACTTCAAAACAGGGTTGAAGAGGACTTATGAGTGGTATGTTAAAAAATTTTGTAAATAGATTTTTAAGAATTTTTTTTATTTTTAATCAAGATCATACAAGAAATAAATTTATTTTACGTAAAGAAATGACTGCGTCTGAGCATCTGGATATGATCTCTATTATTGGGAAAAATGTTTTTTGTGAAAAAGAATTTAAAATTTATTCTGGACATAAAAACATAGAGATTGGTAGCAATGTATATTTAACTGATGTTCTGTTAAATGCTGGAGATAATGAAGGTAAAATAAAAATTGGAGACTTTGTTTTTTTTGGGCACCACGTTCAAGTTCTAGCAAGAAGTCATAATTATTTCGAGTTAGGATTGAAAAGGCAGACTAGCATTATTGAAAAGCCGATTTTGATAAAAGAAGGAGCTTGGATTGGAAGTGGGGCAATAATTTTATCAGGAGTTATAATCGGTAAACATAGTGTAATTGGTGCTGGGAGTGTAGTAACAAAGGATGTTCCAGATTTTACAATTTTTGCTGGGAATCCAGCCAAGTTAATAAAGAAAATTAAACACAATGTCTAAATCAAATTGCAAGATTTGTTCATCTCCGACAAAACATATTTTTAATAGCAAAATTCTTGACAAGTATGATGTAGGTTATTACAAATGTGCCAATTGTGGTTTCATTCAAACAGATAAGCCTTATTGGTTGGATGAAGCTTATGGAAATGCAATAACCAACCTAGACTTAGGTCTAATTTCAAGGAATTTGAATTATGCAGAACTCATTTCGAATTTAATCATCAATAATTTTGATGTAAAAGCAAAGTTTTTGGATTATGCTGGCGGTTATGGCATGTTTACTAGGTTAATGAGGGACAAGGGCTTTGATTACTATCATCAAGATAAATTTTGTGCTAATTTGTATGCTCAAAATTTTGAATTAGACAATCTTCCTAAAAACTCCAAATTTGAGTTAGTGACAGCTCTTGAAGTTTTTGAGCATTTTACCGATCCAATGAAGGAAATTAAGAAGATTTTTCAATATTCTGATGTAGTTGTTTTTTCCACTGAACTATATCCAGATCTAGAATTTAACAACTCAAATCAATGGTGGTACTTTACTCCGGAAACTGGTCAACATATAGCTTTTTATTCAAAGAAGAGCTTGGAATTTATAGCAAATGCAATGAACTTGTTCTTTTACACTCAAGACAATTTACATGTTTTAAGTAAAACCAAATTGAACAAAAAAAAGTTATTTTTAACAAGTGCCAATCACTCGAATTTAAAAAGTTTACTAGAAGAGGATTTCCAATTAGCTAGAAAAATTAAGAAAATTGATAATTCAAACAAATTAATTAAAAATTCTCCCCAATCTTATGAGCAAATTGCTTCTGTATTTGAAGCGAAAGTATTTAATTTGTTGGATAAGTTAAAATATAAGAATAAAGAGATAGTTGATAAGGATAAAGAGATTTCCAACCTTTTGAAAGCGAGGAAAAACTTAGAGTTACGTCTTTTGCAAAGTCAAAATGAAATAGGTCGATTAAATAATATTTTAAATACGATGCAAAATACCAAACTTTGGAAACTAGCTGAAAAAATTCGTGGATTTGTAAAATTTTTATTGCCAAAAAATAGTTTACGAAGAAAGTTTCTTAAAAAGACATATCATTTATATTTATATTTTTTTCGGTATCTACTCATGCTGTTTAAGGTCAGATTAAAGAATTTTATTAAGTATTTTAACTCTGATACAAACAGACAGTCTAAAAAAATTGTTTATATCGGCCATTCCTATCATGCCAAAACACAATCAACCGCATTTTTAATTGATTTTTTAAAAGAACATTTTGATGTAACGGTCGTGTTAGACGAAACCTGGCAAGGTAAAAAAGCTCCAAGCCTTGATTTTATTGACGATTCTTATCTTGGAGTGATGTTTTTTCAAAACATCTACTCTCCAGAAATTCTTGCTAAAATTAAAAACAAAAATCTTATTTTTTGTCCAATGTATGACGGGAGTGGTGGCTTACCAAATGAGTATTGGTTGCAATACAAAAATCTCAAGTTTTTGAATTTTTCCAAAACTTTACATAAAAAGCTCATTAATTTAGGTTTGAATTCATTGCACTTACAATATTTTCCTAAACCAAATAAATTTTTTGCTGGTGATGCTAAAAAAGTATTTTTTTGGCAGCGAGTTAGTAATTTAGACATCAATACTTTAGAAAAAATTTTTTCCAAAGCAAATCAAAACTTGGAGATTCACCTTCACCAAGCCATTGATCCAGAGCACACTTTTACAAAACCAACTAAAGAACAGGAAAAAAAGTTTTCAATTGCCTATTCAACTTGGTTTAAAACTAGAGATGAATTATTTAATTTGATTAAAGAATCTGCTCTTTATATAGCTCCTAGAGAACACGAAGGAATTGGCCTTTCGTTTTTAGAAGCGATGGCTATGGGCAAAGCTGTGATTGCTGTCAATAATCCAACCATGAATGAATACATAAAAAATAATAAAACTGGTTATTTATTTGATTTAAGTGATCCTAAAAATATTGAGTTGAGTAACATAGAAAAAATTCAAAAAAATTGTTATTCATTTATGAAAAATGGGTATAAAAAATGGGAAGCAAAAAAATCAAAAATTATTTCGTTTATTAAAAAATAAGACAATCGTACCAATATGAAAATGCCTAAACTATCAATCATCACAATAAATTTGAATAATGCAAAAGGTTTAGAAAAAACCATAAAGAGCGTGATTGAGCAAACTTTTACAGATTACGAATTCATTGTTATAGATGGCGCTTCATCGGATGACAGTTTAAATATAATCAAAAAATATGAGAAAAATGTCACTCATTGGGAAAGTAAAAAAGACAATGGAGTTTATTCTGCCATGAATAAAGGAATTGATATTGCCAAAGGAGAATATCTTCAATTTTTGAATAGCGGTGATTATTTATTAAACAAAAATATTTTGGAAAGAGTTTTTAAACATAAAAGTAATCAAGACATTTATTATGGTTCTTCAATCAGAAATTCTACTGATGGTAAAAATTATAAATGCAATGAACCAAAAAATTTAACGATGAAGCGTTTTTTTGATCACTCAATTTGCCATCAAGCAATGTTTATTAAAAAAGAATTATTCAACGAATTTGGCAAATATAATGAGAAACTGAAAATAGTGGCTGATTGGGAATTTAACGTAAAAGCAATAATCTTAAATAACTGTTCTTTGAAATTTTTAAATTTTCCAATTGTTTTTTATGATATGAATGGCATTTCTATGAAAAAACAAGAAATGAGTTTAAAAGAAAAGAAAGAAGCCTTAGAAAAATTAATTCCACCTAGAATCTTAATGGATTATGAAAAAAGAACAATTAAAAAGACAAAAGACATATTTGAATTGAAAAATGAATTAACAATTGCTAAGAAAGATTTGCAAACCATACAATCTGCTAAATTTTATAAAATGTGGCAAACAATGAATGATGTTTTTAAAAAGGTGGGTATAAAAAAACAATATTAAAAATAATAAATCAGTTACTTTTTATGTTTAATTTTCTAAAAAAACGTAAGTTAAAATTTTCTTTTTATGGTAATTGTCAACTTGATGCTATTTGTGATCAACTAAGCGCATCTAATGATTTTAGCAAGCTCTATGAGTACATACCCGCCAAACCTGTACATATGTTGGCAAAAGGTGATTTACAAACTATTAAAACAGATTTTAGTCAAATTGACTTGTTAATTTATCAAGAAGTTGGCAACAATTTTAAAAATGGATCTGAATTTTCTTCTAGTCACGTACTAAGTTTTTTAAAAAGAAACTGTCAAAAGATTTGCATTCCATCAATATTTTTTAATGCATATTTCCCAGATTTTCACGAAATCATTATCAAAAATCGTGGGCCATTAATCACGCCCTTGATGGGAGCTTACCATGATTTAAACATTTTATTTGCTTATGTTCATGGTTTTAAAAGTGGCGATTTTGTTAAAATATATAACAATAAAAATTTCTATGATAAGACATATTGCCAAAAACTGTTTAATGATGCCTTAAAATCATTGCAGGAACGTGAGATCAATAATCAGGTTGATATTTGTATATCTGATTTTATTTGTGAAAATTATCAAAAAAAGAAACTGTTTAATTCTCAAAATCATCCTAAACCAGTTTTAATTCAATACGTAATTGACAATATTTTGTTAAAATTAGGTCTTAATTTTAGAATTCAAGTCAAAAAAGGCAAACTAGATATTTTAGAAAGTCCAGTTCATCCAAGCATTTATCATAATTTAAATTTAAAATTTAATAATCAACTTGATTTTTTAACTTTTAAAGGCGTTATAAATGGTTATCAAGCTATCACTGAGCTTTTCTATGATGAATACAAGCAAATCGATGAAGCCGTTTTGCGTAATAGCGTGGCTGGAATTGATCATAAGTTTGATAAACTCAAGCCATATGTAAATTTATAAATATAAGTCTTAAATAAGATTATAAATAATAAATGCTTTTAACCATAGTAACTACCAATCTCAACAACTTTAAAGGTCTTCAAAAAACTTTTGCCAGTGTTTTTTTTCAATCTTTTAGTGATTTTGAATATATCGTGATTGATGGTGGCTCTACCGATGGCAGTGTGGAGCTGATTAAAAATAATCAAGCCAAAATTGCTTATTGGCAGAGTCAAAAAGATGAGGGAATCTATCAGGCATTAAATCAGGGAATAAAAAGAGCCAGAGGAAAATATCTTTTATTTTTGCACAGCGGTGATTATTTGCTCGATCCAGAGGCTCTAAATCGTGTTTTTATAATCAAACCTGATACTGATATCGTTTACGCTGATGCCAAGCGACTGAATTTTCATACTAATCAGCCTGAAATTTACCGTCAACCAGATTTTTTAAGCAAATTATTTTTTTATCGTTACTCTCTTTGTCATCAAGCTATGTTTTTTAAACGAGAGCTTTTTGATAAATTTGGTTTTTACCGTGAAGATTTAAAGATTGTGGCTGATTGGGCTTTCAATCTACAGCTTTTCTTAAGTAAAACTTGCACTTGGCGACATTTAGCTACACCAATTGTTTATTTTGATCAAACCGGCATCAGTTCCACCAATTTAAAATTATTAAATCAAGAACGAGAGCAAGTTCTACAAGAGCTTTTTACTCATCAAGAACTGAAGCAACTGCGTCAACAATTTAACTTTAGACAAAGTTTCTTTGGTAAAGTGCTTATTAAATTAGGTGTGATTGGGAGATATTAATGACTAAACCTAAACTACTACTTATTTCCGGCATTTCCCCTTTCCCGCAAACTAGTGGTGGTGCAACGAGAATCAAACAAACTCTTTTGCACCTAAGTAAGAAATACGAAATTTATTTTTACTTTTTTCTCGCTGATGATCAGCCTCTAACTGCAGAAGATAAAGCTTTTTTAAATCAACAGACTGTTTTTTATCAAACATTTTCTTTCTGTCAAAAATCAATTTTGACGAGTTTGAAACAGGGAATTCCTTATCATTTAAGCAATTACTTTTCTTTGCCACTCATCCAAGAATTACAGCAAACATTAAATAATTGCAGTTTTTCCAAAATCAGAATTGAAACTACGCAACTGTTGTATTTAGCTAAATATCTAAAAACAAGACAACTAGATGAGTTTGTGGCTCTAGATATCTCTACGGTTTCTTTCTATAGAAGAGCTTTTGCCTCCAAAAATCCACTGCAAATATTGATCAGGTTGTTTAGCTGTTTGCAAGTTTACTTCTATGAAAAAAACCTACTGAAATATTTTTCAAAAGTTTTAGTCATGTCTCGCAAAGACGCTTTTTTCATCAAAAAACTTTTCAGTCTAGATCAAATTCAAATCAGTCCCAATGGCATAGAAAAAATTGATTTCTTAGCCCCTCGCAATAAAGAAAAACTTACCATTGCTTTCGTTGGCTCGGTTGAACACACTCCTAATAAAAAAGCTCTAGATTTCTTACTTCTTAAAATTTTACCCGCTTTACAACTAGAGCAAATTGACTGCGAAGTGCTTGTTTTGGGTAAAAACAATCATCTTTTTTATCAAAATTTAGCAAATGTAGAATTTATTGATTACATAAACGACTTGCGAGATTTCTATGCCAAGATCGATCTATTAGTTGCCCCGATTTTCGCTGGTTCTGGCACACGTCTCAAAATTTTAGAAAGTCTCTCTTATGGTAGACCAGTAATTACCACAGAAATTGGAGCTGAAGGCATAGAGATTGAATCAAAATTACTGTCCGTTATTAATGATCGTCAACAAAACAATGTCAAAAATTGGACTAAGAGTATTAGAAATTTGTTTGATGAATATAAAAACAAATCGAATCAAATTGAACTAGATAAACTTAAGCAAGAATTATACAATTTTCTTTGGTCTAAAATATTTAAAGAATAGTTATGTATTTTTTATTAGTTTTTATTTTTTTATATGCCCTGTTTTTAGATAAACCCAAGGGGTTGATTTCTCGTTTATTTATTTCCACAGTGATTTTTTTTGGCGTCAATACTTTCTATTTTTTTCTTTCATATTTTTTTGATTTAGTTTTGAATTTGAACGTATTATTTTTTATTCATTTAATTTATTCAATGCTTTGGTTTCTTTTAATCAAAAAAGAGTTGTTTAAAAAAAATAAAAAAGATTTGTTTATTTTAAATAAGACCGATCTCATGTTGCTGTTGGCAACTAGTTTAACTTTTTTAACTTTTTATCACGCAGCTCTAAGTTTTAACAATGGCAAACGTTTGCCTATTTTTTCTTTTACTCAAGACGCGGCCAATCATACTCTTTTTGTAAAAGAAATATTGGCAAGCAATCAATTAAAAGCCACTTATCCTTTGGGTTTTCACGCCAATGTTTGGTTAATGGAAACGTTGGTAAAAAATATCATTGGATATAACAATTACGATCAAATAATTTTTATTAATGTTTTTAGTATTTTTAGTGTTTTTATAACGATCGTATTGACGGGATTACTTTATTTAGTTGTTGATCATTTGATTTCCCTAATATCTGATAACAGCAATCTTATACTGAAGTTGTTATTGGCTTTATTAGTTGTTTATTTTGGCATGATTATTCCATATTATTTTTTAGCTGATGGCTTTTACTCCATGTGGTTTAACCAAATCTTCATATTAACAATTATTTTCTTTTTTATAAACAATTTTGAAAAGAATAAGGGTTTTGCGCATCTTTTAATTCCCTTAATAGTTGGTTTTATTTATTCTTATATCTTTTTTATCCCCGCTTTGTTAATTTTTTTTTGTTTTTTATTTGTAATTAATAAAAAGAAAATATATTTAACGCCAATATTAATAAGCTTTATTTTTTCATTGTTAACGATAATAAAATTTTTTCAAATTGAAGATAAAGCCTTATGGCTGATTAGCGCAAATGGAGCATTTGTTGATTATTCTGTGGCCTTAGTTTTATTTTGTTTTATTCCAACGATAACATATTTCTATCTTTTTAATAAAAACCTTATTAAAAATAATTATGTTCTAGTATATATGGCCATATCTTTTTTAATTTTTTCTTTGCTACTTTTGCTTTATCAATTAGCCACAACCGGAACTGCTCAATATTCTTTTTATAAAACATTCTCTGTGGTTATGATGATTTTTGTTGTTTTTTCGATTATTGCTATTTATAAGTTGTTAGAAAATATTTATCTTAAGCTTAATTTCTCAAAATCAATTTTATTTCTATATATAGTTGGAACAATTTATTTGTTTTGGAGAATTTTTCCTTTTTTGAGTAACTATAATCAACGAAGTTTTTCACAAGGATCATATAATTTTTTTGAAAATAATAAAGAAAAATATAATGCCATTGTTTTTGTTACCGAAAACTTGAGTAATTTTAATCAGTATATGTACATTGATCAAAATTTTAGTAGTAGCCAATGGGGAAGTAGGTTGTTAGCGATCAATGGATTAAACTCTATAAATAGTCTTGCTAGCTTTGATCAAAAAATGGATCAATACCTTGATATTGTGCAAAATTTAGAAGCAAACGATCAGCTATTAATTATTGATCCAGCAAGATATCTGCAAATTAATTGTAAAGCCGAGCAATTTATAGTTGCGGCAATTGATAAGGTTAATACTAATAATGTATTTTTTTATCCTTATTTTGATTTTGAAATTTGGAATAAGAACTGCAATCTTAGAAAATAACAAGCTCACACATTTTCGATTCTTGTTTTTGAATTTTAAATATCTTATTTGTTTCTGATATCAGCCTGATATCTAGCGCAAACTTCTTCTGTGTCGCCGATGGCCACTAAATTAGAAAAATTAATGTAAGCCACTCTTTGGCAATGCTTTTGTACGGAAGGCATAGAGTGAGAGACCATGACAATTGTCACTCCGCTATTTTTTAACTCTTCAATTTTTTTGAAACATTTGCCTTGAAAACTCTCATCTCCCACTGCCAAAATTTCATCTACTAGTAATATCTCTGGATCGGTGTGGATGGCGACGGCAAAGGCCAGTCTTAAGTACATGCCGCTACTGTAGTGTTTGACTGGCTGATCGATGAAATCCCAGAGTTCTGCAAAATCGATGATTTCTTTGAATTTTGCTTTGATTTCTTTGTGACTCATGCCGAGAATGACGCCGTTTAGAAAAACATTTTCTCTACCGGTTAATTCCGGATGAAAACCAGCTCCCAACTCAATCAGGGGAGCAATTCTGCCATTGACCTTAATGGTACCACTGGTCGGTTTACTGACGCCCGCAATGAGTTTCAATAAAGTACTTTTACCACTGCCATTAGGACCAATGATGCCGATAGTTTCACCTTTTTTAATTTCTAAATTGATGTTTTGTAGCGCCCAAAAAGTTTCCACTGCCTTTTCTCCACCAATCAGAGCAGGAATCAATTCTTTGAAAGTTCTCTGCTTCTGTCTGTGAAAGAGTTTACTAACTCGATCAATCTTAATGGCAATCTTTGTATTTTCAGTCATGGCTTTTGTGTCTTAAACAACATCGGCGAAAACGCCCTCTAATTTTTTAAAGAATTTGTAACCTCCAATTAATAAAATCATTGATAAAACCAGGGCAATCGCCAAACTACGCAAATTGGGTACCCCACCGGCCAAAACCACTTGGCGATAAGCGTTAATAATCACTGCCATGGGATTGAGCTGAAATATCCAGCGGTATTTCTCTGGAAAAAGTTCCGTAGAATAAATCACTGGGGTTAAATACATCCAAATCAGAATAATCAGTCCCAATAAATACTGAATGTCACGATAAAACAAATTAGCGGCCGCTAAGAAAAGCGACAGACCGTAAGTAAAAAGTTGTTGAATAGCAAAGATGGGAATTACCCAGAGAATGTTCCAGCTGATGGCGACCTTGAAATAAATCATAAAAACCACAAAAATAGTCAGTGACAAAGCGAAATCTACCATCTTCGCCATAATGGTACTAATCACAAAAATTTCTCTGGGAAAATAAATCTTAGTAATCAGTCCCGCATTGGCAACCAAAGCATTAACTGCAGCATTAAGCGAATTGGAAAAAAGTGTCCATGGCAGTAAGCCAGCATATAAGAAAATGGGATATGGCACGCCTAAATGAGGAATGCGCATAATAATGCTGAACACAAAAGCCATCACTAACATTTGAAAAAAAGGATTCAAAATCACCCATGCATAGCCCAAAACAGATTGCTTGTAACGCTGTTTAATCTCCCGCATCGTCAGCTCATTCAGTAACTCGCGGTATTTTGTAAAGCTATCTAAGATTGACATTTGTCTCATTGTATAACATTAATAAAATTTACTCTATAGATTTTACATGCTCCCACACAATCTTCTTTTAAAAGTTTTAGTTCAAGACCATTAGCTTTGTACTCATCCAAGATTGACCAGTCATTTCTGCCAAAACCCACCGTCGCTAAGTAAATTAATCGTCCTGCTTGCAATTGTTCTTGATAATAAGTTGTTAGCTGATCAGGATTAAAATCTTCTCCCCAGATTTTCTCTTTAACCATGTCCTGTTTATTGCTCAAAGGTAAAACTAAATAATCACCCTGGCGATAAAAATCCCAAACGAAAGGTGAAAGACTGGAAATCATAATCGGCTTCTCGATTCCGTTCTCTATTTTTGTTTGCATCAATTGATCGGCGACTTGCACCCCTACTTGCCACCAAGGTATTTCTCCACCTTTGAAATTGATTAGGAGTTGAGTTTTGAGATCTTTGAAGTTACTTAGTAAAAGTAAGCTGGCCAAAATACTAACAACTCCGATTTCTAATAAAATAGTGATTTTTTCACCCAATTTTTTGCTGCTTTTTTCTTTCAACCAACCCAGCATTGCTGCTGCTCCAGTCAAAATAATTGGAATGAAAGCAAAAGCATAGCGGCCTTCAATCATTAAAATCATGGAAAGAAAAGCAAGTTGAGCCAGAGTCAGGGCGAGAATTAAAATTGCCAATTGGCGATATTGAGCTAACTTAAAGATGGCAAACAGACACCAAATTAAGACAACTGTAGCCAAGTGAGTGGGCAAAATAGCCTTAGTGTGCCAGAGGTTATAAATTGGTGAACCCATTAAGGCCGAAAAATACTTGGGAAAACTCTCCCTAAAATATTGAACTGATAACCAACTGGTTGCTGTTTGGGCTTCTAGATTATTATTTACACTTCCTTCAAAAAGCTGTTTCAAGTAATGAAACAATTGACTGCCATTAAAAAATAGAAAACTGGTGGTGGCTAAAACACTCACCAGTAAAATTCTTTTTAATTTTTGGGGCTGTTTTTCTTCTGTGATAATTCTCCACCCTATGAAAAGCAGGAAAACGCCAGTGATCGGTAAAGAGACATATTTACTTCCATAACAAGCCACTGCCAAAAATGTTGCTAAGACTAAGTTTTTCGTATTTAAGGGTTGTAATGCCAAGTACAAATTTGCTAAACAAATTGCTAATAACACATTTTCAGCCATTGCTAAAGAAGTTTGCCAATAAATGACAAAAGAAGTCACATAAGTGAAAAGCAATAAGCCGGTCGACCACACAGATCTGCTCAGTTTTTGACTAATCTTAAAAAGCAAAACAATACTAATGATGCCTAGTAATACATTTGCAAAATAAAAACTTCTGGCATCTAAGTTGAAAAAATAAATGGGTATTAGAGTCAAAGAATAAAGCGGCGGCACATTAATAACGGTTTTTCCACCTTCTCGAGCAAAAACAAATCCATTGCCCATCACAAAATTTCTAGCCGGCACCACGTAGTGCAAACTGTCTGGGAAAGGATCAAAGTTGCCAATTAAAGAGCTGGTGCCATAGGGATTTTTCCAAGATAAAACTAAAAAAACTCCAATTGCCAAAACCAAAAATAATGAATAAAGAAATTTGTTCATTTTATCTCAGTCTACTCTTAACTTCTAAGATACATTACAATATAGTCAGAGTGCAATCACCTTTAAAGATTTTTGTCGTCATCACCGCCTACAATGAAGCCAAATATCTGAGCGGATTTTTGCAAAAACTAAGCAAACAAACTCCGGATTTTATTATTGTCGATGATGGTTCAATTGACGATACTGCTGAAATTGCACGCAAATTTACTCAGCACTTATTGATTCATCCCATTAATCTTGGCAAGGGCGCGGCTATGAAAACCGGCGCTGACTACGCCTTTAATGTTTTAAAAGCTGATGTCATAATTTATATGGATGGCGATGATCAACATCATCCGCTAGACTTGGAAAAGTTTTATGATTTTTTTATCTCTCATAGGTCAAACCTGGCTCAAAACGGTTTAGTTTTTGGCGTGCGAGCTTTTGATCAAAACATGCCTCTTTATCGTGTGCTCGGCAATCGTTTTGCCTCTGTTTTGGTCAATTTATTATTTGGTCAGTATTTATTAGACATTCCTTCAGGTTTTAAGGCTATGAGCCGTAGTGTTTATCAGCAGTTAAATTGGCAAAGTAGCGACTACGGAGTGGAACTAGAAATTGCCTGTAAAACTGCTAAATATAAAATTGCTTTTAGCGAAATTCCAATTAAAACCATTTATCATGACCTTGATCGAGGCATGAGCATGCTGGATACTTTTAAAATGATTCATAAAGTTATATTATGGAGAATTAATCTATGAGTATTTTTCAAATCATCGCCACCCTTTTTGCCTTATTTATGATTTATTGGGTGAGAAGTAATCAAAAACGACACAATCTTTTAATTGCGGAGGCCTCGCTTTGGTACAGTGTTTGGTTTATTTTTATTGTCTTAGCGCTTTTTCCTGATTTACTCTTGGGAATAGTAAATGTCTTGCATTTTGCGCGAGTTTTTGACTTATTAGTAGTTTTAGCATTTATGATTTTAGTGATGCTTAATTTTTATATTTATCTTAAAAATAAAAAATTAGAAAAAAGACTGGAAGAACTAGTAAGAAAAATTACTTTAGAAAGAGTTAAGTTAAAATGAAAAAAAATCAACATAGTTTCGTGGTTTTAGCTTACAAAGAATCACCTTTTTTAGAAGATTGTCTGCAGTCTTTATTTGCCCAATCGGTCAAAAGTGAAATTATTTTGGCTACTTCTACTCCCAACGCTTTTTTAGAAAAAATTGCCAAAAAATATCATTTAGAAATTAAAATTAATAAGGGTGAAAAAGGCTTGGCGCCAGATTTTAATTTTGCTCTTAAACAAGCCTCAACTAAATATTTTACCCTGGCTCATCAGGACGATATTTATTTACCAAATTACACTCAAGAAATGCTAAAAAACTTAGCAAATTATCCAGAATTTTTAATTAAGTTTTGTGATTATCAAGAAATTTATCATGGTTTAAAGGAAACTAAAATTCGAACTTGGACATTAAATTTATTGATCAAGCGTTTAATAATTTTTTTTAGTTTCTTTTTTTCTCCAGTAATTACTAAATTAGATGCAAAAAAAAGATTTTTAGGTCTTGGCTCGCCAATTCCTTGTCCGAGCGTTTTATTTCATCGTGACAAGATCACTGACTTTGCCTTTGATCCTGCATTTCGCATTAACATCGATTGGATTGCTTGGATAGATTTGGCCAATCGGGAAGGAGATTTTCTAAAGTCTAGCAAAATTCTTATGCAACATCGCATTCACGCTGACTCTGAAACTACGAGGGGTCTACAAAATCATCTTCGTCAAGATGAAGACTTAATTTGTTTTAAAAAAATTTGGCCAAATTTTTTGGTGAAATTCTTTTATTCTCTATATTCAATTAGTTATCGCACCAATTCTTGAAATGCAGGTCCACGTTGCTTTTTCTGCCGATGATCACTATCTTCAACATTTAACAGTCACGATTTACTCACTTTTACAAGTAGCTGGTGCAGGTCATTTTTATCACCTTCACATTCTTGACGGAGGAATTTCTGACATTAACAAAAAGAAATTGATAGCTAGCTTAAAAAATTTTACTAACAAAAGCTTAAAATTTTATCAAATTGATAAAAATATTTTTAAAGATACTCAAAAATTTTTACATTTAAATGAAGTTTGCTATTTTAGAATTTTATTGCCCAATATATTAAAAAATATTAAAAAAGTTTTGTATTTAGATGCCGATCTATTAATTTTTGATGATGTAGCCAAAATTTTTGCAACTAGCTTAAGCGCAAACAAGCCCATTGCAGCAGTAAAAGTTTTTCATCCAAACTATCAGCAAGTCTTATCCAAACAATTCAAAACTAATTTATCTTTCTGTTTTAACACTGGAGTTTTACTAATAAATCTGCAAGCAATGAGAAGAAATAATTTGGTAAAAAAATTAATCACTTTTTCAATAGAAAACACCAACAAGCTATTGGCCGCCGATCAAGATGTTTTTAATATTGTGATGAATAACAAAGTTAGTAAACTCGATCCAACTTGGAATGTTGGCTCTTATATTTTTTATGCTAAAAGCCATTTTTATTGTCAGTTAAGCCAAAAGAAATTTCAACAACTCAAAAACAATCCAGGAATTATTCATTTTGATGGTGCTAAACCTTGGAGCTTCGCTCATTTTCATCCTTACAGAAAGCAATATTTTACAATTTTGGATCAAACTGAATTTAGCAATTGGCGACCAAAATTTAACTTAAGATCTTTAATTGCCAATTCTTCTTTTTATTTAGCTACTCAACTGATGAATTTATTACCAGATATGATTTATAAAATTGCTGAGTTTCATTATCTAAAAAATAACTTTTTGGAAAGAAGATATCGGGAAAGTAATCTATAATCAACTCAATGTCTCGCATTCTCATCATCGGCGCTGGTCTTTCTGGAGTCACTTTAGCAGAGCGCTTTGCGAAGGAGGGCGATGCTGTTTTAGTGATTGATCAGCGAAATCATCTGGCAGGCAATTGTTACGATCACTTGGATAAGGCAACTGGCATTCGCGTCTCTAATTATGGTGCCCATTTATTTCACACTAACAGTCAAGAAGTTTGGAATTATTTACAAAAATTTACTAAATGGCAACCATATGAGCATCAAGTTTTGGTTAAAGTTAAAAACCGACTGCTTAATTTACCAATTAACTTGAACACCATTAATCAATTTTTTCATTTGAAATTAAAAAACGCGGCAGAGATGCGCTCTTTCTTAGCTAAAAAAACCAAAAAAATAAAACATGTGAGCAATAGTGCAGATTATGTTCTGTCACAAATAGGTCAAGAACTTTACGAGGCAATTTTTCAAAATTATAGTCTCAAACAATGGGCACTGGATCCTAGTGAGTTAGACTCAGCAGTCATTAAGCGTAATCCCTTGCGTTTTAACGGTGACAATCGCTATTTTACCGATCGTTATCAGGCCTTGCCAGTAGGCGGGTTCGAAGGCTTGGTAAAAAAAATGTTGTCACATCAGAATATTGAGTTACGGCTTAAGACTGATTTTTTTATTTTTCGTGAGCAAAACGATCTCAGTCAGTTTGATCAAGTTTTTTATACTGGCGCCATCGATCAATATTTTGATTACGCTTATGGCCATTTAGAATATCGCTCACTAGATTTTCATTTTGAAGAGCATGATCAGGAATTCTACCAAGAAAATTCTGCCGTCAATTACCCTTCCCTAGACTACCCTTTCACCCGCATCATTGAATATAAATATTTTTATCCACTCAAGAAATCCATCGCCAAAACAATTATCTCTAAAGAATATCCCACTTGGGACGGTGAGCCTTATTACCCAGTTCCTCGAGAACGAAATCATTTATTGATGAAGAAATATCTGCGTGAAGCTAAGAAACTAGAGACTCAGGGCATTCATTTTGTGGGTCGTTTAGGGACTTATCGTTACTTAAATATGGATCAGGCTGTGGCAGAGGCGTTGAAGTTGTTTGAGAGGGTGAAGTAAGTTTATAATAAATTATGCCAAAAATTCGCAATTTATATCTCGTCGCTTTTCTTTTAAGCTTAATTTTTCTTTGGACAAGATTTTACAAAATTGAGACTTCACTTTTATTTTTCAACGACATCGGTCGTGATTTTTTGGCGCTTTTTAAATGGCAAGAATCTGGCAAACCTCCTTTATTGGGCCCACAAACTAGCGCTTTGCCATTTAATCAAAGTGCTATTTACTTTTATTTACTTTATCCTTTTTATTTGCTTTCTGGCCATTCGCCTTATGCTAGCTTGATTGCTTACAGTGTTTTTTATCTGGTTGCTTTTGTCTTGGGTTTATATTTCTTGCGTTTCTACCCTCGTTTGGAAAAGTCTTTATTGTTGGTGTTTTTACTAATTACTGTGCATCCGCAATACATTATTCAAGGTCGTTTTATCTGGAATCCTTCTTTTGTCACCCCTTGTATTTTGATTGCTTTTTATAGCTTGACTGTTTATTTAGTGCAGAAAAAACCTAAGAAAATTTTATTGATGCTCAGTGCTTTTTTCATCGCTTTGGCCACTGCCTTTTCTTATTCAGCCGTACCCACGCTTTTAGCTTTTTTATGTCTCGTGCTTTACCGTCGTCGTCAAGTTTTTCTATCTTATTTACTTTATGTAATCACTTCACTTGGTTTAGTTAATTTACCTACCTTATTTTTTGAATTAAGGCATGGTTTTCTTTTGAGTAAAATGATGCTTTTTGGTGAAAAAATTGATCAAGGTCATAATTTTTTTCTTGATCGTTTGAAGAGTTTGAGTGAATTTTCTTTTGCCACTACGCCTTCTTGGACGATTCTATTACTCCTTTTCATTGCTCTGTTTGTTTTTTTGTCTCATAAAAGAGAAAAAAACTTATTTCTGGAACATAGTTTTTGGCTTTTTGCTTTTACTTTGATTTTGACCTTACTCATGCCAGTTTCTTTTCATTCACACTATGTTTTTGGTCTCTTGCCTTTATTTTTCTTACTAATTAGCTTCTTGAGAACTCGTTATATTTATTTAGTGGCGGTTTTTCTCTATGTGGTTTTCCTCCAAGCTGCTCTGTCAGCCAATTACTTTGCTCCTGCCAGACATAGCTTGGCAGAATTACAAAGTTGTGCTCAGCAATTTTGTCAAAAATATCAAGCACCTTTATTCATTAGTAATCAATCAAGTCATCACCCTTATCACAACGCCATGGAATTTCAGTATTTGATGAATGAAGCCGGTTGCCAGGTCAAAGATATTAATACCGAGAATGGTCAAGCTGATATTATGGCGGTCGTTTTAGACGATGACATTTATGAACATGGTAAAACTGCCTATTACGAATTGACTCTTTTTGGTGAATCCAGAGAAAAAGAACGCTTCAAATGCAGTGAAACTTTGGAAGTGGTGATTCTTGAAAAATATCATAAATGATATATAATTTTTCTTAGTTAATGTCTAAATTTGAAATAACCTTTTATCTAAATAGAAACGGTAAAAATCAGGTTTTAGACTTCATTAATGAACTGCCAATTAAAGATCAAACTAAAATATTCTGGACAATAGACCTCTTATCCATGTATGGTAGATCTTTAAAGTATCCTTATTTAAAATATTTGCAAGGCAGTAAAAACATCTGGGAATTAAGATCCAAAAGTTATCGAATATTTTTATCATTTATTAAAGAAAAAAATATCATTTTATTACACATCATTATAAAAAAAACTAATAAAACACCAAAAAAAGATATTGAACTAGCAGAAAAAAGACTAAACGATGCTTAAGGAGAAAATAAATATGAAAAAAATAGTTACATTTGAAGAAGTTAAAAAGCTAAAGTTGGCTGATCCAGAATTTGCCAAAGAATATGAAGCTCTCAGACCACAATATGAGGCAATTAGTTTAGTGATTAAAAATCGTCTTAAAAACAAGATGTCTCAAAAAGAACTAGCAGATAAAATTGGAACCAAACAGGCTAATATTAGTCGTTTCGAAAGTGGAAAAACGAATCCTAGTTTAGAATTTCTAAATAGATTGGCACAAGCCTTTGGTAAAAAAATAGATATTAAATTTAGAACAAATTAATTTTATTTGTTTTTATACCACTCCACCACTCTCTTCACACCTTCATCAAAATTAACACTTGGTTCCCAGCCTAAAACTTCCGTAGCTTTGCTGTAATCCAGTGAACTAGTGACTTGTTCACCTGGTCGTTCTTCGATATGTTTTTCCTCGATATTAACACCCATTTCCGTAACAACTTTGCGGAAAACTTCATTGGTAGAAATTTCAGTTTTAGTACCAATATTCAATTCACCGACAAAATCACTGTTTAGAGCCAAAACATTGGCTTTGGCGACATCTTCGACATAGACATAATCACGGGTGTGAGTCCCATCACCATTGATCGCTGGAGTTTTGCCATCAGCGATCATTTCCGTAAAGATCGCGATCACCCCCGATTCTCCATGAGCATTTTGGCGTGGGCCATAAACGTTGGAATAACGCAAAGAAATGAAAGGAATTTGGTAAAGTTCATGATAATAATTCAAGTAGAGTTCGCCGGCGCGCTTGGAAATACCATAAGGAGAAAGTGGTTCAGCTTTCATGGTTTCGTTGAAAGGAGTTTGTTTATTGCCATACATCGCTCCACCGGTAGCTGCCATAATCACTTTCTTGACAGGAATTTCTTTGGCTGCTTCCATAATGTTTAGTAAGCCAATAATGTTATTTTCCGCATCAAATTGAGGATTTTTGACACTGTAGCCAACTTGAATGTGAGCCGCATGATGATTAATTAATTCTGGTCTTTCAGCTCTGATGATTGCTTGGATTTTTTCTTTATCCGTAATATCAGCTTCGATAAATTTAGCTTTGGGATTTAAATTTTTTAAGTTACCCGTAGAAAGATTATCGACTATCACTACTTCGTGACCCAATTCAATGTAAGCATCAGCAACGTGAGAAGCGATAAAGCCAGCGCCGCCAGTAATTAAAATTTTCATAATTATTCCCTTTCGTTATGATGTCTTATGCCACCCAGTAGCCCTGAGTGAATAAAATTAAGTTGATTATAAGGAAGATCAGGCTAATTGTCAGGTAGAAGATCTTTTTAGAATTTGATTTTTTATTTAAAAGAATAGCGATATAAATAAAAATTGGAAAACAGACCAAGAGATAGCGAGGCATACTAGAAAAATTACCGGTCAAGGTCGGTAAAAGATAACTGCCCCAAGCAAAAATTAAGTAAGCCCAATTAATTTTAATTTTATTTTTGAAATTTTGCCAACTAGCCATGACTAATCCCAGCAAGGCTAAAAGAGAAAGAACAAATTCTTGAACATAAGCATAATACTTCCAATCAATTGGCCTGACTGTCCAAAGAATTTTAAGATAACGCCAGATTACTTGTGGATAAGTAACTAATTTTGTTTGGCGACTGGCGCCAAAATATTCTTGCATATGAAAAAAATATAAGGGATCAGCAAAATAGATTTGCAAATAAAGCATGTAGGCCGCCAAGCCCAAGCTACTGATGCTAACAGCTAAATAAGCTAGCCATTGACGTCGATCTTGTATAAAAACCATCAGTAATAAACTTGGCCAAATAAAAATTCCCACTACTCTGGTGGCACTCGCTAAAGCTCCTAATAATCCGGCCACCAAATAAAGTTTTTTCTTAGCAGCAATTAAACTAGTAAAAATAAAAACCAAAAATAAAGATTCATTATAAAGACTGCGCAAATAGAAGCCACTGACGAAGAAAGCAAAAAAAACCAAGCTCCAGTGAGCAATTTTTATTCCATAATCCAGTTTCACTAAATAATAAAAAGCAAAAAAACTTAACAAGGCAAAAAAATGACTAATCAACAAACCGCTGAGTAAATAATTATTAACAAAAAAATCTATTGATCTCATTAAAAATGGATAAAAAGGAAAAAAAGCCTGGACAAGCTCAGTGTGTAAATAACCGCTGGTTGCTAATCCCAAGTAATGAACGCCGTCAAAATTAGCCAAGCGTTCAAAAAAACTATGACTATTATATTTGGCGAATTCATAAGCATAAGGAAAGGTTGGCTTGAAAACAAAAAGTTTTTCGGCTAAAAAACTTACTGCACTTAAAAAAAACAACCATAAAATAAAAAAGCCGAAGATCTTAACAATTTCTTTTTTACTCATTGTTTTAAAACTTCTTGATAAACTTCAATGGTATTTTGTGCAGTTTTTTGCCAGGTGAACTTTCTGGCATGAGACATGGCTCGTCTAATAAATTTTTCGCGATCGATTGCTGACCAATTGAGCACTTTTTCTACCGCCAGAGCAAAATTTTCTGCTTTAGCTTCCTCCACTAAGAGAGCTTGATTCAAAGCTACTTCTGACAGGGAAGAATTTTCGGCACATATCACCGGTGTGCCACAACGCATCGCTTCTAAGACTGGCAAGCCAAAGCCCTCATAAAGAGAAGCTTGGATGTAAGCCAGAGCTCCACTGTAAAGAGCTGATAATTCTAAATTACTTGCACTACTTAGATCAGTAATAAATTGAACTCTATTTGCTACGTCACTCAAAGCAATTTGCGCTTCAATCGCTCTCCATTCTGGAATATCTTGTGAAACAAAGTTTTTACCCACGCAAACAAGTTTAATTTCTTTGGGCAGAAATTTCAAAGTTTTGATGAGTTGAGGAATGTTTTTATTGTAATTGATATCGCCCACATAGAGCAAATACTTTTTGGGTAATTTGTATTTTTTGCTCACTTTTTTAATCTCTACTTCATTGACTGAGCTTAAATTAGGATTGGGAGCCAAAGGAACAACATAAATTTTATCCAGAGGAAATTTAAGATATTTAGCGATGTCGGTTTTGGAATTATTAGAATCAGTAATCACTGCATTAACACTTTTAAGCGCGATTTTTTGCTTAATGAGAGCCAATATGCCTTTTTTACCAATCGGATAAAATTTAGGAAAAAGCAAAGGAATAGTGTCATGAATAGTGACAATGGTTTTACCTTTATTAATTAAAGGCAAAGTCGAAAAAAATAAATCAAAAAATGGATAATGGGTGATTTCTGCCTTAAAATCCATATTTTTTTCAGAACTCAGCGCCAGTTCAACGCTTTTATTTTTACTCAAAGCTTCTGCTAAAAATCTAGTGTAAGCTCCCACTCCTCTAATGGCATTAGCATTTCTAAGTGGACTATCGTCAAGTAAAACTTTAATTGGCATATTTGATTTTTATAAATTTAATATAAGCGATCGGATGATGCAAAGCACTAAAGAAAGCAAAAACAAAACCTTGCCAACCATCAACAAAACCTTTATGGCGCAAATAAATTAACAAAAAAGTTTGCAGTGGTTTAAAAAGTAAATATTTTATCAAAGTCACAGGATTAACTTTTAATTTTTCATCTTTTAATTGTTGTGCTTTGAAAGAGGTGTAAGTCTGAAATTTGCGCCAGTAATCGCTAAAGGTAGGATTACTGTAATGCAAAAGATGACCTTTAGCGGTGGCGGTTTTGCCATCGACTTGCATTTGCTCATGAACATCTTTGGCTGGAAGATGGGCTTTATTTTTAAGATAAAGACGAATCACTGGATCAGGATACTGACCACCTTTGCTAAGCCAACGACCACAAAAGAAGTTCTTACGCTTAATCCACCAAGCTGCAAATTCAAGTTTTTCTTTTTTTTCTAGAGAGCCTAGCAATTTTTGAATAAATTCTTTTAATTCAGTATCAACTAGTTCATCAGCGTCTAACTGCAAAATTAGATCTCCTTTGGCTTTATCCATAGCCATTTGCTTATTGATGTGAAAGTTTTTCTTATTAGTGGTTGAAAAAACTTGAGCGCCGAAACTTTTTGCAATTTCTTTTGTTTTGTCGGTTGATTCACCATCCACCACAATAATCTCATCGGCCAAATCTTTGATTGATTCTAAACATTTAGCTAAATTTTTTTCTTCGTTGTGGGTAGTCAAAACTACTGAAAACATATCTTCCATTATAGCCTAAAAAGGCTACATTTTTTCTAAAGTATTAATGCCAAGTAAATTGAGGCCTTTTTTAAGGATAATTGCTACTCCTTTGACTAAATCAAGCCGGAATTGACGCTCTGGTGAGCTGTTCAAGATCGGATATTTATTATAAAAACTATTAAAAAGTTGGGCTAACTCGAACAAATAACTGCATAGATAATGAGGAGCAAATTCACTGCTGGCTCGTGCCACAACTTTGGCAAAGTCATTCATTGTGTTTAATAAAGTTTTTTCTAAGTCACTGACTGCGAAATCTGCATTTTCTGTACGAACTAAATTGAGTTCTTCAGCTTTGCGCAAAATACTTTTGGCACGAGCATAACTATAAAGCATATAGGGCCCAGAATTGCCCTGTAAATTTAAAATTTCTTCCCAATCAAAATTAATGTTAATTTCTGATTTTCTTTTTAAATCGTTCCACTTAAGAGCTGCCACGCTGACTTTAGTTGCAACTTCTTCATCATTAGTAAAATCTAAAGCCTTATTTTTGGCTTTTTTTAGTACTTCATCCAACCAAATTACATTACCCTTGCGAGTAGACATTTTGCCTTCTTTGAAGCGATACAAGCCATGTTTGACATGAACTCTTTGATTTTTTTGATACCAGCCTAACAATTCTTCAGCGCGATAAAGTTGTTGAAAATAAAAAGCTTGTTCGGCTCCTACTTCATTAACCACTAAAGGCGCGCTACCATCTTCATTTTGATAACGAGGGTTGTCTTTACGCCATTTGTCAGCAGCCAAATCTCTAGTAGCATAAAGCGTGCTGCCATCTTTTTTGGCAATCATTAGTGGAGTTAATTCGTCGTTGGGGTAGAAAAAAAGAATAGCACCTTCTTTGCCTTCTTTGGCAAAACCAGATTTTTCTAATTCTTTAATTAGATCTTTAAGCATTGGTTCAAAATATGATTCGCCATAACCCTTGCCATTGTTTTCTGTAAATTGCACCTGTAGATAATCATAAATTTTGGCAAATTCTTTAAAAGACCAATCAATACATTTTTGCCACAAGTCACGAGCTTCTTTGTCACCATCTTCTAGTTTTTTGAACCACAATCGAGCCTCATCTTCTAATTCAGGATTTTTTTCAGCTTCACTGTGGAATTTCACGTAAAGAGCGACTAATTTTTCAACTGGGTTATCAGCCAAAGCAATCTCACTTTCATTGCCCCATTTTTTAATGGCTACAATCTGCTTACCAAATTGAGTGCCCCAATCGCCTAAATGGTTGTCTCTAAAAACTTTATAACCGCTGGCTTCGAGCAAATTAGTCACACTATCGCCAATAATCGTCGAGCGAAGGTGGCCAATGGTGAATGGTTTAGCAATATTAGGCGAAGAATATTCAACGATGGCTTTTTTACCCTGACCAAGATTAATTAAAGGAAAGTCTTTACTAGTGATAATTTCTTGCAATTTATTTATTAAATGATCGTGGCCTAATTTAAAATTGATAAATCCTGGCCCCGCCACATTAATTTCTTCAATAATATTTTCTCGGTCAGCTTTTTTAATTTCTTCAAGCAAAGTTTCAGCTAACTCTCTAGGGGAATTGAATTTATCAGCCACTTGTTTATAAGCTATCATGGCTATATTACTTGATAAATCGCCAAATTTCTCATCAGCTGGTTTTTCTAATTTAATCGGTAAATCTAAAGCAAAAACATTTAAAGCTTGTTTTAAAATGCTTGTCAGCAAAATTTCTTTGTCCATGAAGTTTATTATAACGGTAAATAGATAAAAAATCTGCCTTGACCATCACTGCCTTTAACGACGTGGTCTGCTTTTCTTTCACCCATTTGATCAAATTTGCTTGCCACCACAATAGTGTCTGTTTTTTCTAAATCTCCCACATCGATTTTATCGGTAAAGAAAAATAAATTAAGAATACCACCTTGATAGGCAATCGGGCTTACTTCAAAAGCAAATAAAGCATAAATATAGGCTTGCTGATAATCATTGGTAAAAACAATTTGTTTGATATGACTGCGATCTAAGTGACGCAAATAAGTCATAGTTTCTAAATAGCCATCTAAAAAATCATCAGCATTTTTCTCTGGATAATGACGATAATAATTGACTTGATAAAGTCCTGTATAAGCCAAATATATAACAATCAGAGTGCTAAAAAAGATTTTTTTATGACTTTCTAGAGCAGCATAAATAGATCGAATTGCTAAAATAGTGAGCAAAATATAACCCGGCAAAGCCAAAAGACTTCTATTGCTGCTGCTTTGTCCATCAGCCAAGATCGCTGGCAATAAACCACAAATAATCATCATTAAAGCTATGGGAGTTAATTGGCTTTTGTTTTTCTTAAAAAATAAATAAAAAATCATTAGAATTAGGGAAATTGGTTCAAGCACACCAAATTTGCCATCGCCATGACGGTAATTGCCTAGGTTTTTACCGGCAATTAAAAAATCCAAGGAAAAATAACTCAAAGTGTTGCCGATTAATTTTTTAAATAACTCTAAAGCGGTGTAACCTTGAGCAAAAATCATTGAAGAAGCCCTGGTCAGACCCGCTCCAAAGAAAGAATCTTGCAAAAATGGATAAAGTAAAACAAGTGTAAAACCACCAGCAATGATCAAAGCACCCAGTCTTTTTTTGAACAAATTTAGATTTTTAAAAAATAAAAAAATAAATAATAAAGGGATAGTAACTTTGCTGCTATGGTAGGCGTAAATCGCCAGAACGCTCAATAAACTCGCCATTAATAAATTGGGTAATTTTTCCAAACGTAAAAAACGAAAAAAGAAATACAGACTCCACAACATCAAATTTAAGGCCAGGCCGGACTCAAAAGCAATTCGAGAATAATGTAAATGCCAAGGAGAAATACTCAATAAAAATGCAGCTAACAGTGCCCATTTGTTTCGGTGCTTATCTTTAAAAAATAATTCTCTAAATAAAAGATAAATCGCCAAAATTGCCAATATTCCATGAATGGCAAAAGGCAATCTCACCGCCCATAAATTCATACCAAAAAATTTTGTAAAAAAACCACTTTGATAAATCGCCAAAGGTGCTTTGTAATCGCCAAAAGAACGAAAGCTGATTGGTAGTTTTTGCAACCACTCGTCTCTCCTAGTGGTAAAAATGGCGAAGCCATTATAAGCAATGGCCGCCTCATCCCAAGCCATGCCATGTGGGACTTCGGCTAATTTATAGAAACGTAAAATAAAAGCTAAAAGTAGAATTGAAAAAAGTGGCCCTATTTTTTTTAGCATTTTTTAACGCATTTTGAGCAACCAATAAGGCTGCCAAAGTATAAAACTAATTTTTTGCCAAAGATTGCCATTTTTCCAAGCAAATTTTTTGGCATTTCTCCAGCTCATTTCATTAATTTTCTTTTCACCAAAAACAGATTTATTAGTGGTTTCGTGATTGTGATCAACCTGTGCTTTTGGTTCAAAAAGAACCAGATAACCTCTTTTACGAGCTTGAAAAGATAGGTCGATGTCTTCCCAATAAGCTGGGTAGTAAAGTTTGTCAAAACCACCAATTTTTTCAAAAATTGATTTTCTAAACATAGCGCTGCCTCCACTTGCCCAGGCAGTTTCTCCTCCAGATAAATCTTTATAGCGACTATGGAGGAACATCCCTCTTTCAAACCATAATTTATTACGGCCACCAATTTCATTAACATGTTTTTCATGCTCCAAACAACCAACCGCAAAAACTTTTTCGTTGTCAAAATGAGGAATCAGATATTTCAAACAATCTTTATACGGAGCGACATCATTATTAATGAGAAAAACTAATTCGTTTTGTGCAGTAGCAAAACCACGATTAGAAGAAGCTCCAAAGCGTTGATTTTGCTGATTAACTAATAAAACTATTCTTAAGTTTTTATTAGTTTCTTGGTATTCACCCACATAAAAATCAGTTTCTTGAACTGGAGTGCTAGCTTGTTTTTTAATTTTAAATTTTTGTTCAAACCAAGAAATGGTGTCGTCATCTGGACCACTGGCATCGTCAACGACAATCAATTCGTCGCGGGTTCGCATACAATCTAAAACTGCCTGTAAATTCTTTTTATAAAGATGCACGCCCTTATAACTAGGGATTACCACCGAAATATTAGTCATTGTTATCCACCATTTCTAATAAAATTTTTTTAAATTTTTCTTTGGAAAAAAACAGGCTACGTTTTCTAGCTAACTCTCCTAATTTTTCTCGCTCTTGATTGTCTTTAATTAATTTTAAAGTTTTATTGAGGCAATCATCTTTATTTGTCCATAAACAAGCTTGTAAGCTTTCACCAAGAATTTCTTTTTGTCCACCCTTATTAATGACAACTGGCACTACTCCAGCCGACATGGCTTCTAAAGTGGCAATGCCAAAATGTTCGACTTTTTCTGGATTTTCTTCTTCATCAATTTCAAAACCAGATGCATGCCAATAAATACTAGCTTTTTGATAAAGTTGAATTAGAGTTCTTCGATCAGCTTTATGTAAAATTTCGATATTTAAATTTTTGGCCAAATCACTAACTTTACTAGCAAAAGCTTCATCTTCTTTGTGACCAAGCAAAACCAATCTCCAATCTTTTAGTGCCTGAGGATCTAGCTCTGTTAAACTCTTAAAAAAATCTACTAGGACATCTTGTCTTTTACTGTGTAGCTGACAAAAAAATCTGCCTACTGACAAAATGATTTTTTCTTTTTTTTGCTGATTTTGCAACTCTTGATCATCTACATAGGGTTGATGAACATAATCAATGTTAGTTTGCCAAAACTTTTCAATATATTTTTTAGTAAATTCTGAATTGGTGTTTTTGATTTGCCAGTTGGCCAATTTCATTTTTTCAAACATCGAGGATTTGTCTAATTTTAGTGGAACTTGCACGTGCAAAATGTTTTTTTTTGCTAAAGAAAAAAACAAACTCCCATCGGTTTGATAATATAAAACATCAAATTTGGCCGTCCAAGCTAATTTTTTGATAAAATTAGCTGAAGTAAACAGAGGTGAAGCGATGAATTTGATTTTGGCTAAAGAATAATTGAGAAAATTTTCATATTTTTTTCTAATTACTGCAAGAGCTTCCTCATTTAGAAATTCCTCTTCAGAACTAAAAGTCATGTATACTTCATGACCAGATTCTGCCAAAATCATCGCACAATCAAATAAATATTTTTCTCCGCCTCCAGTATGCTTAGGTATATATGGAGAGTAAAGGGCAATTTTCATAAATTTATTTTACCTTCACGTCTCCATAAATTTTTAATTTCTTGCTCAATTTTTTCGTAACGGGTTACGATGCTCGGCTTTTGCTGCAATTCCCAAACTTGAATATAAACAATCATGCGATTGATGGCTTGCACCAAAGCTTCGATTAAACCTGGCATACCATCTTTGTAACCTTGATATTTAAAAGCTCGGCGATAAAATTCCATGATGCCTTTGCGTAAAATTAATCTCAAAGTCACTTTTTTAACCGTGGCTGCTTCCAAAGCCACCGCTTCCTTAATAGTCCAATCAGCGCTTTTTCTCAAGTTGTCCTGAGTATTACGATGGGTTAAATGAATTAAGGATTGTTTCAATTTTATTTCTTGACCAAAATAAACAGGGCTCTCGTGAATGGTGCCTCGCCAACCTTTGAGGTTGTCTTTTTTGAAAATTCTAGTCACGTAGTCATGTTGCCAATTACCAAAATTAAATTTTGTTCCATAACAAACATTTTCTCGACTCAGAGTCATCACCTGACAATCATCTTGCTCAAGATGCAAAAGAATTTCTTTAGCCAAACCTGGAGTAACCCTCTCGTCAGCATCAATATAAAAAAGCCATTGAGTTTCAACTAGACCTTGAGCTTTTTCACGCAATTTTGCAAAAGATTCGTGAACAAAACTAATTACTTGACAGTTGTAGCTTTCTGCAATTTTGGCAGTTTGGTCATTAGAGCCAGTATCCACCACGATAATTTTTTCACAAAAAGATAAAGTATCCAAACAAGCCGCCAGCATTTTTTCTTCATTTTTGGCAATAATTAAGGCAGTTAAATTTGATTTCATATTTTAAATAAAAGCTTGCTTGCCCATACGTCCAATTAATAAGTCGAGAACGGCTTTGCGCTCACTTCGATTTCCTTTTTGTAAGATGTTAAAAATCAAATGTAAGGCAGTTAGTTTACTTCTAAAAGGCGCATGTCTAAATGTTAAAAACAATCGATTGCGTGTTTGATAATATTGTTGCAATGGTGAGCCGGCACCACCGCTAGAACGGCCAATTTTATGATAAACCACCGAATCTGGACAATACATGACTTTTAATCCTGCCTCGCGCACTCGCAAGCTAAAATCTACATCTTCACTGTAAAGAAAAAAACGATCATCCAAGCGACCCACTCGTTCAATAACTTCTCGACTAATCATCATTGCACAACCTGTGGCATAATCAGTTTCTGCGGCACGATCAAAATGTCCTCGATCAACTTCATCAATGCCAATGTGATAAGACAAAAGATTGGTCCAGTCGATTTTTCCGCCCACATACCACAAGACTCGATGCTTTTCTGATTCGCTGTATGAATCTGCAAAATATTCATAGCCTTTATGAAAATAAATTTTTGAGCAAGCTAAACCAATTTTTTGGTCTTTTTTCATCATTTCGTAGAGAGCTTGCAAAAAATTTTGTTCAACAATCGTATCGGAATTAAGCAATAAATAATAATCACTGTCATAATGATCAATGGCATGTTGAATACCCAAATTGTTGCCACCAGAAAAACCCAAATTACTTTCGCTGCGCAGCAAATCTAAATTAGGATTTTTTTTGAGAAAAGCCTGGCTGAAGGTCAAAAGCTCCTTGGAACCATTATCAACCACTACAATTCGGTAATCAAAACCACTGTGGGTAATTTGACTTAAAGATTGAATAACCGCTCTAGTATCTTCTGGAGTGTTGTAATTGACAATAATGATTGAAATATGACTTTTCATAAATCGAATTTTCTTTTTAAACTAAACCAAAAACGATTAAGACCTTTTTTTTCTTTCAGTTCAAGATCACTTATCCAGTAGTTTAACTCTTTTTGAAAATGTCGCCAATCTTTAATTAGGTTTTTTTGATTATCAAGTTCCAGTTTTTCATGATTACTCAAACGATCAAAAATTTTCATTTGCACGGTCATTTGATAGGCTGCTTGCATTAAGCTCAAATAAAAACCTCGCACCCCATCTTTGTAACCTTCTTGAGCAAAATATCTTCTCAGCCAATCATCGCTAAAAACTTTTAAGAGAGTTGTTTGAGAAATCGAAAATTTATCACCTATTTCAGCTTTTTTTTGCTCGGCTTCAATGTCAGTGTAACGATCAAAACGTAGCAAATAATCTTTAGTATCTTGATAATTGTGGTGCAATATTGCCCAATCTTCTTTAGCTTCCAAAGCGTTGCTTTGATGTCCGTCAGCAATTAAGGGTTTGGCATGAATTTTACTTCCCCACGAAACCAAGCCTTTTTTAAAGAAACGCAATTGATAATCTGGCCACCAACCGGTATGTTTCATCCAAAATTTGCTCACCATATTTTTTCTGGGTAAATAGTAAATCTCTCCTAGCTTATTTTTGTCTATCTCGACTAATTTAGTCGCTAAAGAGGCAGGAATTTCTTCATCTGCATCTAAAACTAGAATCCAATCTTTTTTTGCTTGCGCTAAGGCAAAATTGCGTACTGGTTCGACAAATTTAGAATCACGACCGTAATCATAAATCGCTGTGCAATATTTTTGAGCAATAAACTTGGTTTGATCTGTGCTATTAATATCAACTAAGATTATTTCATCAGCAAATTGCACCGATTGCAAAGATTGCTTAATAATTTTTTCGGCATTCTTAGCAATGATTACCGCTGAAATCGACATAATCTCACCCTTTTCTTTATTTCGCTAGAAACTGATTAATAGTATGATAGCAGTTGTCATGAAAAAACTTAAGTCTCTATCGGTTTTTTTTCCCGTTTATAACGAAGAGGCTAATCTAGAAATTTTACTTAAACAAGCCCTGAGAATTGTTTCTAAACTTGCTACAAAATATGAGTTGCTGGTGATCAATGATGGCAGCACTGATGCCAGTCGAGAAATTGTAGAAAAATTACAAAAACAAAACCCACAAGTAAAACTTATTTCACATCAAAAAAATAAAGGTTACGGTGAAGTCCTCAAAACTGGTATTAAACACAGTCAATATGAATGGATTTTTTGGACTGATAGCGATTTGCAGTTTGATTTGAGCGAATTAGCTCATTTTATTGCGGAAACCGATCATTATCAAGCCATTATTGGTTATCGTGCCAAAAGATCAGAAGGCCTAAGAAGAGATCTGAATGCCAAGTTATTCAAATTTTATATTGATCTGCTTTTTCGTTTACATGTTAAAGATATTGATTGTGCTTTTAAATTAATCAAGGCTTCAAAGTTAAAAAAGCTGCATCTAAAATCAGGTAGTGCTTTTACTAGTGCTGAAATTCTTTATCGTCTTAAAAAACAAAAAGTAAAGTTTAAAGAAATTCCCGTTCAGCATTATCCTCGTCTTTACGGTCAAGCCACAGGCGCCAAGTTTAGTGTGATTATTAAAGCTTGCTTTGAAGCCTTGACTACTTATTTAAATATTAAGTTTTCTTCTTTAAAATCTAATTAATCATGATAATAAATAGAATTTGGCAATTTATAGTTAATTTTTTAAAAAGTTATTTTGTTGTTATTGCCTTGATTTTAATATTTTTACTGAGTAGTTATTCTTTTTTTCAAACTAGTTTTTTTCATGTGCACGATTTTACTCATGGAGCCAGAATTGCTGAGATGGCTCGTGCATTAGATGAAGGGCAATTTCCAGTTAGATGGAGTGCAAATTTTGGTTATGGTTTTGGCATGCCTCTGTTTAACTTTTACGCGCCACTGCCTTATTTTATTGGAGCTTTATTTTTCAAAATGGGTTTTGATGTGGTTACTAGCATCAAATTATTATGTTTATTTATCAATCTAATTACCATCATTGGTTCTTATCTACTTGGCAGAAAAATGCTGGGGCGCTTTGGCGGTTTACTATTAGCTAGTGCATATACTTTGGCTCCTTATAGAGCCGTTAATCTTTTTGTAAGAGGTGCTTTTAGTGAAGTTTTTGCCATGGCTTTTTTACCATTAGTTCTTTTTTCTATTCTGGCTTTTGTGAAAAATCAAAATAAAAAATACTTGTTGCTATTATTAATTTCTATTTTGGCCATTATTTTGTCACACAATCTCACTGCCATGATTTTTTTACCTTTAGCTGGTTTATTTGCTTTTCTTTATCTTGCTTATCAAAGAAAATTAAAATTACTTTGGCCAATTGCCGGTCAATTTTTATTAGCTTTGGGACTTTCAGCTTTTTACATGCTACCAGCTTTTATGGAAAAAGATTCAACCATTATTAATAAGATTTTTTCTGGTTATTTTCATTATTCTCATCATTTTCTTTATATTAGACAATTTTTCCAGGATCAGTGGCAGTATGGTGGTTCAGCTTGGGGCCCAGATGATGATGTCTCTTTCTTTTTAGGTAAAGGGCAATTATTAGGCTTAATTGTTTTAGCGATATTAGCTTTCTGTCATTTAATTAAGAATCGTAAAAACTTTATTAAAAACCAATTGTTTTTTTATTCTTTGGTTTTTGCTAGTTTTTGTTTTTTTGCTCTTTTTATGAGCATCCTCAAAAGCAAATTTATTTGGGACAAGGTTCAACTTTTGCAATACATTCAATTTCCTTGGCGCTTCTTGTCAATTACTTCTTTATTTTTAGCGATCTTAGTAGCTCTTTCTATTTATCTTTTTACAAATAAAAAAATCAGATTTTTATATGGATTTCTGATGATGGCTGTTTTGTTTATGAATGCCTCCTATTTTAAGCCAGAAGAATTTTTGAAAGACGCCAGTGCTTTGTATTATGATGATGCACAAAAAATTCAAAATCACATGAGCGAAACTTTACCAGACTATATTCCTCTGCAAATGGCTGAAGAAAAGATTTTATTAGCTAAAAATCAAGAACTTCCAAGCTTCTGGTTAGAAGATGTTGGCTCAACTGGAAAAATGACTCCAATTGTTGATCGAGGTTTTGAAAAAATGATTGCCACTGATTTCACAAAAACAGAGGTTTTAAATTTTAAAGTCGCTAATTTTATTGGCTGGCAAGCCGAGCTAGATGGCGAGAAATGGCCAATTAATACCAATCAAGCATTGGGTAATATTCAATTAAATGTACCTGCTGGTCAACATCGAGTGGGAATTTATTTCACCGAAAACACCACTGCTCGTAAAATTGGCGATGCTATTTCCGTCTTCGCTTTATTAATCAGTTGTTATTTCTTTTATCCTTTTGCCAAAGATAGAGTCCCAAAGACAAAAAAGTAATTAATCCAAAAGCACTAAGGCTATTGCCTAATAATCTGGGCCAAGTTTTTTGAGTAAAACGAGTTTTGATTTCATATTTACCAGGACTTAATTCATAAGCAATGCGACCTCTAATCATTTCATTGTCTAAATATTCTATTTTTTCATTATTAACCATTGTTTCCCAACCTGGAAAATACGCGGTAGATTCAACAATTATCGATTTTTCTGCTAATTCTAGAAAATAATGATGAGTAGAACCATTGAATTTTTTAAGATCGATTGTTCCTTGTCCGTTTAGGATTAAAATTGGCTCTTTTTTTTCTCCGAAATATTCAAAAGTAAAAGTTTTGGGCATGTTTTCTCTGTTTACAGAAGTTGTATCAGCATCGGCGTCATAGTCAATTTGGTTTTTATGACGATAATCAATTGGCTTAACTTGTAAAAATTGTATTAATTGTAAAAAAACTATAAAAATTAGAATTAGCTTTATAGATTTTTTAGCTTTACTGAAGATTAAAGCGGAAATTGGCAAGAGAACAATAGAAAACAAAAGCGCTAAACGCCAAGGGAATTGGATAAAATTGGCAAAAGGAATGATTTCGTAAAGTGGCTCCGCTATTTTGAGTTGCCCAATTACTAAAACAAATAAAGCAATAAAAAAAACTAAATTCTTTTTTGCTTTATTTTTAAATAAATAAATTCCAGCCAAAAAAGTTATTAATAATTGCCCTGCTCCAAGTCCAAAAGACATCGAGTCAATTTGACCCCAATATGAATAGCCAAATTGGATTGGCAAACGAAGCAATTGAGCCAAACTCGGAAAATGTTTGTAATAATTAAGCGTCAAGTCTACTGCATCTAAATTAACCAAATTTTTTTCCATAATAGCCGGCAGCCAAAACCACAAACCAATCGTAAAAGACCAAATGAAGCTCAAAATAAATCTCTTCCAAGCTTGCCAATCATTTCCATAAGCAAAAATTAAATAAAAAATAATTAAAATGCTGGCAAAAAAAGCAACGATGTTGTGAGCTAAAAATAAAGCTGACAAATAAATAATTAATAGAAATAAACTTTTACTAAAAAATGTTTTTTCATTCTTTAGGTCTTCTAAAAAATAAAAAACCCAAGGTAAAATTCCCCAAGCCATCACTTCACCAATATTGCCTCTAAAAATAATGCTTGTCAAAATATAAGGATTGAGAGCAAAAACTGTTAGGGCAAAAAACCGTGCACTTTTAGCAAAATTTTTACTTTTTAAAAATAAATTAGCTCCAAACAAAGCCATAAAAACAAAAAAGGTAATGATTATTTTATAAGCAATTTCATAGTGAATATTTAAAATCGAAAAAGGCAAAGATAAAATATTAGCTAAAGGATAATTATAATTAAAAACAGGATAGCCGTAACCATTGACTAAATTTGGAGCAATGCGTGGTGGAATTTGCAACTCTCTAACTGCTATTTTATAGTTGGCAAAACGCACTAAGTGATTATTGCCATCATGGGTCACCGGCACTCCCAGATGAAAAAAATAACGACAGCTAATTAGAGTTAATAGAGTAAAAAAAAGAACTTTCAAAAAATTTTTCATAATTCATTTTCTTTGGTCACTAAAATTAGACTAGGCTCTCCATTTAAAAAATCAAAATTTTTAACAACAGCAAATCCGTCTGGAATTTCATCTTGATAATAAATAAATTTAGCTTGCTTTTTATTTGCATCCTTTTGATCAAGTAAAAGATTAAAAGGATTTTCCAAGGCCAACTCTTGTGTCTTAGCTCTTTTATTTAATAATTCTGGAAATTGATAATAAATAAAAATATTGGGAAACCAATAGTGTTCGCTGATTTCTACACTCGAAAATTCTTGATAGTGATCCTTGAGATAAAGAGCTACCTGATTATAACTATAAAGCCAGGCTTCACTAGATCTTTTAGGATAATGATTAAAATAATCGTGGTAATAAAAAACCGCATTGACTAAAAATAAAATTATTAAAAGTGAAGCAAAAATTTTATTTTTTAATAAAAAAATTTCATTCATACCCCACGCAATAAGAATCGCAAAAGGAATAAATAGATAAATAGCTCTCGAAGCATGTGGCACTTCATAAACTAGTGAGGCTGGGATTGGAGTTAAAAACATTAAAAATAATAAAAACAAAGTTAATTTACTTTTTAAATTTTTGAATAACAAGAAAATTCCTAAAAAATAAAAAGGCAAACTCACCATCAAAAACTCACCGAAATAACCAGAGTGTTGTCGCAAATTGCTGTCTCCCTTAAAAAATAAAAAGTTTGGACTAAAATGCGTGCTCATATTAATCACAAAATCACGAGCCATAAATATATAACGATGATAAAACAATCTCGCTAATAGATTGGAATTATATTTTTCTAAATATTGACTCGATTCTGCAATGGCTTGTGTAGCATGCACTAAGTTGTTGTTATTCAAACGATAATTTTGACTGGCTTCATAATAGGGAGATTGCAGAATTGGTAGCATCGCTAAAACAAAAAATAACATCGAAGTAATTAGCCAAAGTTTTTTGCTTTTAATTTCTTTAAAAAAAATTGCAATCAAAGCTAAACAAAACAAAGGAATAATTGCTCTCAACGAATAATATGTATAAGTTGCTAAAACGGCAAAAATTGTACTTAATAGAAAATAAAATCCTTTAGTTTTAATCGCTTTCACAAAAAATACTAAAGCTATTAAGAAAAAGACTACCGAAAGACTGGATTCGAAAGCAATTCGTCCAAAATGTACTGACCAGGGAGAAATCGCCACCACCAAAGCCGTCAAAATCGGCATTAATTTATATCTTTTAGCCAAAGTACCATTGAAGCTCAGCAATTCTTTGACTAATAAATAAATTAAATAAATACTCAACACAGAAAACAAAGTTACTGGCAAACGAATTGCCAAAACACTCATGCCAAAAATTTTAACTGACAAACTGACCAACCAAATTAAAATTGGAGCTTTGAAATCACCATAAGAAGCTAAGATTGCTTGTAACCAATTCATGCCGTGAATATCTTTGCCAGTTTCACTAATACTATAAGCATCCAAAGCTATGGCTGCTTCGTCCCAATATAAACTGGCAGGATTTGTCCCAAATTGGTAAAAACGCAAAAAGACTCCCAGTAAAATAATAATGGCTAAAATTAAAAATTCTTGTTTTTTAGTCATATTTAATTAAACCCAAATTTTTTGCTAAAACTACTTTTTCTGTTACTTTTCTATCTTCTAAATTTTTAATGAAATGATAATTGAGTAATTTTTCTCCGTAATAAAAATTAATCTGATCGGCTTGTTGATAATGCATTGTAGCGAAAAATTTATCGCTAGGTACTTTTAAATACCAGGCTGTCAAAATATATTGATAGCCTCCGTCATCTATAATAGCAATTGATTCTTCAGGATATTTTTTTAAAGATTCAATAATTAAATCTTTAAATTGACCGTAAAGAATTTTTTCGCTTTGACTAGGATAGTTTAAAAAATATTGTCGATAATAAAAAAAACTTTCTACAGACAAAAGACAAATGATGGCTATAAAAATCAATTTACTTTGCCTAGCAAAAATTTTAATAAGCTTATCAACAAATAAAACCGCTAAGGCTGTAAAAATAAAAAAGAAAAATAAACTACGAGTGGCATGAGGACTATCAACCGTGACCACTGATGGAGCTAAAGCGACAATCAATAAATAAAACAAAATTAAATGTTTCTTTTTAAATGATTTGTCAAATAAAGCAATCACAATTTCTCCCAAAATATCAATGACCATAAAAATAGCTAGAAAATAACTTAAATAAAAAAGATGTCCAAATCCAGGTAAAGCGTGCCAGGGATGACTCCCGCCATTTTTTACTAAAAAGTTAAGTGAAAAACTTTCCAATAAGTTTTGCCAAATTAATTGGCCATAAAAAACATATTTATTGCCTAAAATAGTTTGCCAAACACCATTGAAATTAGATCTGTAACTAGCAAAGTTTTCCCATGTAGTTTGATCATTAAAAATAGTAATCCCACTTTTTTGTGAAGACAAAGCGTAAAAATTTAAAATTCCCCATACTAAAATCAATGCCAATAAAACAATAGGCTTAAGCCATTTCTTTTTATTTTGCCAACCAATTTTATAAATTAAAAGTGGAATTAAAAAAGGTAACAATAAAAATGGAGTGTTATAAGTTAAAACTGCTAAAAATATAAAAAAAGCAGCAAGTAAGAAATTCTCTTGATCTTTAAGTAAAAAATATAAACCGCTCACAAATAAAAATAGGGCCAAATTGGCTTCAAAGGCAATTCTTGAATAAAAGAAAAACACTGGACTAATCGCAATTAATAGCGACATTAATAAAGCAGATGATTTTTTAACTTGTAAGATATCTTTGGCAAAGAAAAAAGCTAATAAAATTAAAAAGCTCCCTGCCAAAACTGAAGGTAAACGAGTAGAGAAATCATTAATTGGCAAAATAGTAAATAAACCGGCTAACAAATAAGGATAACCTGGTAACTTATAATCACCAAAAGATTTAAAAGTTAGTGGCCACTTAGTTTGCCATTCATCGCTAGCAGTTTCTTTAATTAAAAAAGCATTATAAGCCAAAGCTGCTTCATCTCTATTTAAAATACTTGGCAATTTAGCTACATTAAATAAACGCAAGCCCAGTCCTAAAAAAAAGATCGCCAATAATAAGATTTTAGTTGATTTCATAAAATACCCAAGTTTCTTCATCAGTTTTATCGATTAAAGGCACATTATTTTTAGAAAAAGAATTTTGGTAAAAATTTAGAGAACTAATCACTAATGCTTTTTTACTAAAATCAATTTGTTCTGGCTTATCAATAAATTTAATTTTTTGAAATTCTAAAAATTCACCCTGATCTTTTTTCGCTAATTGATTAGCATTTTGCACTAATAAGGGATTAACTTTAGTATAGAAGAAATAATACATGGCTGGCCTACCCTGCTCTCTGGTAACATAAATTGTTTCATAATTATTTTCTATTTTATTTAACTTGCCAATCATTTCCTGATAACCAAATTGCCATTCTGCTTTATATTTCTTTGGATAAATATAAATTAGTTGATAAAAGAACAAAGCAAAAAAGACTAGATAAATTAAAATGATAATTTTTGTAATAAATTTTTTGTTTTGATTATTTTTAAATAATCGCAAAAATTGCCAAATACCAAAACTTAAAAAAATCATTAAAACAGGCAGGGCCGTTAAGGTTCTTAAGGCGTGAGGAGTAGCTTTGGTAAAAGCAGCTGGCAAAATAGCAACAAAAAGAATAAAACCTAAAATTGCAGTCGCCATACTTCTCTTTTTAAGAAGAAAAAATATAGCAAAAACAAAAAATAATAAATCAAGGTAATAGAATTCACCAAAATTTTGTAAGCTGTGTCTAGGATTGTTATCACCACTAACAAATAAATATTTAAAATTAAAATGATCTAAAAAATTTAAACCCACTTCTTTAGCAAAAAAAAGATAGCGATGATAAATAATTTTATTTAATTTATTTCTACCATGATTTTTAATTGCTTCATTGCTTTGTTCAATAATGGAAATATCATTAAAAATACTGGTTTCTGCAATCCGTTGCTGACCAGTTTTAAGAAATAAAGATTTTCCAATCGGCGCAAAAAGAAACAAGGCGATTAACAAAGCCATCAATAAAGCTCGCCAATTTAATTTTTCTTTTTTAAGTAATCGTGAAATCAAATAAAAAATAGTTAAAAATAAACCAAGCAAAGGCGCCGTTACCCTGGCCGAATGATAAGCGTAGGTCGATAAAACAAGAGTAATGCTGGCCGAAACAATCCATTTACTTTTATTGGAAAAAATAAAAAATAAATAGAAATTAATTCCCCAAATAATTAAGGCGGTTGCCAAAGTACTTTCCCATGCTGAGCGAGAAAACATCATCAACCACGGAGAAATGCTGGTTAAAAACAAAGTTAAATAATAAATAACACTAGCATTTTGCTGATCATTTTTAACATAAAATTTAACAAATAAATTTTTAGCTAAAAGTGCTGTGCCAAAAATAATAGCGATGGAGGCCAAAACCGTGGGTAATCTGACAGCAAAAGTATTTAAACCAAAAATTTTAACAAAAGGCACTGCTGTATAAAAATAAAGACTGGGTTTGTAGTCACCAAAAGATTCAAAGGCTGTAATTGGTAAAAAATTTCCATGATGATCTCTAGCTGTTTCCGCAATGCTATAAGCATCATATCCCAAAGCCACTTCTTCCCAATATGGACTGCTGGGAGAAAGATTAAAAGCAAAAAATCTGGAAAAAATAATTAAAAACAAGATTGCTAAAACGATTTTTTTCATAGATTTTTCTTGAGGCTAGCGATTTCTCTAAAAAATCTCTTGCTAGAAATTAATAAAAAAACCGCTGCGTAAAGCAAAAAAGAACTAAAGCCACCTAAGAAAAAATTCGCATAACTTCGTCCCCACCACTCTATGCCTAAAAAGCCAAAAATCGCCATGCAAAAACTGGCAATTAATTGCGGTTTAATATTTTTCATAATTTCTATAGCAATATATTTTTTAGTCATAAAAACTGAAAAAACTGAAGTAAAAGAAATCAGGAAGGCCGCGATTGCTACACCGTTAAAAGCAAATTTCCAAACTAAAATTGGTGTTAAAACCCAAGTCAAAACTGTCCACATCACCATTAATTTAAGAGTTTGATTAATTTTACCAATGGCGTTTAAGCTATTGACAAGAGGAGTGGAAATTGCTGACCAAGCTACACTGAGAGAAAACAAGACAAAACTCAAAATTGCTGGCTGCCATTTAGTATATTTATCAACTAATTCGGTCAAAGGATAAATAAATATCGACATACCGATTAAAATTGGAAAAATAAAAAGAGCAATAAAATAAATGGATTTTTCAATAGCTTTTTTGAGCAGATCTTGATGATTTTGCAGTCTAGAAAAAGTCGGAAAAGTAATTGACATCACGTTTTGTACAGTTAAGTTATATGGATACATCGACCAATTTTTTGACCACTGCAAATAACCAAAATCTTTCAATGGCAAAAAGGCTCCCAAAACTAAAAAATAAAGTTGATCTTTAATACGAGCTAGAAAATCATTTAATTGAAATTTAAATCCAAAATTAAGCAAACCCTTGAGTGACTCTTTATTGATTTTTAATTTTGGTTTCCAAGGTTGCAAAATTTGTATAACGATTAAACCTATTAAACTACGACAAATAATGGCGTAAAAATATGAAGCCACTCCATAACCTTTCCAGGCCATGACAATTAAAATTGAATGAAAAACCAATTGTTCAAAAATTTGTGGCAAAACTAGTTTATTAAAATCCAGTTTTCTTTCCAAAATAATTGAAGGAATTGTCTTAAAGGTCGCCAAAGGAAAAGAAATTGCTAGAGCAAAAAGGACCAAAATACCTTCGTTACCAATTTTCACATTCAAAAAACCCAGTTTAATAATAATTAAAACTATGAAAAAAATTGCCCAAGCTAAAAGCATTTGCACCGTAAAAGCAGTTTTATAATCATCTTCTGTTGGTTCATTTTTCTTTTGAATTAAAGAAGCCGCTAAACCGATGTCTGAGAAGAAAACTAACAAAGCAATAATCTGTGTGACAATCCCAAAAACACCAAAGTCCTCTGGTGAAAGAAAGGCGCTTAAAACAAAGGCAGAGACTAAGCCGATACCTTGCAAAATTAGAGTACGTAGAAAAAAAGAAAAAACTCCCTTAATAGATTTCTTTTTAATTTGCTTAATTTCTTCTGGGCTAAGCTCTTCGTCTAGCTCATTATTAGGTAAAATATTATGATCATCCATACCGAATTCATTCTAGTCGACTTTTTTCTCTTTGAAAATAAGCGGCTTTTCCAATATACTTGGAGCCAATGAAAACTGATTTAGTACTTGCCCTCGAGTATAAAAAGCCAAAACTAATCTTAAAAATTTTTCTTTTATTCATATTGGCTCTAGTACTCGGTGTTATAGTTGCTTTTACTTTTCTAACTATCAAGACCAATCGTTTTATTAAAGAGTTCGCACAAGCCGCCAATATAAGCAAAGAAGAAGTTCTTAACACCGCTTCTGCTTCGATCAATCAATTCCAAACCGGCTATCAAAATATTGAACAATTACCTAAAAAACATAATTTTTTAATTCTAGGGACTGATAAATTAAGTGGCCGAGATGGCGACCCTGAATTAACCGACACAATACTATTTTTGCAAGTCAATTTTGAAAAAGGTAAAATTAAAACTCTTAGTTTTCCCAGAGATTTGTATCTAGAAGATTATCAAACTAAAATCAATGCGCTTTATTTTTATGGTCGAGATAAATACCCTGATAATCCAGAGCAATTTCCCAAAGAAATTATTGAGCAGCTAAGTGGTCAAAAAATTGATCACGTCATCGTACTAGGCATCGAAGATCTAGAAAAACTCATCGCTATAGTTGGAGAAATAGAAATTGATGTGCCAACTTCTTTTACCGATCCCACTTTTCCTGTACCTGGAATTGACGTGAGCAAAGTGACTGATCCCAAAATACTTTATGAAAAAATTAGTTTTACTAAGGGTTTGCAAAAAATGGATAGCTCTACTGCTCTTAAATACATGAGAAGTCGCTATAGCGAAGGCAACGAAGGAACTGACGAAGCTAGAGCTTATCGACAACAATTAGTTTTAGAAGCTTTATCCAAACAAATTTTAAATATTAGAGATCCTCAAAAATTAGGCCAACTTTATCGTTTTTATTTAGATTATTTCTCTTCGAGTGTTTCTTTAGAAAAAATTATTCAAATGGGCACAGTTTTTATTGATTATATGAGCAAAGAAGGAGCAAAAATCGAATTTGAAAAACATCAGCTCAGTATTTATCCAGAAGATAAAGAGGGAGTAATTTATAATCCTCCACTCTGGCAGACCAAACAACAGTGGGTCTATAAAATTAAAGATCAAAACGAATTTATTGAAAGTGTTTATGCTATTTTCAACTAAAAATATAACTCGTTTACTGTGGATCTTAATTATTATTTTGGCTTTTGCCGCCGGTTATTTTCAATCTGCGCTGGAGGTCGAACAAAGAAAATCTAAATATTTAGAAAAAAAAGTTGCCCAATTGGAAAAACAAATTGAAGAAATGGAGTTTTAATATGTCAGATCAAAAAACTATTCTTGTGACCGGTGGAGCTGGATTTATTGGCTCCAATTTTATTCATTATTACTTAAAGAATCATTCAGAAGATAAATTAATCAACTTAGATTTACTCACTTATGCTGGCAATCTAAGCACACTGCAAGATATTGCTAATCATCCCAATTATAAATTTATTCATGGCGACATTCGAGATGTTAATCTCGTAGATAAAATCATGACTGACGTTGACACTGTGGTTCATTTTGCAGCTGAAAGCCACGTTGATCGCTCCATCATGAATCCAGCAATTTTTTTAGAGACTAATGTCATTGGCACTCAAGTGCTGTTAGACGCAGCTCTAAGACATAAGATTAAAAGATTTCATCATATTTCCACAGATGAGGTTTTTGGCGCCTTAGCACTAGAATCTACAGTAAAATTTGATGAACAAAGTCCTTATAATCCTCATAGTCCTTATTCCGCTTCTAAAGCTGCCTCTGATCATTTGGTGCGGGCTTATGGCGATACTTACGGCTTACCATTTACTTTAAGCAATTGCTCCAATAATTACGGCGAATATCATTTTCCAGAAAAAATTATTCCTTTAGCCATCACCAACTTGATTGATGATAAAAAAGTTCCGATCTATGGCGATGGCCTTTATGTGCGTGATTGGCTATATGTTCAGGATCATTGTCGAGGTATTGATTTAGTTCTGCAAAATGGTGAAAATTTTAAAACCTATTTATTTGGAGGACTTTATAAAGAGGTTAATAATTTGGATCTAATTAAAATGATTTTGAAAATCATGAATAAAGATGAAAGCTATATTGAATATGTCAAAGATCGACTCGGTCATGATCGTCGTTACAGTGTTGATTTTTCTAAAAGCAAAGAAGCTTTGGGATGGGAACCCAGTGTTAGCATAGAAGAAGGTTTACAAAAAACGATAAACTGGTATAAAGACAATGAAGCCTGGTGGCGACCACTTAAGGAAAAAAACCAGTCTTATTTTGTTCAGCAATATCAAGAAAGGTAAAAATGCAAAAAGTTCCAATTCTAGGCACAGGCTTGAATGGTTTAATTGGTTCCAAATTTGTGGCTCATTTCAAAGAAACGTATGATTTTGATAATTTAGATCTTCGAAATCCACAGCGCCCCATTGACATTACTAATGAAAAGCAAGTCTTTGCGGCGGTCGCTGCTTCAGAAGCAAAATTTCTGATTCACATGGCTGCTTTTACTGATGTGACGGGAGCCTGGCAACAAACTGGAGATGAAAATGGACTTTGTTATCAAGTAAACGTTACGGGTACAAAAAATTTAGTCAAAGCTTGCGAACAAACCGGCAAACACTTCATTCACCTTTCTACAGCTTACGTTTTTGATGGAGAAAAAAAGGAGATGTATGTCGAAACAGACAAAACCAATCCTATCGAATGGTATGGCAAAACCAAAGCCCTGGCAGAAGAAATCATTCAAGCTAGTCGTCTTGATTGGACTATTCTGCGCATCGACCAACCGTTTCGCAATGATTCTTTTGAAAAAATTGACACCTTGCATCGAATTCTTGAGGGCATGAAAAATCATAAGCTCTATCCGCAATTTAGCGATCACTATTTCGGACCAACCTATATTAATGATTTGGCAAAAATCATCGACTTGGTAATTCGTCAGAAAATAACTGGACTTTATCACGCCTCATCAGGAGAATCATGGACCGATTTTGCATTTGCGAAACTCATCAAAGAAACATTCAAGCTCGAATTCCCTTTGCAAGAAGGCTCCTTGGCTGAATATCTAAAAACCAGCAATCGACCCTATCAAAAAAACACGGCCCTAAACATTGATCGGCTAAAAAATCTTTTAGATTTCAAGTTAAAAAGTGTCAAAGAGGCTATCAAAGAAACAAATTTATAAGCTACATTATTCGGAAAGGAATAAAAAATGATTCTTTCTAAAGAGGGAGGCTGTGTCCGTTGTGATTTTGAAAATCAATCCATAACCGCCGCAGAAAATTACTTACTTGCAATAGCATTTAACTTATTGAGACAAGACCCTAGAGATGATGTCTTTATCGGTGGAACAGAGCAAATGAAAGAATATATTGACAATATGAAAAACAAGGCTTCTAGCTAGCTGTTTTTCGCCAAGCTGCAATTTTTTGGTGATCGCCAGATAATAAAACTGCTGGCACAATCATTTCTTTGTAATTTGCTGGCTTTGTAAATTGTGGATGTCCCATCTTACCTGCTTGACTATGAGATTCGTTTTGATTGCTTTCTTCATTGCCAAGTACGCCCGGAATCAATCTCGCAATCACATCACTCATTACCAAAGCTGCTGCTTCACCACCAGTTAAAACGTAATCACCAATCCTAATCTCTTCATCAACTAAATGTAAAGCCACTCGCTCATCAACACCTTCATAGTGACCGCAAATAATGGTTAGCTCGTCTAAACTGGCTAAATTTTTAGCTACTTGCTGAGTAAATATCGAACCCTTGGCAGAAGTTAAAACAATTTTTTTATTTTGATCACCTTTTTTTACTTTTAATGATTCCAGGGCTCTGTCAATTGGCTCGATCATCATCACCATTCCTGGCCCACCACCAAAAGGTCGTTGATCGGTTTTTTGATGCTTGTCTTGAGAAAAATCACGCAAATTTAGAATATTAAATTCAACTAATTTTTTATTAGCCGCTCTCTTTAAAATCGAGGTTTCAAGAGGCTTGCTAAAAAAATCAGGAAAAATAGTCAAAATGTTAATTTTCATAAAATCGTGATAAATTAGAGCTGTTCTTTGCTATTATACAAGATAAAATAAAATAGAAAGTCAATTCATGAAAGTCACAGTCATTGGTACAGGTTTTGTAGGCGTGGTTTCTGCTGCAGTCTATGCTAGTTTCGGCAATCAGGTGATTGGTTTAGACATCGATGAACATAAAATTCAACTTTTGCAAAAGGGCCAAGTACCTTTTTATGAACCCGGATTACAAGAATTATTACTCGAACAACAAGCCAAAGGCAGGCTCAGCTTTACCACTTCTTATGAAACGGCTATTAAAGATGCAGAAGTTATTATCATTGCCGTTGGCACCCCTTCTGCAGTAGATGAAACAGCCGATTTACGTTATGTTTTTGCCAGTGCGAAATCATTAGCTCCTTATATCAATGAAAATGCCATTGTGGTGATTAAATCTACTGTTCCTCCTGGAACTTTAGAAAAAACCATGGAAATTATTAAGCAAGAAACTGCAACAAAATTTTATGGAGCTTCTTTGCCGGAATTTTTGCGTGAAGGCTCGGCGGTGCATGATACTCTCAATCCAGATCGAATTGTGATTGGCGCAGAAGATGATTTCGTCTTTGAAAAACTAGAAGAATTACATCAATCGCTTCATGCTCCCATCATTCGTTGCCGAGTCGCCTCAGCACAAATGGCCAAATACACTGCTAATTCTTATCTTGCCACCAGAATTACATTTATTAACGAAATTGCTAATCTGTGTGAAAAAAATGGAGCTGATATTGATGAAGTGATCAAAGCCATTGGCTATGATCAAAGAATTGGCCAACACTATTGGTACCCCGGATTGGGTTACGGTGGCTCATGTTTTCCAAAGGATGTTAAAGAATTAGCTGCTTATTCTCGTAGTGTTGGAGAAAGTGGTAATTTATTAAATCGAGTCAATGAAATTAATAGTCATCGCATTTTTTATTTAATGGATAAATTTTCTCAAGAAGTTAGTGGTTTTGCAGGCAAAACAATTGCTGTATTGGGTCTATCATTTAAACCTAATACTGATGATATGAGAGAAGCCCCATCGACTAAAATTATTCCTTTCTTGAGTGAGCAAGGCGCCAAATTACAAAGTTTTGACCCTATGGCTAAATACTCTGTGGAAATTAATAATCACCAACAGTTCGCAACTATCGAAGAAGCTTGCCATAATGCCGATATTATTATGGCGGTGGTTGAATGGCCAGAAATAACAGCTTTTGATTTTTCTCAAGTTAAAAATACTAAAAAACAATTTTTTATTGATTGTCGCAATCAGTTTCAAACAAAAGTAATTAAAAACTGGGGCTACCAATATATTGGCATTGGTAAAAGGTAAATTTATGAAAAAGATTCTAATTACAGGCGGCACTGGTTTTGTTGCTTCTCATTTAGTCGAAGCACTCTATCAAAGAGGAGAACGCAATATTCACTTAACTTCTTACCGAGATGAAGGTGAATTTGTGAAACAATTTGTTAATGCAGACAACATTCATCAAATCAATTTAACTGATTATCAAGCTACTCAAAACTTAATTGCCGAAATCAAACCTGAAGAAATTTACCACTTGGCTTCCATAGCCAATGTGGGAGATAGTTTTGAAAAACGCAAAGCCATCTTGGAAATGAATACTAGTTTGCAATTAAATTTGCTCGAAGCCATGAAAAATCATGTCCCCAATAGCAAAATGCTTCACATCAGCACGGCTCTGGTCTACGAAGCTCGAAACCAAGCTGTCGACGAAACAGCTACCTTGGGACCAGACAACCCTTATGCTCTATCTAAGCTTGTTCAAGACATGATGGTCCACTATTTTACTCGCAGTGAAAAACTTAATATCGTTCGTGTGAGACCTTTTAATCATATTGGCGAAAGACAGGCACTTGGTTTTGTAGTCGCTGATTTGGCAGCTAGTATCGTCAGAGTGGAAAAAGGTTTAGCGCCAACAGTAAGCGTTGGCAATTTAGATAGTGTGCGCGATTTTTCTGATGTTAAAGATATCGTCAATGCCTACATTTTACTAATGGAAAAGGGTCAAAGTGGTGAAATTTATAATCTCGGCTCAGGAAAAGCTCACAGCATCAGGGAGATTTTGGAGATTCTAAAATCTAAGTCTAAGGTGGACATTAAAATTACAGTTGATGCTAATAAAATTCGCCCTGTTGACCTTCCCTATCTTGTTTGCAACAATGAAAAGATCCTTAAATTAGGCTGGCAGCCTAAGCATCAATTAGCAGAAACATTAGAAAGAATTCTAAATTACTGGAGAGCAAATTTATGAAAAAAGCCTTTATTACTGGAGTTACTGGTCAAGATGGTTCTTATTTAGCAGAGCTTTTACTGGAAAAAGGTTATAAAGTTTATGGTTTAACTCGTCGTACGAGCACCCAAAATTTTGAACGCATTAAAACCATTATCCACCATCCTCATTTGGAATTGATTTCTGGAGATTTAATCGATCAGCACTCGATTACTTTTGCGCTTCAAGACATTAAACCGGATGAAATCTATAATTTAGCAGCTCAATCTTTCGTCAAAGCTTCTTGGGAACAACCAGTTTTAACTGGCGAATTTACTGCTATTGGCGTCACCAAAGTTTTAGAAGCCATGCGCCTGGCTTGTCCAAAAGCTAAATTTTATCAAGCTAGTTCTAGCGAGATGTTTGGTAAAGTCAGAGAAGTCCCACAAAATGAAAACACTCCATTTTATCCTCGTTCTCCTTATGGCGTAGCTAAAGTTTATGGACACTGGATCACGGTTAATTACCGCGAATCCTATGATCTTTTTGCTGTTTCTGGCATTCTTTTCAATCATGAATCACCGCGTCGTGGCTTGGAGTTTGTCACTCGCAAAATTAGTAATGCCATCGCCAGAATTAAGCTCGGCAAGCAAGATTTTATTGAATTGGGTAATTTAGACGCTAAAAGAGATTGGGGTTATGCCAAAGATTACGTAGAAGCCATGTGGCTAATGCTTCAACAGGAAAAAGCCGATGACTACGTGGTTGCTACTGGTGAAACACACAGCGTTCGTGAGTTTCTAGAAATTGCTTGTAAAGCGGCTGGCCTTGGTAATTACGAAAAATACGTTAAGCATAATAAAAAATTTGACCGACCAGCTGAAGTTGATTTGCTCATTGGCAATCCAGAAAAAGCAAAAACTGTTTTAAATTGGAAGCCATCGGTTGATTTTGAGGGCTTGGTGACCCTGATGGTTGAAAAAGATTTAGAAATTGAAAGTAAGAGTACCAATTAAAATGCAAAAAGCCATCGTCATCATTCCCACTTATAATGAAAAAGATAATATTGCGAAAACAATTGAGTCTTTAGTACGAGTATTTGTGGGAATCAAAAATTGGCGCATGAAAGTTTTGGTCGTCGATGATAGTTCGCCTGACGGCACAGCTGAAGTTGTAAAAGATCTACAAAAAAAATATAGTTTTATTGAACTATTAGTTAATAAAAAGAAATCTGGACTGGGCGGAGCTTATTTAAGCGGCATGAACGAAGCTTTTAATAATCTCGGGGCAGATCTGGTTTTTGAATTTGACGCTGATCTCTCTCATGATCCTAAAAAAATTCCAGCTTTTTTGAAAAAGATTGATGAAGGTCATGACTTAGTTTTAGGATCTAGATATATTCAAGGTGGTTCCATTCCAGAAAACTGGGGTTTACATCGCAAATTTTTAAGTGTTGTAGGCAATCTTTTTATCAACTTTTTAATGTTCGATTTTTCTATTAGGGATTGGACCACCGGCTTTAGAGCCATTAAAAAAGAGGTTTATCTGGCCGTAGAAAAAGAGCTTCACAGTGAGCGTTTTTCTGGCTACACCTTTCAAATTGGTTTCTTACACAAAGCACTGCGTCAAAATTTTAAGATCAAAGAAGTGCCTTTTCAATTTAAAGACCGAGTCGTAGGCAATAGTAAAATTGGCCCAGAGTATATAAAAAATACTTTGTTATATCTTATGAAGGTTAGAATTAAAGAAATTTTAGCCATGAGAGTCGTTAAATTTGCTGTAGTGGGTGCTATCGGTGCCATGGTGCAATTAATTGCCCTACAACTTTGGCGATTAATTTTCTCAACTAAAACAACTTTTGTTTTGGCTAATTTTTTGGCTATTGAAACTGCTGTAATTTCCAATTTTATTTGGAGCAATCTCTGGACTTTCAAAGATAGAAAACTCAAAACCAGTCAAATTCCCTTAAGTTTTATTAAATTTAATCTTTCTTCTGCTGGATCAATTTTAATTCAGAGCGCCATTGCCTATTTAACTACCGTCGCCATAGGTCTTAGGCCGGTTTTTACTTTGCCAATCATTAATTACGTGATTGATACTGGAGTGATTTCTGCGGCAATTGGCATTTTAATAGGTATGTTTTGGAATTTTTTTGCTTATAGCACTTTTGTCTGGAAGAAAAAGAAAAAATAGAAATGTGGAAACTCATCAAAAAACAAGTCACATTAGAACGCTTGTTTCTGCTCTTAATTCTTGCTGTTGCTATCTTTTTAAGATTTTACAATCTTAAAAATACCATGATGTTTCAAGGAGATCAGGGCAGAGATGCCATGGTTGTCGCCAACATCTTTAAGAATTTAGATCCAGTTTTTATTGGTCCAGTGACCAGCATTGGCAATATGTATTTGGGACCGTTTTACTATTATTTCATGTTGCCATTTTTATTTTTATCTTATCCAAGTCCTATCGGGCCAGTTTACGCTGTAGCCGGACTATCAGTTCTAACTGTTTTTTTATTATTTCAAATTACTAAAAAAGTTTTTGATCGACAAACCGCCATTTTAGCTAGCATTTTTTTTACTTTTTCTGCTTCAGTGGTCAATTTAGCTCGATTTAGCTGGAACCCCAACCCCGCCCCTTTTTTTAGTTTATTGATGTTTTATTTTACTTATTTATCCTGGAAAAAGGATAGTAAATACTGGCTACTTGTTTCAGTTTGTTTCAGCATTCTCATTCAACTACACTACGTTACTCTACTTTCTTTATCTGGAGCCGGCATCATTTTTTTGGTCCAATTAATAGAAAAAGTCAAAAAAAATAAAAGCAAATTTTTCAATTTAGAAAATAAATTTATTAAACATATTGCCTTGGCGGTGATCATTTTTATGATTTCCTTAACTCCTCTTTTACTTTTTGATTACAAGCATGATTTTTTAAATGCCAAATCTTTTAGTAAAATTTTAGTCAAAGAGGAAAGTTTTGACTTGCAAAGAAAAAAGGGCCGTAAAGGCTTGGCGACTTTCACCAAATTTATCAGTGTTGATCTCAAGGAAAAAGCTTCCCTGGTTCTTTTAGAACCAAGTTTTGCAATCAATAAAATAAATCATCCTTTGCTATTTGTAGTCTTAATTTTATCAGCTCTTTATTTGGCTAAAAACAAAGCTAAATTAAAAGATGGTGAAAAAGTGCTCCTGGCTTATTTAATTCCCGGTATTATTGGCATAAGCGTCTATCAACATCAGGTTTACGAACATTACATTGCCTACTTGTTTCCATTTACCTATATTTTTTATGGTTTATTTTTTAATAAATTCAAATATAACTGGTTAAAATTTTCATTATTAGTGCCGTTTTTATGTTTTTTTCTGATCAGTAACGCGAGTAGATATGCTATTAGGAACAGTGATTTGAGCATTGCCAAAATTAAAAAAGTTTCCGAAGAAATTTATGCTCGAGTCAAAAAAAATGAAAAATACAACATTGTTTTATTGGCCACCTCAAAAGATCTTTATGGCATGAATTATCGATATTTTTTAAGCACCAAAGAGAATGAACCAGTCAAAATGGAAAATCACCATCAGGCGGAAAAACTATTTATTATTAATGAAGAAAAAGTTGAAAAAAACATTTTAAATTCAGCTATTTATGAAATTGTGGTTTTTCCAAATAAAAACATGGTGGAAACATTTAATGTCACAGATGGTCCAGAAATTACTGTTTTAACTAGTTATAATGAATAAAAAATTATGAAACCCTATTTATCTGTCATATTGCCTTCTTTCAATGAGTCTAAAAATATCAAGCGTGGAGTGCTAGAAGAAGTATATCAATTTTTACAAAACTATGAAAAATCCTGGGAGCTAATTTTGACCGACGATGGGAGCCAAGACGATACAGTTTTAACTTTACAAAAATTTGCTGCAAAAGACGAACGCATTAAAGTTCTCACCAATCAACACAAAGGCAAGGGTCCCACTGTCAAGGCAGGAATGCTCAAAGCAGAGGGTAGCTGGAGATTATTTTCTGATTTCGATCAATCTACTCCTCTGAGAGAAGTGCGCAAATTACTTAAATATGCTGGTCAATACGAAGTGATTTTTGGTTCAAGAGAAATAATGGGTGCTAAAAGAGAAAAAGAACCCTTTTATCGACATTTGATGGGCAGAGGCTTCAATCTAGTTGTGCAACTTTTAGCCGTTCCGGGCACACAAGATAGTCAGTGTGGTTTCAAATTGTTTTCAGAAAAAGCTACTGAAAAGTTATTTAATAACCTATATGTTTATTCAGGAGAAAAAAAACGCCAAGACGCTTTCACCGGTGCTTTTGATGTCGAATTACTATATTTAGCTAAAAAATATGGTTTTAGTTTAAAAGAAGTTCCTATTTTGTGGAAACACTTTCAAACCAATCGCGTTAATCCCTTAAGAGACTCTTTTTTAATGTTTGCCGATATTTTGCGCATTAAAATAGCTGATTGGACTAACAAATACCCAAAAAAATGAAAAAATTTTTATTGATTAGTTATTTTTTGCTGTTTGTAATTTTTGCTATTTTTTCTTTTGTTCTAACTGATCCTAATTTAATTTTACTCAAGTCAGATTATTTTATTTCTTTTCAAACTTATTTGTGGCAAAATTTTTTGCCCATGCAAAATGCGAGAACAATTTTTTATGGGGTATTAATCTTTTTAATTTTCGCCGATTATATTTTAATTTTAAAAAATTGGTCAGAATTAAATCTTCATTCTCGAAAAAATTTCTGGAAATTTTTAATTTTAATTAGTCTTCCCCTGGTATTTTCTTACAACGCTCTGTCTCACGATCTTTTTAATTATATTTTTAATGCCAAGATGGTAATTGAATTTGGCGCCAATCCACATTTTAAAACAGCTCTTGATTTTGCAGATGATCCCATGTTGCGTTTTATGAACAATGTTCACACTCCAGCTCCATATGGCTACGGTTGGACAGCCTTGTCTTTATTACCTTATTTAGCTGGTTTGGGTAAGTTTTTCTTAACTTTCGTCTTATTTAAATTTTTTGCTTTATTTTCTTTAATGCTAAGCTTGCTCATTTTAGAAAAATTTTATAAAAAGGTCGACTATTTTCAACTAGCCTTATTATTTTTAAATCCACTTTTTTTAATCGAAATTTTAAGTAGCGCTCACAACGATTTGTGGATGTTGGCACCAGCTTTATTGGCTCTTTATCTAGCCACTGATTTCAAAAAAAGAAAATTATTAAAAATACTTTTGATAGTATTTGCGATGCTCATCTCAATTTCTATCAAATATGCCACGATTATTTTATTGCCCTTTTTAATTTATTTTATTTTTAAAGATAAGGCAGCTAAACTAGTTAAAACTGAATATATTTTTGATTTAATGAGTTTGTCCATGTTTTTACCTTTATTAACCGAGCGCTCAAAATATTTCTTACCTTGGTATTTGCTTTGGTCTTTGATCTTTTTACCTTTAATGAAAAATCCTTGGCTCCGTCAATTATTAATTGTTTTTTCGCTGTCCTCCTTATTACGTTATTTACCTTGGCTGTATTATCTGCCGTGGATGAGCTTTCACCTAGACAGCAGCAATTTGTTCCCCTTACAAAAAATAGTCACCTGGTCTATTCCTGGCTTCTACCTCTTGCTTAGTGGCTTGGTTTTCCTATTTAATAGAAGAAGTGAAAAATAAAAATTTATCTTTATTCATTCTCCTGCTTTTGCTCTATTTTATTTTGACTCTATTCAAACTAACTGCTTTACCTGTTTTTGCTGATGAGTCAATCTATATTCGCTGGTCGCAACTAATCATTGATGATGCCTCTCGGTATTTTTTTTACCCCATGAATGATGGTAAAACTCCCCTTTTGATGTGGCTAACTTTCCCTTTGCTTAAAATTTTTGATAATCAGCTCTACGCGGCCAGATTGGTTTCCGTCTTAGCAGGAGGCATTAGTCTGACTTTTATTTTTTTAATTCAGAAAAAAATTAAAGAGCCATTAGCCGCTTTTTTCGCGATGCTTTTGACAATTTTACTTCCTTTTATCTTTTTTCATAACCGACTGGCCATTACTGACGCCTTGCTTTTTACCAATCTGACTATTTCTTATTATTTCGCTCTAAAAATCGTCAAAGACAAAAGCTCTTGGTCAATTTTAGGCTTAGCTGCTTTCTTTTTTTTAAGCATTATGAGTAAAACCCCAGCCTTATTATTTATGCCGGTTTTTTATCTAAGTATTTTTTTTGAAGAAAAATTGAATTTAAAATTTATCATTAATAAGTTTTTTAAAATCAGTCTTGCCTTGTTAGTCGCTGGATTGCTTTTTTATAGTTTTAGAATTGTGCCACTTTTTAGTCAATTATTTGCTGTTGGGGGCAATTTTTTGCAAGATGCAAAAACCATCTTTTCTGCAGAAATTTTTAAAATTATAGTCAGCAACAGTACTTTTTTTGCCAAACAGCTTTGGCTCTATTTGGGTCCAGTTGTGTTAATCTTAGCCTTGCCACTTTTTCGTCAAACTAGGCGAAAACAAAGTGTTTTATGGCTTTCTGGGCTTGTTTTTTTACTACCACTGATTGTTTTAGGCAAAATCATTTACTCACGCTATGCCTTACCGAGTAGTTTGTTCTTTATCAGTTCAGCCGCCATTTCTCTCAATCATCTTAAAAAACAAAAAATTTTATTTCTTTTGGCGCTATTCTTAATTTTGCTTCCAAGTTTTTTATTTATAAAAAATGCTTATTTCCATCCAGATCAATTACAGCTTAGCAAAGCCGATAGAACACAATATTTAGAAGAGTGGTCATCAGGACACGGCATCATTGAAACTGTGCAATTAATTGAAACATTGGCCAAAACAAAGAGGGTCGCAGTCGCCACTGAAGGTCATTTCGGCACCTTACCTGATGGCATCCTTTTAAATTTACACAATCAAAACGTTAACAACATTTATGTTGAAGGCATTGGTCAGCCAATAAAAAACATCCCTGATTATTTCTGGCAAAAAGCTGAAACATTTGACGTGAAATTGTTAGTGGTCAATTCGCATCGTTTACAGATGATACTTCCAGAAAAAAATTTATTACTAAGCTTTTGCCGACCCAACCAAGCACCTTGTTTACAAGTTTGGCAAATAGAAAAATAAGCCAAATTTTATCTAAATTTTATTTTGAAAACATAAAATGTTTTCATTATGGCGAAAAAGCCGCAAAGTCAAATTCTTAAATCATTTTTTGTTAAAAATGCAATTTATGAAGCGATTAATTTAAATAAAATCCAAAATCCAGATTTTATTTATTCCATTAAAATAGATTTGCCAGATGAATTACAATTAATAGCCAATAAAATATTTTTTCAAGAATTAATTTTAAAATTGTTTAAAAAAACTAAAACTGCCTATGTTAACCAAGCATTTGTCAATAAAATTATTTTATTTACCGCTCAACTTGAAAATGCGCAAAAAATTAGCTTGAGTATCACTAACGGTGGTCAAAAACTCTCTTTTTTTGATAAATTACTAAAAGCTCCTAGTGTTTTTTTATTAAGAGATCGAACAAGCCATCTGGAACTTAAAACAATTAATTGTCTCGTCAAAGAAAAATTTTCTGGTAAGCTAGAAATTATCAATAAAACAAAAAGCGGCTTTACTCTCAAGTGTTATTTGCCAATTACATCGATAAATCGATAGCCACGATTTTTAACCGTGTCTATGCGATAACGACTGTTTAATTTGGCACGAATTCTTCTGACATAAACATTAATAGTTTTTTTGATTGGTAACGGCTCTCGATAACCCCAAACATAGGCAGAAATCGTTTCATATGAAACCAATAAATTTTTATGTTTGTAGAAACATTCTAAGATTCTCAATTCTTGAGAACGAAAAAAGCCGTGACTAGAATCACCGAGCAAACTATCTTTCAATAAAAAACGTTCGTCTGCTAAAATTCTTGCCTCAATTTTTTTATCCAAAGCCAAGAGGTTTTTAATTTTTAAAGAAAATTCATAATTGTTAAAAGGTTTGGCAATAAAATCATCTGCCAATTTCAAGATGGCAATGCGATCTTGCAGGGATTTTTGATCGCTAAAAACTAAAATTTTCATAAATATTTTTTTAGCCTTAATCTTGACTAATAAAGGCAAGACATCGCCATCAACTAATTTTCTTTCTGATAAAAAAAGTTCAAAATTTTCTTTTTTAAGAATTTGCTCTGCTCTTTTAATTGATTGAGCCGAGTACAATAAAAATTGTTCTTTTTTGAAAAATGTCTTTAATAAAGATAGGGTTTGCCAATCCGCAGCCAAAGTTAAAATTTTTTGCATATTTATTTATCCTCTGAAAGAAAAATCACTTTGTTATATAATCAGAAGATAAAAAAATCATAAAATTTACCCTCCCGGGTAGTGAAATGGCATCACCATTGACTCTGAATCAATTATTCTAGGTTCGAATCCTGGCCCGGGATCAATGATTAATTTATTGCAATCGGTTGTATACTCTGCCTGCCGGCACTAAAAATAGTTTGCTCAAAAAACCCCTCAACTGAAGTTTGTATTTTGCCATTAACTTTTTTAAAATTTTCTAAAAGCAAAGTTTTTTTATTTTTCAATTCTTCCAATTTAAGTGAAAATTTATTTTCAACTTGATTGACTGTTGCCGATAAAGGCTCCAGTCCTTTTGCTTCTTCTTGAGAAGATTCTAAAGCAAGTAAATGAGCTGCTTCTTCTTTTTCCACCGTCTCGATTTGTTCTGCTAAAAATAGCTGTATCATGTAGAGTATTCTCTTGTTAATTTGTTCCCAAATCTTTTCAATATTGTTTGCTTCTGTTTTTAAATCAATCCTGGCTAAAAGCTCCATTTTTTCTAATTCTACAAAAATTGGCATTGCTAAGAGAGAAAGAGGTCTACCAAATAGTCTTCTGAGTTCAATGGCCGTTTCTTGCTCAATCACTTGGGTTTGAATATTTGCTATTTTTTGATCAAGCAAATCGATCATCCAAAAACCCAACTGGGACAATAGTTTTTGCCATTCTTGATTTTCAATCGCTAATTCCAAACCCATACCTTCTAGTTGTTCTGTAATATTTAAATTTCCCAGAGCAAGCATTTGCCAATAATTTCCAACTTCTTTTGGATTACTGCCAATACTGGCAGCCATTTCCACCGCTTTTCTAGGTGTATTTTTTTCTTTCATTTAATACCTTTCTAAACCAAGTGAAACCACTGGGCTTATTTATATTTTTACTAAGCCGTGGTTCTTCAATAAAAAAGCTCCCTTGTTAGGGAGCATCGGAGACAAAAAATATTCCTCGATGCTCGTCAAGATTTCTCTTTGCTGAAGACCGGACTCGTCTCTTAATAGAGAATCACCGTTGCGGCACAGTTATAGATTTTCACTATATTCCACAGCAATCTAAAAACTAGCAAAAATTTACCAGCATGACAAGGGCTAATTATAGATATTAAATTAATAAAAACTTATTTTTAATGTATAAAGTAAAAGTCGATCCTTGATTGAGAATGCTTTCTACTTTTATTTTACTGGAAAAGGCTCGTTGCATGACTAATTGACTAATATACAAACCTAGTCCCAATGCCTGATTCGAATTTTTTGAAGTAAAATAAGGTTCAAAGATCTTAACCAAATTTTTTGGCTCAATTCCTTGTCCATAATCTTTTACTTTAATCAACAAATTTCGAGGCTTCTTAATTAATTTGATAAAAATATGTTTTTCCTCTCGATCAATATTTTGATATGCTTCAATGGCATTTAAAATTAAATTAGCGATCACTAAGTCGAGTTTGACACGATCAGCATATAATTGAAAATTTTGATTATTTTGCAAAAAAATCTTAACATTTTCTTGTTTTAATTTTCTTTTAAATAAAATTAATAAATTATTAAGCTCCACATTAAGGCTAAAAACTTCTAGCTCAATTTCTTTGAAAAAATCAAAATACTCTAAACGAGAAAAGCGATCAATTTGCTCGACAGCAGTTTTGGCATATTCCAAGTATTCAATAGACTGATGATTGATTTCAGCATTTTGTAAAACCAAGCTAATGATGCTTAATTGATTTCTAATTTCTTGAATTAAACTCGATGTAACTTTGCCCAAATTTATCAGCGCTACTAAATTAATTAATTTGTTTAAATATTTTTTTTGCATGAATTTTAGTTTAGCTTCATAATGTTTGACTAAAAAATTACCAATTAAAGTTAACAACAAACAATAAATCATGATCAAAAAAACAAACAAAAAATCGAAATTTAAAATTTGCCAATTTCTCTGACAATTAGGACAAGTTTTTATTTGTAAAATAAAACAAAGCAAAAAGTTTAAAGAGATTAATAAATAAATTAAAAAAGCAAATTTTGGATTAAATAAAACTATAGCCAATAAAATAGCCAATGAACAGATCGGGCTATTCAAGTAAAAATCAATTCCGAAACTAAAACTTAGTTTCGAAAAAATAGCAAGTAAAAAAAATATTAAACCCATAGACGATAGTAAAATCAATTGTTTTCTAATTAAAATGCTTAAAAAATTGAAAAATAAATAAATTAGTAACAACTTCATTAAACCGTGATAATCTAAAATATGGTCAAAAATTTTTGCTTGGTTTAAACCAAGCAATAGAATGCCCAAGACTGACGTCATGAGTAATTGATTGATTAAATTAAGTAGCTGAAGTTTCTTTTTCTGATCTTGAATAAATTTTTTTTCAAGATTGAAATAAATTTGCAAAAGCTTCATTAATATTTTGAGTTTACTCTTTTTTCTAAAATCTGCCTCAATTTTTCTTTAAAATGGACATTATTAAAAAAAGCTTGAGTTGAGCTAAGAGTAAAATTCTCTGGACCGAATATTAAGCGACGGTAAGTTTTTTGCAAATAAAAAAACAAATAATTCAAAAAAGAATTTGAAAAGAGAAGATGATCTTGACAAGAAATAAAATGAAAATTTTGATAATAAAACAAATATTTTTTTAACCATTGATTAGCAGCTAAAAAATTTTGTTGACAATTTTGTCGATCAAATATAAATTGCATTTGTAAAATTTCATAAGCTTCATACAAAGTTCTTCTATTTGCATCCAAAGCCAAATTGTTTTCATCCATTAATAAGTTTACGCACCAAGCACTTGGCTTTTTAGAGCCTGGTCTTCTATTTTTAAGTTTAATTAAAAGAATTAATAAAAAACGTGTAATCCACAAAGTCTTTTTTTGACAAATAATCATAAAGTCTAAATCATCATCCTTAGCTGCATTGCCCACAGCGGCTCCGCCAGTTAAAACAATCGCTTTGATAAAAGGAATTTTTTTAGCCATTTCAACAAAATCTTTTGCTTCCTGTTTTTTCAAATGACGATGATTATTTTTTGTTATTCTATTAAGCAAGTCTTTCTTTTTTATAAAAAAATACAAGCCATCAGTTTGTATTAACGATTGCTTTATCATTTTTTTTAAAGCATTATTGATTTTTTGCTCTGAAATTTGAATTTTTTTAAAATTTTTTTTGTCTAAATTAAATAAATATTGCAAATCAGAATTAATTGGGATGCGCTTGAAAATTTCCTCTGCGGTTAAGGCAAAATTGAAACAACTGCTGTAAGCAATGGTTAGATAAACCAAACGATCAATTTCATTCATAAAACAACCTCTTAAATATACGCTATAATCAATCATATATGAAGATTTATTCTTGGAATGTAAATGGGATTCGAGCTGTTTTAAAAAAAGGCTTTCTTACTTGGATAAAAAACGAAAATGCTGACATTGTTTGTTTACAAGAAACGAAGGCTTCTCCAGATCAATTGACTTTTGATTTAACCCATCTTGATTCTTATCATAGCTATTTTGCTTGGGCAGAGAAAAAAGGCTATAGCGGAGTAGTTACCTATACCAAAAAAGAACCTGAAAATATTCAAGTTGGTTTGCAAGAAAATAAATTTGATCGTGAGGGCAGAACTTTAATCACCAAATATCAAGACTTTACTCTCTTCAATATCTATTTTCCCAATGGCAAAGCTTCTCCAGAAAGATTAGCTTACAAAATGGCTTATTATGATTTTTTACTTGAGTTTCTTAAAGAATTATTAAAAACAGAAAAAAATATTATTATTTGCGGTGATGTGAACACAGCACATCAAGAAATTGATTTGGCTAGACCAAAAGAAAATCAGTTGATTTCTGGATTTTTAAAAGAAGAAAGAGCTTGGATTGATAAACTGTTGGCACTAGGTTTTATTGATAGTTTCCGCACCCTTTACCCAAACAAAAAAGATCAATATACCTGGTGGAGTCAACGTTCTGGTGCTAGACAAAGAAACGTTGGCTGGAGAATAGATTACTTCTTTATCAGTAAGAATCTTAAAAAAAGATTAAAATCTGCTCAAATCCACAACCAAATACAAGGTTCTGATCACTGCCCCATTTCGATAGAAATTGATTAAAATTAATTAATTAAGACCAAAATAAAGTAATAAATCTTTAAATAATTTTTTAATTTCTAAGTCAGAAGCATAACTGTTATCTAAAATCCACAATTTGCCTTGTTGATTTCTTTTGATTTCTGCCATTAAAGCTTTTTTCTTGCTAACAAAATCATATTGACTTATCAACCTTCTTTTAATTTGTTCTTGGCTTAAATCTCTTTCTAATAATCTTTTATTTTGAATTCCTTCGTCCACTGATAAAAGAATGGTGTTGTAATTGGAAAGTTGACTCATTTTGGCTTCTGCTAACAAAGCAGCGTTTAAAATAATGAGTCCTTTTTTGTTTTTTAGTTCTCTACGTAAGCGTACTAAAATTGGAGTTTCCATAATTTCATTTAATTTATTTAGTTTCTGTTGATCAGCAAAAACAATTTCCCCAAGTGCTTTGCGATTAATACTTCCATCAAGATTGGCTGCTTCTACCCCAAAAATATCGATAATTTGTTTTCTAACGATAGTGTACTTATCTTCTTTTAAATCTGACTGAATTTGCCAAGCTAAATGGTCAAGTTCAATATTATGAGCCTCTAAACCGCTTGCTTTAGCTAAAGCTACTAATTTTTCTCCTACATAAGACTTGCCTGATCCAATTTCACCAGTCAAACCAACGATGTATTGACCACTAAGTTTTGTCTCTACGCACTGTTTAACATATGCTGGCACATAATCATGAATCAAACCCTGACTTTCTTGAATTTCTTTAACCGCACCAGAACTAATATGAGCCAAGGCAGGCTTAGCAAAAAGAATAAAAGTATCTATGCCAAGTTTTTGACTTTCACCCAAACTATGCAAGCTTTGTTCATATTCAAAATCTTGACTGCTTCTTACTCCCTTAACAATGACATCAATATTATGTTCATAGGCAAAATCTACTAGCATGCCATTAAAAGCCTTAACTTCGACATTTTTTAAATCAAAAAGCGATCTTCTGGCCATTTCCGTTCTTTCTTCTTGAGAAAAAAGATATTTTTTAGCTGGATTAACACCAATAGCCACTATGACGCGATCAAAAACAGCAGCCGCACGCTTGATAATATCAAGGTGACCAAAAGTAATTGGATCACCGGAAAAAGCATAAATAGCTGACTTCATAAGATGAGTAATTATATCATTTACTCGATAACTACTCTCGCATCAAGCACTTTGACACCATCACTATTAATCAGCAACGGGTTAATATCTAGCTCAACTATTTCCGGAAAATCATGAACTAATTGCGATAAACGACCAATGGTTTCAATTAAAAGCTCTTTATCCACTGGCTTTTCACCTCTCACTCCATCTAGCAACTTACTAGAACGCAAGCCATTGATCATCTTTAAGGCATCTTCTCTAGTAATCGGTGTAAAAGCAAAATTGACGTCTTTGAAAACTTCTACATAAATTCCGCCTAAACCAAACATCAGCATCGTTCCTAAAGAATTTTTGTTAATTCCCAAAATTAGCTCTGTGCCTTTGTTAGCCATTTCCATTAATAAAACTCCTTCTAATTTAGCTTCAGGCATTTTTTTGGCCACTCTCTCCATCATGTTTTTATATTCACTCTCAATTGTTTCCAAAGTCACTCCCAAACTCACTCCTCCTACATCACTTTTATGCAAGATATCTGGCGAAACAATTTTCATTGCCACTTTGCATTTGAATTCTTGCATAATTTTCACTGCTTCAGCAGAGCTTTTGGCAACAGCAGATTTAAGCAATGGAAATTTATATGCTTTCATAATTTCCATTGCTTCTGCTTCTGGAAAAGAAGTTTGACTCTTAGCCTTAGCTCTTGCAAAAATTTCGATCACTTTGGCCTTGTCAACCTCATCGTAACTTAAAAATGCTTCATTTTTTTGTTTTGCCCATTGATTGAAAATCGCAAATTTAGCCATTGCTATGGCAGCTGGCTCAGGAAAAGCAGTAGTGGCAATTTTCTGTTCACGCAAAACATTAACTCCTTCAGCCACTAATTTTTTACCCATTAAACTAACAATGATTGGTTTCTGACTGTGTCGTCTCATTTCAACAATGGCTTGGGCAGTTGCCTCTGGTTCAGTCATTGACTGAGGGGTTAAAAGCACGATAATTCCATCAGTGTTTTTATCTCTAGCTAAAACTTCCAGTGTTTTTTTGTAAACTTCGCCAACGGCATCACCTAAAACATCAACTGGATTATGAGTGCTAGCAGCAGTTGGTAAAAAACTGCGTAATGTTTTAACTGTTTCTGGAGTAAGAACTGCCATTTCTAAATGATTCTCTATGACCGCATCAGTCGTTAAAACTCCTGGACCGCCAGCGTTCGTTACGATACTGACTTGATTCACTTTTTGTAAATCATTCATTGAAAACATTTGTGCCAAATCAAAAAGTTCACTTACGCTATTAGCACGAATAATGCCAGCTTGGGCAAACAAGGCCTGATAAGCACTGTCGCCACTGCTTAGTGATCCGGTGTGAGAAGCAATTGCACCCGCTCCGGCAGTAGTTTTACCTGATTTAAGAACAATAATTGGCTTAGGATTTCTGCCTCGATTTAATTGACGTAAAACTTCGATTATCTCTGGGGCATTTTCCAGAGATTCTGCGTACATACAGATCACTTTAGTTTTTTTATCAGCATGCAAATATTTGATTAAATCTAACTCATTTAAAGCAGCCTTATTACCAATGCTAATAAACTTAGAAAAGCCGATCCCCAAATCTTTAGCATAATCTAAAACCGCAGTACAAAGCGCCCCGCTTTGTGACATAAAAGCCACGTCACCAACTGGTGGCATTACACTGGCAAAAGAAGCATTCATTTGAATTTCTGCATTGATGGCTCCCAAACAATTGGGGCCAACCAAAGTAATCTTCAAATCATTACAAGTCCGCGCCAATTCTTTTTCTAACTCCAAATTTCCGGCCTCTTTAAAGCCAGCTGAAATTACAATTGCCGCTTTAACTCCCTTACTAGCAGCTTTTTTAATTTCAGCCGCTACAAACTTTGCTGGAATTGCCAAAACTAGCAATTCAATTTCATCATCATTAATCTCTTCAATCGAAGCGAAAACTTTTAAACCATAAAGTTCTTCAATTTTAGGATTAACTGGATAAATTTTGCCAGCATATCCTTGTCTCACTAAGTTTTTCACCACGTCATTACCCACCGTTTTTTCTCGACTTGAAGCACCAATGATAGCAATCGCTTTGGGATAAAAAATAGCATCAAAATTCATATTTTCTTTCTATTAAAATTTACACAACTAAACAACAACAACTTTGTTGCCTAAATACTTTATAAAAATTTGTTCAGCTTTGACAATCTCAATTTGTGTGGGAGGCTCAATTTTCTCAAGCTGATATTTGCAACCCAAAGCCTCATACTTAAAAACTCCCAACTTGTGATAGGGAATAATTTCTATTCTTGTGATCGATTGATAATCAGCAAAATATTTTGCCCAGGCTTCTAAATATTCTTCTTGGTCAGTCCAGCCTGGAACTAAAACATAACGCAGCCACATGTTTTTACCACTTTTTTCTCTAATTTCTGCATTTTTCAAGGAATTTTGATTGCTGGATCCAGTTAATTTCTGATGCCAAAGATCATCAATATGTTTAACATCTAGTAAAACCAAGTCGGTGAGATCATAAAGTTCCTGAATGTCTGCATTGTAAATAGCTCCACAAGTGTCTAGGCAAGTATTAAAACCATGTTTTTTACATTCTTTAAAAAGTTCAATTAATGTTTTTGCTTGCAGTGTTGGTTCTCCACCAGAAATAGTTAGACCGCCATGTTCTCCAAAGTAACTTTTTTCTTTTTGCAACAAATTCATGATTGCTTGAATAGTAATCGTTTTGCTTTTATCTGTTTCTAAAGCTTGTGTATCTGGATTATGACAATATAGACAACGAAAAGGACATCCTTGGGCAAAAATTACTAAACGAATACCTGGCCCGTCATGCGTGCCAAAAGTATCAATCGAATGAATCTTTAAACTACATGCTGTCATGAAATGTTCTAGCAATGACTTCTCTCTGATGAGCTTCACTCAATTTAATAAAATTAACTGCATAACCAGAGACACGAATGGTTAACTGCGGATATTTCTCAGGATGAACTATCGCATCTTCAAGAGTTTCACGATTAAGAACATTTACATTTAAATGATGAGCATTTTTATTAAAATAACCATCTAACATGGCTAAAAGATTTTTGATCTGAGTTCCTTTATTTTCACCCAAAGCTTTGGGCACAATCGAAAAAGTATTAGAAACTCCATCTCTAGCATTTTTATAATCAATTTTGGCCACTGAATTTAGAGAAGCAATCGCTCCAGAATGATCACGACCGTGCATGGGGTTAGCACCAGGAGCAAAAGGTTCACCAGCCTTGCGACCATCTGGAGTAGCTCCAGTTTTTTGTCCGTAAACTACATTAGAAGTAATGGTTAAAACTGACAATGTTGGAGTGGCGTCGCGATAAATATGTTGTTTAGCTAATTCCGCGTTAAAATCCTTAACTAATTGTTGAGCAATTGAGTCCACTTTATCATCATCATTGCCATACATTGGGTATTCACCTTCCACTTTAAATTCTTTAGTTAAACCACTTTTGTCACGGATAGCGGTAACTTTGGCAAATTTAATCGCTGAAATAGAATCTGCTACTACACTAAGGCCAGCTATACCAAAGGCCATGTTTCTTTTAACTTGAGTATCCATGAGTGCCATTTGCGCTTTTTCGTAATAATATTTGTCATGCATATAATGAATGACGTCCATGGTGTTAACATAAGCTTTGGCTAGATAAGCTACAGTTTTTTCAAATCTTTTGTTAAATTCTGCATAGTCAATTGGTCCATCTGGTAATTTAGCAATATCTGGCACAATTAATTCGCCACTCTTTTCATCGCGTCCTTCATTGAGAGCGAGCAATAAAGCTTTGGCCAAATTACAACGAGCCCCAAAAAATTGCATTTCCTTGCCAGTTTCCATCATTGAAACACAACAAGCGATGCAGTAATCATCACAATTACTCACCTCACGCATTAAATTATCATTTTCGTATTGGAGTGAAGAGGTATCAATTGAAACTTGGGCACAAAACTTTTTAAAACCTTCTGGTAATTTATCTGACCACAGAATAGTTAAGTTTGGTTCTGGAGCTGGGCCAATGTTATATAAACTTTGCAAAAATCTAAAACTGGTTTTGGTGATTTTATGTTGACCATTGGCAAAAAAGCCGCCAACAGCTTCAGTAATCCAAGTTGGATCTCCAGCAAAAAGTTCATTGTAGGCATTCATACGCAGATGACGAATCAAACGGCATTTCATAATAAAATGATCAACCAGCTCTTGAGCCTCTGCCTCAGTTAAATCGCCTTTTTTCAAATCTCTTTCAATATAAATATCAAAAAAAGTACTCACGTTGCCAAGACTCATGGCAGCGCCATCTTGTTCCTTCAAAGCAGCTAAGAAAGCAAACCAAGTCCATTGAATGGCTTCCTGGGCATTCGTGGCTGGCTTAGAGATATCAAAACCGTAAGAAGCGGCCATCTCTTTCATTTCTTTGAGAGCTTTGATTTGCTCACTGACTTCTTCACGAAGTCTAATTACATCATCTGTCATCACTCCATCAATGGCATCTTTATCTGCACTCTTGGCTTCAATCAAACGATCTATTCCATAAAGCGCTACCCGACGATAATCACCAATGATGCGACCACGAGCATAATTATCTGGCAAGCCAGTTAGAATTCCAGTTGAACGCAACTGGCGCATGGTTTTGGTGTAAGCATCAAAAACGCCATCGTTGTGAGATTTGCGGTATTGATCAAAAATTTCGGATACTTTCGGGTCAACTTTATAACCATTTTCTTCGCAAGCAGCTTCGACCACTCTAATGCCACCATAGGGTTTTATCGCTCTTTTGAGTGGTTGATCGGTTTGAAAACCAACAATTTTTTCTAATTTTTTATCTAAATAGCCTGGCTTATGACTAGTAATCGAAGAAATAGTTTTAGTATCGATGTCTAGAACTCCGCCGTTTTTAATTTCGATTTTGAGTAGCTCAGTTGCCTGCTCCCAAAGTTTTTTAGTCGCGGTTGTCGGTCCTACTAAAAAAGAGTGGTCTCCATCGTAGGGAGTAAAATTATTAAAGATAAAATCTCTAGTGTTAATTTCTTTTTGCCAATTACCCGATTTAAAGCAATCAATTGAAGACATATAAAAACCTTTCTTTGTTTTAGTATAACATTAGCGATTATCTAGTAAAAATTTTTAATTAAGTTTATGATAAAGAACATGAAACAAAAAATTATTAATTTAAACCAGCAAGAAAATCTCTTCACCGTTAGTAATTGGACCATCATTAAAAAAAATTTTCTCTCCGGGATTGCTCGTAGTCTTGGCATGTGGTTTTTTAATATTATTATTTTGCTCTTACTCGTCAATTGGCTAATTCCTTTACTTGGCCCCAAAATCAATCAAGTTTTAAATCGCTTGCCCAAAGATGTCAATGAAGTGCTAGTGCAAGTTGAAAAAAATGAACATTAATTTTTTTTTACAAAGTAAAGATTTTGGCGGAGCAGAACAATTTGCTCTAGATTTAATAAGGGCATTAAGCCAAAAGAAACAAACTCTCACTATTTATACGAGCAATGCTCAATTAATCAGCAAAATTAGGCAAAATCAGTATCTAGAAATTAAAATGCTCCCAATCTATCTAGATTTTGCGGGCAATTGGCGGGGTTTATTAAAAAGTTTATTTTTAAGTCCCTACGCAATTTTTGCCTATCTAAAACTTTTTCAGCAACTCAAACAAAAAACCGACAGACAAATCATTCTCTACTCTGGTTTTTCTGAAAAAATTTTGCCTGGAGCATTGGCTAATTGCTATAAATTACCTGTCTACTTCATCGAGTATGGCCCGCTTGAACCAATTTTCAAAAAACTAGCTAGCATACCAAGCTTATTATATTTATTAAACAAAAACTGTGCTCAAAAAATTATCGCTCCATCAAGACATACTCAGTTGGCTTTAAGTAAATTTTTTCCAAAAGAACGCCTAAGTTTAATTCCTTGCGGCAGCAAAGCTATTAAGTTAAAAAAAACAAATATACAAACTCACTTAATCAGTGTCGTTTCCAGATTGGAAAAAGGCAAGGGACAGGATTTGCTCATCAAAGCTTTTCCTTTAATTAAAAATGCGTTTCCAGATGCACAATTGCAAATCATTGGCCAGGGTAATTTTGAGCAAGAGTTACAAATGATGGCAAACCATGATCCACAAATTAAATTCTTAAATTTTATCCAGAACAAACAAGCTATTTTACTGAAAAGTGAAATCATCGTTTGTCCTTCAGTTTGGCCACTAGAAGGCTTTGGCCTGACCATTATTGAGGCAATGGCTTTGGCTAAGCCAATTGTGGCTTTCAATCGAAGCCCGGGCAATGAATTATTAATTGATAGCCATAATGCTTTATTGGCCAAAGACGGCGATCATCAAGATCTCGCCAGAAAAATCATTCAACTCTTATCAGATCAGGCTTTACAAAAAAAATTAGCCTCTCAAGCACACAAAGATTTTCTCCAACGTTTTCAAATTTCGCAAATTGCCGATCAATACTTAACGCTTTTGCAAAATTAAAAAACGATGTCGAGCAAACTGATCTCTTTGCTCTTTAATCATAAAATTTTGCAGAAGTTTTGGGAAATTGGCTCTAACAAAAGCTTCTCGATGAGTTTCGTATACTTCTAAAAATATTTTGCCATGATCAGCTAAAAGATTTTTTTCAAGAATTTGTTCTAAAAGGCGATTGATTAAAACAAAGCCATTCGCTCCTCCATCTAAAGCCAATTTGGGTTCAAAATCCTTCACACTACTATCCAAATTGTGCCAAGCAGATGAAGGAATATATGGCAAGTTAGCTACAATTAAATTAAATTTTGTCGCTTGCGGCTTTGGCTTTACAAAAATTTGCTGCAAAAGATCACTTTCTAAAAATTTGAGCTTGTTTAATAAAGGATGCACAAATAATCTTTGAAAATTCTCTTGGGCTAAGGAAAGCGCTTTTTTGGAAATGTCAGTCATGATAAATTGCTCGCAAATTGCTTGTTTTTGTTTGATTAAATCATCAAAAAAAGCTAAACTAATCGCTCCGCTCCCGGTACCCACCTCTAAGTAATTGATTGCTTCATCTCGATTAATTAAATCATGACTAAACTCACAAATTAAATCCACCAAATCTTCAGTTTCGACACGAGGAATTAAAACTGCCTGATTAACTTTAAGGTCTAAATTTTTAAAAGTAAGCGACCCAGTCAAATATTCAAGCGGCAGCTCTCCTTGAGACAGAAGATCATGATTGCTAAAACCAAAACGACGTAGCTGGTTCTGCTCATAAATGCTAAGTTTTCTTTGTGTTGTCATAAGATCTTCTTGCTAAATGTTAAATATTAAGGCATATTGTAAGCTACTTTTATTATAATATTTACAGAAAGGCCTTATGGCAAAAAACATGCAACAGAAAGAATCTCCCCAGTTAACTGGCAGCTTCTCTTTAAAAAGCTTTAGTGACTTTATTAATGCCAATTTTTCTTTAATTATTTTATTGATTATGGCATTTGTCTCAGGATTTTTAGTCGGCTCGCTCTGGAAAGAGAACCAACTTCTAAAATCTGGAGGCAATAATTTGGCTCAAGTCAATAATCAAGATCCTGAAGCAGAAGCGCAGGCGGCAACCAAGCTGTTGGAAAAAGTCCCAGCCTTTGATGCAAAAAACGATCATTTTCGTGGCAATGAAAAAGCCAAAGTTGTCTTTATTGAATACTCCGATTACGAATGCCCATACTGTAATAAATTTCATCCAACGATGATTGAGCTCATGAAAAAATATCCCAATGACATTGCTTGGGTTTATCGCCATTTCCCACTTTCTTTTCACCCCAATGCTCAACCATTGGCAGAAGCTAGCGAGTGCGTTGCCAAATACGCTTCAAACGAAGCATTTTGGAAATTTTCCGACAGTGTTTATGAAAAAATGGCTGATGGCTCGATCTATGGCACTGACCTAGAAAGTAAAAAAGTAAGTGAAGAAACTATTCTCACTTTGGCTGTGGCTGCTGGTGCTAATCGCAATCAAGTTAAAACTTGTTTAGACAATGATGAAATGGCAAAAGCAGTTAAAGACGATATGACTGGTGGTTCGAATGCTGGAATTACTGGCACACCAGGCACCATTATTATCAGTCAAAAAGGCGGTTTTGAACTTATTCCAGGAGCATTAGATCTGGCTAGCGTTGAAACCATGTTAGCTAAGCATCTTTAAACTGAAATTGCTTAGAATCAAAGATTAAAAATGAAACCGAGCTCTAAACGAGCTCGGTTTTTTAATGGTTTCAAAGTTATTGATGGTAAAGTTATTGAACTAGGGCATAATCTTGCAAAATTAACTGCACTTGCTCTTGATCGCGATAGTAATTAAGATCCAAATGAAACGCTAAGTCATAAAATTGACCAATTTTAAAATCTGAGCAAGCAATCGCTCCTCGCCAATATAAAACTACATATTCTTTTTGATCATCAGTCAAAGTAATCGACAATCGCAAATGCTCTTGATTTTTACCAAATAAACGATAATTTTTCAGCAAAGCTTTTTTCAAAACAAAGATGGGCTTGGGATTGCTCAGACCAAAAGGGGCAAAACGCGCAAGCAGCTGAGCAGTTTCAATTTGAAGCAAGCTTGCATGCAATTCTGCTTCAATTTCTAAAGTTTTTTCTAAATTTTGATCAGCTAGAAGCTGCTGCGCTCGAGCTTGCATGGCTTTTTTTAAGGTTTTAATTTTTTTACTCTCCAAAGCAAAGCCCGCTGCCAAAGGATGACCGCCCATCTCTAATAAATCTGTTTTGAAAAAACGAATAAATTCCGTAATATTAAAATCTGCCAAAGAGCGAGCAGAGGCTTTGGCGATTTCCTCGCCTTCACTCACGACGATGCTGGGCTTGGAAAATTTTTCTGTCAATTTACCAGCAATTAAACCAATAATTCCTTCATGATATTTTGCTGAACTCAAAAAAATTAAGTTTTGCTCAGTTTCTTTTAAGACCAATTCTTCTGCTTCTTTGACCAAGTCAGCGGTTAAAGTTTGACGATTTTCATTGGTATCTTGCAATAAATTACTTAGTTGTTGAGCTTTTTGTGCATTGGTGGTACACAAAAGCCGCAAAGCATCCATGCTATCTGCCAAACGTCCCATGGCATTTAAGCGTGGACCAATTTGAAAACCAAGTGCGTAGCTATCAATTTTAGCCGGATCAATTTTGACCTGTTGCAGTAGTTTTTGTAAACCTAAATTTCGATTAGTTTTTAATTGAATCAAGCCAGACATCAACAAAGATCGATTAATCGCTAGTAAAGGCATTAAATCAGTCACAGTGGCAATGGCTACTAAAGCCAATAAGTCAGTTAATAGAGCTTTTTGGCTTGACTCGCTTACTTCTCTAGCTAAAAACCAAGCTACTGCACAACCACAAACTAAAGTCGAATGAAAAACCGCCAAGGCAGCTGGCGTTTGTTCATCGCTTTGATGATGATCACTGATAATTACCTCAATTTTTTTGCTTGCTAAAAAATTTAAGGCTTGATGAGCTACGATGCCATTATCAACCGTGATAATTAAATTAGTGTCTGGATGCTGCGATAATAGTTCTTGTAAGGCTTTTATCGACAAGCCATAACCATGTTTTAATCGATTAGGAATAAAAGGTAAAACCTGATAACCACTAGCGTGCAAGCTTTGCCACAAGACCGCAGTGGCACAAATTCCATCAGCGTCATAGTCTCCAAAAATCACAATTTTTTCTTGTAATTTTTTAGCCTGCTTTAGTCTTTTTTTAATTTGCTCAATGGTCTTTTTTTTAATACCCAAAGTAGAAAGCTCGATGGCAAAAGGAGAAACACCGTTAAAAAATTCTGCTGTGTTTTCTATCCCTCGATTTTGCAAAAGCACAGTTTCCAAAGCAGCTAAATTTTTAATTGGTTCTGGTGATTGAATATGCCATTTCATAATATTTAGCCTTATAATAAAGCCATGAGGGTAAATTTACCATTTGAAGTTTTATATATTCTACATCTACTTAATCAGCATGGTTTTCCTGGTTTCTTAGTAGGCGGCGCAGTACGTGATTTAATCATGGGGGCTGCACCACAAAATATCAAAGACTACGATTTTACTAGTGCAGCCACTCCTGAAACTATACAAAAAATTTTAGCAAAAAGTTTTTATGAAAATCAATTTGGCACGGTCAGCATTGCTCATCAAAACCTACTTGAATTGATTGCAGAAAAACATCAGTTGCCAACAATCAACCTCGCTCAGCTTTCTCTTGAAGAAAAAACAAATGAAACTAAAATTATTGATTTAAAAAAAGCCACAAAAATTCATTTTTCTCTTCAAGACAAACTACCTAAACAGACAGAAGCTGTCTCCAACACAAATCAATATTTTCCTCCTTTTGAAATCACTACTTTTCGTAGTGACGGCCAATATTTAGATCATCGTCGCCCAGAAACCATCAGCTATGGACAAAATATCGAGACAGACCTTTCAAGAAGAGATTTTACGATTAATGCGCTGGCTTTAGCAATTAATCCACAAGTACTGGATGTTATCTTTCAAAACAAAGTGCTACAAAGTACTTATCTGATTGAAACAGCAGACACTCAACTAATTGATCTTTATCAGGGACAAAAAGATATTCAAAAAAAAATTGTGCGCACCGTTGGCAATCCAGATCAAAGATTTACTGAAGATGCTTTGCGCATGCTAAGAGCTGTTCGCTTGGCCGTGCAATTAAAAATGGACATTGCCACCGAAACCTATTTTGCGATTAAATTTCACCATCATTTATTAAAATTCGTGAGTTTTGAGAGAATCAGAGATGAATTTCTAAAAATTTTAGCAAGTGACGATCCCCGTAAAGGAGTAGAAATGTTGGATCAAGCCGCATTACTACAACATATTATTCCTGAGCTTTATGCTGGAGTTGAGATGCAGCAACGAGGTCATCACACCACCGATGTTTGGACGCATAGTTTAGATGCCTTGCACTATTGCCCTTCAAAAGACCCAATTGTCCGTCTAGCCACCTTAATTCATGACATTGGTAAGCCGCCAGCTTATAAAGAAGAAAATCAAGAAATTACTTTTTACAATCACGAAGTTTTGGGCTCAAGAATGGCTAGCAAAATCGCCAATCGTTTGAAATTATCCAAAAAAGACGTACAAAGAATTTTTATCTTGGTTAGATATCACATGTTTCATTATCAAGAAAATCATTCAGACGCTTCCATTCGCCGTTTTATCAAACGAGTGGGTTTTGAAAATATTGATGACTTACTTGATCTCAGAGAAGGAGATCGTTTGGGCAGCGGAGCCAAAAAAACTAGTTGGCGTTTAGAAGAAATGAAACAACGCATTATCGAGCAACTCAATCAACCGATGGATTTACATGATCTTGCTATCGATGGCCATGTTCTGATGGAAGAATTGAATTTGCAACCTGGACCAGTTTTAGGAAAAATTTTAAACAAATTACTCGAAAAAGTTTTAGAAAATCCAGATCTTAATTCTAAAACTCAACTGCTAATCGAAGCCAAAAAATTACTTGATTAATTTTTTTTGATCGACCACCAATAATAAAGGCACGGCAGTGAAGGTGCTCGAATAAGTTCCTGTGATTGCTCCAATTAAAAGAGCAATGCCAAACCAACGAATACTTTCTCCCCCCAAAATTACCAAGCTTAAAAGCATGATAATGATTGTCATTGAATTATTAATTGATCTACTCAAGGTTTCTAAAACAGCGGCGTTAGCAATTTCTTCTAAACTGCTACGAGGGTGTTTGCGCTTCAGTTCGCGAATACGATCATAAACTACAATGGTGTCGTGAACCGAAAAGGATAAAGTGGTCAGTAAAGCCGTCACAAAAAGCACGTCTACTTCTACTTGTAAAAAATGACCCAATAAACTAAAAGCACCTATCAAAATTAAAGAATCGTGTAGCATCGCTAAAACAGCGCAAAGTCCATATTTTAGTTCGTCGAATTGTTTCCAAACATAAAAGGTAATAATTCCAGCAACTAACAAAACCGCCAATAAAGTTTTTCGCAATAATTCTGCTCCCAAAACAGGTCCAACAGTTTCAAAGCGCAAAACTTTAATTTGACCATATTTTTCACTCAAATTTTTAACCAAATCATCTTTTTGTTGATTATCAATTTCTTTACCCTTAAGCAACATTTGCTGTTCTCCAGATTGTTGGACAACATCGGCTTCATAAAATGCTGTTAAGGTTGTCTTGAAGCTACTTTCCTGCAAAACTTCATGATTTGAATCTAGAAAATGCAATTCAAGTAAAGAGCCACCAGTGAAATCAATGGCGGGTTTCAAACCAAAAAGCAATAAAGAGATCAAACCAGGAATTAAAAAGCACAGCGAAATGGCAAAATATAGTTTTTTAAATTTCATTAGGTTCATGATTATTTTTCCTCATTTTTTTGACGCAATTTAATAAAAATGGGTAAACAAGCTCGTAACAATAAACGACTCACCACTACGCCTGTAAATAAGCTCAACAAAGTCCCAATTAAAAAAGTAATGCCAAAACCCTTAACCATGCCGCTGGTGTTTAAAAAAGAAAAATTTAGAGGATTAATTAAAACTAAGGCAGTAAAAATAGAAGCCAAATTAGCATCTTTGATGCTGTCCCAAGCTCGACCAAAACCTAGTTCCATAGCTCGCGCATAAGGCTGCTGAGCACGCAATTCTTCTTTCATTCTTTCAAAAATCAAAATATTCGAATCTACAGCCATGCCAATCGTTAGAATCAAGCCAGCAATTCCAGGTAAAGTTAAAACAACGCCAAGAATTTTATACAAAGCAATGGTTAAAACAGCATAGATGAGCAAAGACACACTCGCCACCAAACCCAACCAGCCATAATACAAAATCATAAATAACAACACTAAGGCTAAACCAATCAAGCCAGCTCGCACGCTCTTAGCAATAGATTCATCACCCAAACTCGCACCAATAGTTTTTTGTTCTAATACTTTGACATTGACTGGCAAAGCTCCTGCATTCAATTGAATAGCTAGTTTTTTAGCTTCTTCTATACTAAATTCGCCATTAATCACAGCCTTACCATCTAAAATCGGGGTAGCAATCACTGGAGTCATAATTGGCACTTCATCAATAAAAATTGCCAAAACTTCTTGAACGTGATCTTTGGTAATTTGAGCAAAGAGTTCTCTTCCAGCTTCATTCATTTCTAAAGCAATAATTGGCTTAGCAGTTTGCGGATCCAGTTGTGCCTGCGCTCTTTTCAATTGCTTGCCAGTTAAACCAGTTGACACAAAAGAATTGAGCAAAAGCTGGGGAGACATAGTTGCCTCAATCATTTCTGCTTCACTTAATTGTTTTTGCAATTTGAACTCTAATTGAGCCGTCTTACCTAATAATTCCAAGGCTTGCGCCGGATCAGAAACTCCAGGCAATTCAATAATCAAACGATTTTGACCATTGGCCTTGGCTGTTTGAATTGAGGCCTCACTAATGCCGTATAGATCAACTCTTTTGGCAATAATTTCACGAGTGGCTTCAAGCGCAGTGGCTCGGTCTTCTTCCGGAATTTCAGACATTTCAGTACCCAAAATCACTTGCATACCTCCTTGAATGTCTAGTCCCTGGCGCAACTGATAGTCTTTGTAAATATGTTTACCCCAAAAATAGAAATCAATTTTGGGTTTGCGATACTGAGCAATTTGATCAGGCAAAGCAATAAAGGTTGCTGCTATCGTTAGAAAAAAAATTAAAAATAAAGACCTAGCTAAAGATTGCTTTTTCATATTTCCAAATTTCTAAATGACTGGTAATTCGCGATGACAGAATTCTAATTCATCGCCAATCACCATCGCTCTCACTCCGTACATCGCTTCCATAATGAAGGGATCGCGTCTGGCTTTGCGAAATTCAAATTCTTCTGTCGCTAAAATTGCGTAATTAATTTCTCGACCAAATTCCTTTTCATGAGTTTTGATCAGTGCTTCTAATTCTGGCAAAACCACTTCTCCAACTACTAAAATATCTAGGTCATCTTTGTTCACTTTGTTTTGATTTAAAAAAGCTCCAGTAAAAACTACATAGCTTAAATCACCCAATTTGCGACGATATTTGCGAATTTTTTTACCTAGGCCACTAGTCTTAGCAATCATTCTTTGCAATTCTTGGTAATATAAATATTTTTTATTGAGGTAATAATACAAACGATTAGCTCTTTGTTCACTCTTGAGTAAGCCACACTCCAACATGCGGTCCAACTCGCGACGCACAGCGTTAATTTCTTCTTTGACCAAGCGAGTTATTTCTCGCACGTAAAACATTTCCGTGGTTTTCTCAAAAAATAAAGTAAGCATTTTCACTCTTACTTTTGAAACCAATAGGTCGCTTAAATCAGCCATAAAGATCTCCTAATTGAAGTCAATTTGTACTCAATTTCAATCTTAACAAAAAATTCATCAAAAGCCAAGCTCCTCTTTGCTTTTATCTTCTTTGGGCAAAAATCAACAATCTATCACGAGTGGTGCCTGGTGGCCAACATGTCTGCAAAACAATTGTTTCCTGAGGATAGCTACTGTATAGAAATGCCGTATCTGCAGGATTTTTAATTTCTTTGCTAGTCACCAGGTAACGATATCTTTTTTGCTCATGAAAAATATAAATTTCATCATCTACTTCTAATTTATTTAATAAATAAAAAATGGCGTTATATTGTTTTTTAAAGGCTGGGTTTGAAGAATGGGCAAAATAATAACCCAAGCCTTGACTGTCTGGAAGCGCCGTACTAGAAGCATGAGCAATGCCTTGTTGCAAAGCCGCTCGATAAGCTTGCTCATCATTAGGATCAACGTTAAAAACCACCTTTTCATCTATGCCAAGCTTGGGAATAATAATGCCATAATCTTTGTTTTTAGAAGTATTGCCCACGATCGTCATGCCTGAAAAATCTGGCACGAACAAAGCCTTGGGATTGATTATTCTGACAATCGTCCGCGCTTGATATTTAAGCTCAACAAAAACAATAGGCAAAATCACTAATATCAACCAAATTACAAAAGCAAGCAACCCTAATAAAGAAACGATGGGCAAAAAACGTTTCATTTTTTATTTCTTTCGTTTTGGATGAGCAACTTTTTTGAAAGACAAATTCATCTTTTTTGTACTCTGGGCAAAAGGATAAAATAAAGCCAAAGCACCTCCAAGAAGACCGCCCACAGACATCCAAGTCGGTGTACCCGTAGATGGTTGCTTGGTAATTGGTTGTGTGCTGACATAAAGAGTTTGCTGACAATCATCGCTACTCAACCAATTATCTTTGGAGTCTTTAACTTGAGCCTTAATTTTATATGTACCTGGTTTTTCATATAAATGTTCAAAACTGCCTCGACCGGCTTCTATTCGCTGCTCATCACCAAAATCAATTTTGTATCTTTGAATATCACCTTTATTGTCAAAGCCGGCTACCTTAAATTTCACTAAAGCCGGAGCAGTTTGATTCTGACCACTCACAATCGTTAAATAGGAACAATCGCTGCGATGGCTTTCTAAATCACTTGATTTGATGGTTGCTGTCACTTCACATTGGTCACTACTAATCCATTGATTTTGACTATCTTTGACTTGAGCTAAAACATTAAATTTACCAGAGCTTTCATAAGTGTGCTCAACAACTGGATTATTGCCTTCACTTTGCTTACCATCGCCAAAAATTAAACGATATTGCTTAATTGCCCCCAAATTATCACTAGCCTTGATTTCAAAAGTTACTTTAGCCGGTATTTTGCTATTATTGCCACTCAGAATATTTAAGGCATCGCATGAACTTTGATGATCAAGGCGCTCATCTACGGCCAGAAAAAAAGCCCCATCATTAAAATCCATGTCCTCAATCAAGGTATCATGACAATCTTTATCTGAGCCAGTACAATTAATTTTCACTATTGGCTTTTCTAGTTTTTCTTTCAACAATTTTTCGTGAGCATAACCATCACCCCAACATTGAGCAGAAATCAACTTAAGCTGATCAGCGCTAATTTTATTGTATAAGGAAGTCACAATTAAATCGCCAGCACCAGCGAAACCATTGCAAACATTGCCATCTGGGCTAATCCAGCCAGAATAAGGAGTGTCGCCCATATCTGCCAAAAGAGCAATTTTATCACCCACTTTAACAGATAGGTCTGTGCGCCAAACATCATGACCCTTAACTTTCTTAGTATACTGTTGATCATTGATCTTTAATTTTAGATTGGTATCAATGTCGGTTTTATAATAAACAGAAAGTTTACCGGCTCGATCGTTAGTAAATGTATAATTGAGAGTGCCGTCATCATTTCGGCCACAATGTTCGATTTTCGTGCTTTGATTATTAAAATTAAATTGATAAAACCAAGCAGAATCACAATGCGCATCGGCAGCTAAATTATTGGTAGCTGCCTTAGTTATCCCTCCGAACGAGATTATTAATAAAAAAACCAGAAAGAAACTAAAAAGTTTTTTCATAATTGATTTAATGTTAATAATTAACTGTCGAACCAGTAGCTAAGACTGAAATCCACACTTGTCCTCTGGCTAATTCCACGTCCTTGCCACGAACATCTACAAATTGCAATTCCGCTTCGCGATTTGCCTTAACCCAATTGGCTTCGATTGGAGCTTGCCCATGTTTGAAAATAAGGGCTTTACCACGCCCAACGGTTCCATAAAGCATGTGTTTCTTCTCGTTAATCGGACCTTTTTCGGTAGCAAATAAAATTATCACATTCTTGCTGGCAATTTGCTCATTATTGTTAATATCCATAAAGGCTTCGCCGGCATTATTTCTCTTGTAAGCATCGAGGCTAGCGTCGTAATTCCATTCAACTGAATATTGGTTGTAGCCTGACCAGAAATCGTAGGCAATTTTAGTGTTTGCGCCAGGAGCAGCCGCTTCATTTTCGTAAACCCAGCCCTTGTAAGCGCTATTCCAATTAGCTGCCGGCACAGTTCTTCTTGCCACCACTCTTTCTGGAGTCAGATTGGTCCAGTTGCGTTTACTTGCAACGGCCCACAAAGCCTCAGTGGTCGTCTCCATGGTATGTTCGGTAGCAATTTCTTTACCTGGAATACGATTGTAATTACGCACAAAAGTAGGATAGCCCACCGAAAATTGATTAATGTCATTTTGACCTTCCCAACCATAGCTTTCTATTTGACCCAAAGCATCAGTTGGTCCAGCCACATTAGCTCCCCCGACGTGCACATACATGGGTAAATTAAAACCTGAAGCCCAATCAATAAAATAAGTACGAGCAGAACGAATCGGCGCCAAAGTTAATTCTTGGTACTGAGCAGCACAATAAAATAAAGCTCCGAAACGAGTCACTCCGCCCTCGGCTACAGCTTCAAAAACCACATCAGCTCGACTCAAACCAGCCTGCGGACGAGAGTCAGGAGTATTTTCAATCATCACAAACAAAGGACGACGTTTCTCCCAAGCAGTTTTTTCCGTCAAAGTGTAGTAAGCCCCATTTAATGGACAAGCTTGATCCTTAGCTTCACCAGGAGCAATATTTAACAAGCTACTTAACAATGTTTCACCCTGATCAGGATTATTTGAATTGTTTAAATTGGTGGCTAAAGAACTTTTAGCAAAATAAGAAAAAAGACTAAAAGAAATTCCTGCACTAGCTACGTACAAAAGCAAGACAATTAATAAATTTTTCTTTGGCATTAATGACCTTTCTAATTATTTCGAGTTTAAAATCAATTTTTAAGTATATATTAAAGTAATTGCTAACAAAACCAGTAAAATAAAACCCATGACCAAGATGGTTTTACGTAAATCCTTAAAAATTAAGGCTAAATCATAATCCAAAATGGACTTAAACCGCTGATCTGCTTGATTAACAATTGTTTTGACCGTAGAGCTATTTGTCGGCGCTTGATTTGAAAGACGACGGTGTTTAGCTTTTATACGTTGTTGTTTACTGCGAAATTTAGCCATAATTATTTAAAAAGATTTCTAATATCATTAAAGGAAACAAGTATCATTAAAACAAGTAGCGAAACATAACCAAAATAATTGAGATAATGAGCAATTTGTTCAATTTTTTTCCTTTGAAAAACTTTTTCTAGCAAAATCAACAATGCTCTGCCTCCATCAAGAGCTGGGATGGGCAATAAATTCATAATGCCTAAATTGATAGATAAAAGAGCAGCAAAATTAAGAATATTCAAAAAACCACCTCTAAAGAAACCATAAGTGTTAGCTTGATCAATGATACCAATGGGACCAGCGACTTCTTGTTGCAAGCCACGGCCAGATAACAAATCAATGATGATTTGCCACAAAGATTGTAAAATTAAGTAAGCCAAAGCAAAAGCTTGTTTGAAGGCATGCACGATCGTCATCAAAGGCATCAGGTACCATGGATATTTTTTAAAAACCACATCGGTAAAAACTATGCCCATCGCCCCTTCTCCTTCGGGAATTTCTGCTTGCTGACGAATGTAAATTGATTTTTCTTCATAAGCCAATGGACAGCGCTCATTTTCACAAGGTAAAGTTGTTCTCAATGAAAGAGTTTCGCCCGCGTGTTGATTGGCTAAATTTTGAATTTCACTAATTGCTCTGACTTCAACCCATTGCTCGTTGACTTTGAAAGCCAAAATATTTGTGTTGATTTGTAAACCCGCTTGAGCTGCTGGAGAATTGGGAAGTATTTGACTAATTCTATTTTGTTCAAAAAGCGGCTCTGGAATACCTAATCGATAAAAAACCACCGCAAAAGCTAAAATGCCAAAAATAAAATTGACTAGTACTCCAGCTAAAATCACAGCTAGCCTTGCTTTGGCTGATTTGTGATGAAAAGAATCATCTGGAGATGAGCCTTCTTCTTCGCCATTTTCACCAAGCAATTGCACGAAGCCGCCAAAAGGGATTAAGTTGAGAGAAAAAATCGTCTCTTTATGGCGAAAAAGCCGTACTAAGCGAGGTGGATAACCTAAACCAAATTCTTTGACTTTGATTTTATTTTTTTTAGCCACTAAAAAGTGACCAGCTTCATGAATAATTACTAAAAAAGACAAAATAGCGATAAAAATTAATGCGGTCATAAACTCAACAACTCTTGTTCTTTACTCTTAGTTAAATTTTCCAATTTAGTCATGTACTCTTTGACCAATTGATCCAACTCTTCTACTTCTGACTTGATATCATCTTCACTTACTCCAGCTGAACCACTTTGTTTTTCAATTTCTTTGCGAATTTCGGCCCGAATGCTACGCAGCATAATTTTGCTTTCCTCTTCTTTTTGGTGCAAAACTTTAACCATTTCTCGCCTTCTTTCTTCAGTCAGGCTGGGCACAGCAATTCTAATCAAATCGCCGTCGATAATGGGATTCAAATTAAGCTGGGCCAATTGAATACTTTTTTCCAGATTGGGCAACAAATTTTTATCCCAAGGCTTAACAATGAGCAATTGTGTATCTGGCGCAGAAATTGAAGCTACTTCATTAATCGCCATTCTGCTTCCATATGCCTCTACTAAAACGCCGTCTAAAAGTTGCGCACTGGCTCGACCAGTGCGTAGAGTCGCGTAGTCATTTTGAGTAAAGATTAAAGCTTTTTCAAATTTTTCTAAATAGGAATTTTTATGAATTGGCATAGAAAAAAATATTATTAACTAATTAAAAGCATTCTAATTGATATTAAATTCTAAATCAACCTGAGGAAAAGGGAGGTTTTGTTTGGTGGGATTATTGGCTTTTAAATCAGTTTTTAATTCCTCAACGCGTACTTTGAGTGGCTCACTGATTTTCACTTCATTTTGTTCTTTGACTTCTTCAGTGATGGGAACATTTTTCTGTAAAACCATCTTGATCACAAATAATAAAACAAGCAAAACTAAACAAAAAGCCAAAATCATAAATGGCCATAAGTTACGATTTTTTTTAATATTTTGCCAATCAAACAACACGCTTGACTGCTTTTCTAAAAATGGCGCTTGCTCAACAAAATTAGTTTGGTCGATGAGCTGATTTTCTTGGCGTTTAAACATATGACTAAATACTTAATAATTCATTTAAGTAAGCAATTGATTGCGATAAATTAACATAAATCGGATTCAAAACTCTGGGCAAATCATCATAAAAATTGGCTAAATAACCATTGCTTTGACTGCGGCGCAGAGTATTACTCCAAAAATCGTCGAGCTTGAGCTTGGCCGCATTTAAGCTACGATTAGTTTCATCACTAGCACGACTAATAGCTGGTAAATCCATATTGCCTTTATCAGTCAAAAAAAGATCAATGTCTTGCTTCAAAACAAAAGCTTTGTCATAAATCATTTGTAAGTTGCCAATGGTCAAAAGCACCAAAACTTCTTGACATTGCGAAGCTAAATTTTTGTTTTGCAAACTAAAATTGGTCAAGGCCCCGGCAACTGCCTCACGCTCATTCAAAGTTTGCAACTGCTCATGATGCTCTTTTAAGAAAACTAAGTTTGTTTCTAATTGATTTAAATGTTGATTTTTTAGGCTCAATTCAATCCCCTCAGTCGCAATTAAATTTAATCTTAATAAATCCAAATAACTGATCAAGACCTCATCGCGGATCAAGCCAAGATTTTTAGCTTTTTGGGTTAAATCTTCAATAGAAACTAAAGTTTGCAATTGCTTGTGCTGATCATAAGCAATGCGATAAAGTTTTTCTTGATATAAATAATTTTCTAACTGCGCTTGATAGCTTGCTTTCAATTTGACAATTTCTTCATCTAATCTAGCCTTTTGCCAAATTAAATCCGTTTTCAAGATTTCTTGAGGAACATCTTCCTGAACATTGGCGGCTGGACTAGAGTTTAGTTCTTCTGCGTTGATGGGAGCTGAAATCAAGAAAAAAAACAAAAATCCAAGCAAGCAATTTTTCATAATCTCATTTTATAGTGAGCCGGCAGTTTTGGCTAGGTGACGCTCTCGTGCAAAACAAATTGCTTCGTGCATTGATTCAAAAGTACCAGTGTCAAACCAACGACCTTGTACGAAGGCAACGTCTAATTGCCCTTCTTTGAGATATAAATTGTTAACATCAGTAATTTCTAATTCTCCGCGATTAGAAAAAGGCAAGTTTTTGACTTTTTCAACCACAGTCGAGTCATAGATATATAAACCAGTCACTGAATAATCTGATTTTGGCACTTTGGGTTTTTCTTCAATGGAAATCGCTCGGTGATTTTCATCGAACTCCACCACCCCGAAACGTTGAGGATCAACTACTTTTTTGGCAAAAATACGACCACCTTGCTGAAAAGTTCGAATGGCTTCTGAAAAATCATCTTCGTAAAGATTGTCGCCTAAAATAAGAGTCACGTTGTGGTGATCAATGAAATCTTCGCCAATTAAAAAAGCCTGAGCAATCCCTTCTGGCTTATCCTGAATTTCATAAGTGAAGTGACAGCCGTACTCTTTGCCACTGCCTAAACATTTGAGAAAATCACCAGCATGGTCAGGAGCAACCACAATTAAAATATCTTTAATTCCTGCTTTAATTAAAGTTTCTAGGGGATAATGAATCATCGGTTTGTTATAAACTGGCAAAAGTTGCTTGCTAGTAACCCTAGTCAAAGGATAAAGACGCGTACCCGCTCCGCCAGCTAAAATAATACCCTTCATTTCTTTGTTTTCCATAAAGCCTTTCTTTAAGATTAGTCAAAACTATCATGCTCTTTTTTTAAAAGCAAGTCATTTGTTATAAAGTGATCAAAATAATAATTAGTGTTGCTAGCATAGTAATCGCTAAATACTCAAAAACAATTTCTTGATTAATTTTTTTACTTTTAAGATGAGTAATAATGCCCCAAAAAAAATAAGCAATTCCAAAAATAGCTGCAATATATCTTTGCAGTTCCTTATTGGGCCAAGCTTTGGTAAATAAAACCACAAAGGCTCCCAATAAAAAAAATAAAATTAAATAGGCCACTTTATTTTTTTTCAAAAAACTTTTCATGGCAATACTGAGCCTCCCTTAAACAAAACTAGTAAAAAAGCCACGGTCAACATCAAGGCAACATGAGCAAAATTTTGTCCCACTAAACGTTGGTATTTCTGATTATGAGCAATCAAAGAATCATAGATTAAGGTGAGCACAATCAACAAAACTACAAGCAAAAAAAAGCTTCGAGTTAAATTTAATTTAGAAAGAATTAAATTGGGATGAAGAATTTGCTTGCCGGCAACCATGGGCTCAGCCGCTAAAACCCGCTCCTCTTTTGGTTGTACGGCGGTTTTTGGTAAAAGAAATTTTTCCTGATTCTCACCTTGCAAAACCACTGCCGAAGGCACGGCAAACATTTGAACCACTAAAGTGGTTTCAAAACCTTTGAGATTTTCGGTGACCACTGCTAAACCCATTTGTGTAAATTCTGCATTCAAAATGTTTTCTCGGTGCGAAACAGAATCCATCCAGGCAGCCACGACTTCTTCATCATTTTTAAAATCTCTCGCCAAATTCTCTCCAGCGTATTTATAAACATAACCTGCTTCTTTAATAAAATCCCAAGCTTGCTTACCATCTGGAGCAGTGTGAGCCCAATATTGATCATTAAACATATCTTGAGCTTTGGCTAAAGCAGCTTGGTTAAGAGCCTCATTTAGCACCAGTGGTTTCATGCCAACTTTTTCACGCTCTTGATTAGTTTTTTCTAATAAACCATCAATAGTGATATTCACTCCTACTCCCAAAACTTTGTCTGCCAGACTAGGAAAAAATCTAACCGCATTGAAAAGAGCAAAAAATGCGAGCAGCACAAATGACAAAATCATTAATGATTGAGGATGTAACAACTGAGAACGATAGCGATTAGAAGCTTGTGGTTTAAACCATTGCCAAAAATTAAAACGTTTTTGACGAGGCTTGTTTCTTTTTTTTGCCATGAACGAGTTTCATTATGACAAAAAAAATGATCACAAACAAGCCAAATACGATTAAGCCTTGAATAATGTCGAGCTGCCAAAATTTGCTAATATTATTTTCTTCTTGTGATTGGTCAACAGCTGCTAAAACAGCACCATTCGGCTCAATTATTGGTGATGTCGTAACTGTAACATTTGAAGCAGACGAGGCTTTAAGCGTCGAGGATGGATCGACAGTTTCTTGACAGTTGAAATCAAAAAGCAAATTAAAAGACCAAGCGTGATCTTCAATCAAAAGAAACATTTTTAACAAATCGATTGACAAAAAATAAGTGGTCGCAGCCTGAGCCTCAATCGTCCCTAAAGCCTGCGACTGCGCTGCTAAAAGCGATAAATTATCATTAAAAAAAAGTTGCTTTTGATCACTAACCGTCGCTTGAATTTCCTTTACATCAAAATTTTCATCTTGTGTTTCTAATCTAAAACTTAATTGACAAATCTGATCGCTGTGATTGAAAATTTCCACAGCAAGGTTTTGATCTAAAAAATCTTTAATTTGTAAAGATTGTGCTTCAGAACTAATTTGGCAAGCGAGCTCAGATTGAAAACAGTCAAGAGTAATTTTTTTCATAAATTTTGTACCGGCACAATCGCAGTGGGAGCTGATTGCAAACCATCATCTCGTAAAACGTATAATTGACCTGCGCAAGGCAAGTCTTCGACGTGAAAAATTAATTCTTGCTGATGATTAGGTAATAATTTCACAAATGAATATGGGGCCCATAAATAATGATCTGTTTGCTGCAGAGGTATTTGAGCAAGGACTTGCTCTTTTTGATCAAGACAAACAAGCTCATATTGATGTAAATTACGTTGGGTTTCATGGACAGTAAAAATTATTGTTACAGAATGGTCACCTTCCTTAAAAATACTTAAGTCATCAAGCCTGGCACTTGATTTATCCACTGTTTTTAATTGCTTTGCAAAATGCAAGTTTTTGATTTCTAAATCCAAAGTTTTCACATGTTTATTTTGATAAAAAACTGGCCACTGCTCTGGATAAACAGCAGACAAACTCTGTAAGTTGATTTCCGCTTGTAAAAAACCACGATTGAGCGCTTCGCTATCGGCATAAAAAATAATTTCTCGATCAAAAGCAACAATAAAAAGTGGCAAATCAGTTGGCACTGTTTCTTGACTGCTAAGTTGATAATCAAAAACTAAGGCCTTGTAAACCTGGGGTGAAAAATGGATCTGCTCAAAAATTGATGTCAGTCGTTCATACTCAAATTGAATTTGATTATCAGCTAAAACAAATTGATAACTAAAAGCCTGAGTCTTACTAGAAAAAAGGATGTTTAATATAAGTACTAATAAAAAACTATAACAATATTTAACTAACATTACTTCCATTATCTAGCCATCAAATGACACGAAGCGTAGCGTTTGTTTAATTCAAACAAATCAAGCTTTGATTTGGTATAATAGCTTTGCTTAACAGCTTATTCCAAATGGCCCTATCGTCTAGCGGTTAGGACATCGGGTTCTCATCCCGACAACCGCGGTTCGATTCCGCGTGGGGTCACCAAAAAAGCCTGACTAGATAAAAAAATAATTCAAGACAAGCCTATTCTTCCGTGATGCATTCTTTTTCATATTTATGCTAAGATAATTTTATGCAAAAAATTACTGAGATTTTCTCTCACCCCATCTTAAAAAAATTTGACAACGAATTATTAAAAATTTTTGACAATGCACCCCATTTGCCTAAAAAAGTCATTGAAGTTTTGACTAAAGTTGCTCCTTACTTATTGTTAATCTCTGGAGTCTTTCTTATTAGCAATGGACTGCGTAGTCTTTTTGGATTTAATCGCTTTTATCAAGTGTTTGCTTTATTTGGTCACGTCTCGACCGTTTATTTTTACATTCTGGGAGTCTTACAAATTATAGCTGGCTTGATTTCTTTAATGGCCTATCAACCCTTGAAAAATAGACAAGCGGCAGGCTGGTACATGTTGCTTGCTTTGAGTATGTTGGAACTATTAATGAATTTGCTCAGTGTCATTTTTCTTGGGAGCGGTATTTTTGGCTTGCTACTCGGCTTATTGATCAGCTTATATTTGCTTTATGAATTAAGAAGCGTTTATGTCACAGTTGTCAGTGCAACAAAAAAAATTAAAAACAGCAAAAAATGACTTACCAAGAAATCGTTGAATTATTAGCCAGTGATGCCCAATACTTATTAGCTCATCAGTGTAAATTTTTACCAAAAGAACTAATTTTATTTCCCAAGGGCGACCATGTGCAACAAGTTTTTACTCACTCTGATCGCAACGAGAAAGTTGTGCGCAATCTAGAAAAACTTTATGGCCATGGGCGCTTGGCGCACACAGGCTATTTGTCCATTTTGCCAGTTGATCAAGATATTGAACACAATGCCGCCTATTCTTTCTACAAAAATCCCAGCTATTTTGATCCAGAAAATATTGTCAAGCTTGCTCTAGAGGCACAGTGTAGCGGTCTTGCTTCAACTTTAGGAGCGCTGGGCTTAATCAGTAAAAAATATGCCGAACAAATTCCTTTGATCGTCAAAATTAATCACAATGAATTATTGACTTATCCAAACAAGTGGGATCAGATTTTATTTGCTCAAGTTCGCCAAGCCTACGAAATGGGCGCCGTTGCCATTGGGGCCACTATTTATTTTGGCTCTGCTGCCTCCAATCGCCAAATTGTCGAAATTTCTCAAGCTTTTTATGAAGCTCATCAACTGGGCTTGGCGACAATTTTGTGGTGCTATCCTCGCAATCCTGCCTGGCAAGATAAAGACATAAATTATGAGAATGCGGCAGATGTCACTGCTTATGCCAATCGCCTTGGGGTGACGATTGAGGCAGATATTATTAAACAAAAAATGCCAGAGACAGATGGTGCTTTCCGAAAATTTAAATTTGGCAAAGAAAACAAGGCCATGTATGAGCACTTAAGCAGCGAAAATCCTATTGATATGTTAAGACTGCAAGTCATGAATTGTTATGCTGGAAAAATTAGCTTATTGAATTCTGGCGGTGAAATCAGTCAAGCAGATAATTATCAAAACGATTTAAAAGAAGCCGTCAGAGCTGCAGTTATTAATAAAAGAGCTGGCGGTGCTGGCTTGATCATGGGTCGCAAAGCATTCAAAAGACCACTTTCTGAAGGAGTAGCGATCATTCGCGCCGTGCAAGACGTTTACCTTGAACCAAGAATTGATTTAGCTTAAATAAAGCTTGGCGGCGATGAGAAATGCTGTTTTTGAAATCTGTTCCGAGTTGCGCAAAAGTTTGCGTCGATCCTTCTGGAATAAAAATTGGATCGTAGCCAAAGCCGGCACATCGATCACCTTTCGGTTCAAGAGCAAGAGAACCCTTCACTTCTCCTTCAAAAAATTCAGCTTGATGAATTTGAGGGTCAAAAAAACAAATTACAGTGCAAAACTTCGCTCGACGATTTTTTTGGCCTTGCATTTTTTGTAATAAAGCCAAGTTGCGTTCCCTATCACTGCCGACAAACCAGCGATTAGAATTAACTGACGGAAAACCACCCAAAGCCTCTACTTCTAAACCAGAATCATCAGCAATCGTGGCCAAGTTGGTCAATTCGGCGTAGGCCTGAGCTTTGAGCAAAGCGTTGTCGTGAAAAGTTTGACCAGACTCTTCTACTTCAAAATTGCTGGGAATCTTGATCTGCAATTGAGCTAATTTTGCCACATCTAAAACACTTAATAAATGCAAATCTTTATTTTGCAAAATGGCCCGAATCTCTTTAATTTTCCCCAAATTCGAACTGGCAATAAAAATTTGCATGAAAATTTTATTTACCCAGCAGCGAACCCAAGCCACCAGTCATGCTTTGGAGCTTTTTAGCCGCCACTTCTTGAGATTTTTTAATGGCTTCATTTAAGGCTTTCACTAATTCTTCACTGTGAATACCTTGTACAGCTACATCTTTGACTTCTTGACCGCCGGTAATTTTCACTACGATGTCACCGCGTTCCACAACAATTTCTTCACTTGCTAATTCTTGTTGCATTTGTTTAGCTTGTTTGCGCAATTTATTTAAGTCTCCAAGTTGACTCATAAAATTTCCTGCCATATATGTTTTCCTTCTTCAAATTAATACTTTGTAATTCAATTAATCTTTATTCTTTAATCTAATTCTGTCTGATGTTAAAGAATAAAGATTGTATTGATTATAACAAAGAATTCTTGGCTGCAAGCAGCAAGTCAGTTTCACTAGCTGCAAACTCAGCTGGCTTAACTGCTTCTTGTAAAACAAAATTAAATTGAAGCTCAGTCCCCAATAATTCTCGAGTTGCTTGCCTTAGTAAATCTAAATTTTTGCGTTGTTCCAGCTGTTCTTTGTGAAAAGCATAATAAACGAAAACTTGAGCAATACCTGCGCTTAAATTATTCAATTTGCAGGATTTAAGCAAAGTTAATAAAGAAAAATTATTGGGAGCAAAAAATTGAATTAATTTTTGCCAGACAATATTTGGTTCTAACTCAATTTCTGGTTTTTGAATTTTTTTTTTATTTTCATCCGCTACTGCTTGCTTGGTGAGAGATGGAATTGTTTTTTGTGAAATTGGTTTCGGCGAAGTTTTGCTTATATTTGCCGAAGCAGGATCTTCGCCTCCGGTTTTTTTAGACCGTTCAATAATCTCCAAAAACTTCAATTCTAAAACTAAAAAAGCAATTGGTGTTTCCTGATAAAGATCAATTGTTAAAAGCTCTTTGAGAAAAAATTGATCGACTTTTAAGGCGTAGCAGGCTGTGCCTTTGATCACAGCTAAATTTAGCAATAAATCTTTATGTAAAAATTCGAATAAATCTTTGTAAAAATCTCTTTGGTTGTAATTATTGTTACGCAATTCTGCGAAAATTGAAGCTAGGGCTTGCTCATTTTTTTGCATGACTGAATCTAATAAATTTCTGATGTGATTCTCATTGTCACTGGCAAGCAAATCTTTAATTAAGGCAAGCTCAAGTCTGCCATTTTGACAAGCCATTTCTAAAATTTTTACTCCATCGCGCAAACTGCCATCGGCTCGCAAGGCGATTTTTGTCAAATCATCATCATTAAACTTAATTTTTTCCGCTTCCAGCACTCGCTTCAAAGCTTGCTTAATTTCATCTAAGTTAGCTTTTCTAAAATTAATTACACTGCAACGAGAAACAATGGTGGCAGGAATTTTGTGAAGTTCAGTGGTGGCTAAAATAAAAACCACGTGCGAGGGTGGTTCTTCTAAAATTTTTAGCAAGGCATTGAAAGCTTCTGTGGTCAACATGTGCACCTCATCTAAAATGTAAACCATCATCTTGCCTTCAGCTGGCGGTAAATTGATTTTTTCGCGCAATAAACGAATGTCATCAATGCGACGATTGGAAGCAGCATCAAGCTCCTGTACCACAAAGGAGTGGCCTTCATAAACTCTTTGAGCAAAAGCACTACTTACATCTGGTTCTTGAAAAATCATTTTTTGCGGGGCAGATTTGTGAAAAAATAAATGATCTATCAAATCAGCATTGGCCGAATCATTAAGCATTGCTCCAAGAATTCTAGAGGCAGAAGTTTTCCCGGTGCCTTTGGGGCCGGCAAATAATAAAGCTTGCGGGATTTTGCCATTTTGCATCATTCGCTCCAGTGCTTCCCGCACTGAAGTGATACTTAATTCTTGAATTCTTTTGGGACGATATAAACGATACCAAGCCATAGCTAGAGTTTAACACACGCTTTTCCTTATTTTCAATTTGGTTTAAACTATCTAGCGAGATCATATGACTCAAAATGAAAACGCGAGCGAGATATTAGCTCCACCAAAAGAGATTACCACTCCACAAATACCACCAGAATTTGAAATTGATGTTAATGGACTGGCTGTGCCAAGGGGAAACACTAGTTCTTTGACTGTTTTAAGATTAAGTAAGCCAAAAATTTATACTCCAGAAGAAAAGCCTGTTCAAATTTTAATTCCTTCTACAGAAGAAGCGTCACAACTTTCATCTGTTCGAGAAAAAGATCATGATCACTATCAAGAATTAATCTTTTATTTAACTGACCCGTGGAATTATTTTGATCAACAATTTCAAGATTGTCATTTACCATCACCCATTAAGGAAATTAAACAACAAATTCTCAATGCAAGAAGCAAGCTTCCAATTCTAACAAAAGAAAGCAAAATTCTCTTGCAATCGCCTTTAAAATATGTTCGCGAAGCTGAAGAAAGAAAACTTCTTCTTCAGGGAATAGATAAACAAAGTATTGCCGACTGTTTATTGCCTGACATATCTTTTGTAAAGCCAGCTCAGCTTGATTTTACTCAGAGTTCAACAACAGAAAGCTCTCTTGAAACCTTTTACCAAATCCTGGAAAAAAATATTGAAGCAATTATGTTTGTTAATGCAAATTTAACTGAGCAATTACAACATTTATCCAAATTTAGCCATTATTTATCCATTATCAGTGAGGCTTATATGTATCGATCGTCCATTTTTAAAATGGATAATCCGTTATTACTTGAAAAGATTGCGCAAAAAATTGAGTTTTTAGCGACTTTAAAATTAAGCACTACTCAAGCAAAATATCTACAAAATGTTTTTGATTTTATTGCTCATTTTGACATGAATAATAATAATGCGAGCTCTGTTTTTTTAAGAATCTTAGATTCAGCTAGTTTCCATCATCCACTTAAATATGAGTTAAACTATCAACTAAATCCAGATCAGATGAGTGATGAAGGTCAACCTAGAGTTGGGATCGAAATTGAAGGAGTGCCATTGATTGCATACGCTAGCTTAAATGGCTTCGATCTAGGCTTGGATGGCGGCCTTACAATGCCAGAGTTTAGAAGAAGTGTTGAAAAATTACATTTTGACGGACATTACAAGAAACAGCTTTTTGAGTTTTGGTACTGGGCAAAAATGACTCAATTCAAGGGTGCTAGTCTACACATTCACCTTGATGATCCTGATTACAAAAATTTAGAAACTTTTCATAAAATTCTAGGTCCAGACATAAATTCTGTTCGAGGAGCTAGAAAAATTGTTGATACTGTTGAGTTGAGATTTAACTTAACTGGTTATGCCATTGACGAAAATAATCATGCGACTTTTAATTTGAGTGTACCTTTTTTTGATCAACAATATGATTTAGTTCAATTTATTGAAATCCTATTAAAAATTGATGAAAAAGCAGATTTTAACCTCCTGGCTGCTGAATTGTTAGAATTGCCAAGTTTTTGGCAACTACGATTGACAAAAATAACAGAATTAATCGATTTTAATCAGCTTATAGAATTTTGCGAAAAAGCTGAATGGGATACTGACACCACTTGTACGGCCTTAAACAACTTTATTGGTGATTTAAGTTATGAGCAAGTTTTAATGCTTATTAAAAAGAAAAAATGGAATTATCGAGTTATGATCTCTGTTTTGAATAAATTAAATAACTCTTTAAACTTGGAGCAAGTGGTGGAGCTAGGCAATATAACTGCTTGGGACTGGGACGTTATTTTTATCACTCTGCACAAATTAAAAAATCCTTTGAGCTTAAAGCAGGTTCTAGAATTTTCAGAAAGATTTGATTGGAACATTAGTGTTACTCTTGCTTCTTTAGAACATCTGGTTGACAGCATTAGTTTTGAAGAAATTGTGAATCTGGGTAAAAAAACTGAATGGCATTGGGGAATAATTTATAAAGCCCTAAATAAATTAGACACATCTTTAAGCTTAGATCAGGTCCTAGAAATTGGTGAAAACACTAAGTGGCAATCTGATGTCACTTGTGCAGCTCTGAGTCACTTAGCCAGCTTTTTAAGCTTTAAACAAATTTTAGAAATTGCACAAAAGTATCATTGGAATGCAAATACTATCGTGAATGCTTTAGAAAAATTAGAAAATCCCTTGAATTTTGAACAATTAGTAGAACTGGGTAAAAAATTTAAGTGGCAATCTGATGTCACTTGTGCAGCTCTGAATCACTTAGCCAGCTTTTTAAGCTTTAAACAAATTTTAGAAATTGCACAAAAGTATCATTGGAATGCAAATACTATCGTGAATGCTTTAGAAAAATTAGAAAATCCCTTGAATTTTGAACAATTAGTAGAACTGGGTAAAAAATTTAAGTGGCAACCTATTGTCACCTATGCAGCTCTAAATCATTTGGCCGACTATTCAAATTTTGAACTAGTTTTTGATTTATCACAAAAGTATCATTGGAATTACAGCTTTCTGGAAAAAGCTCTTCGTAGATTAAATGTAAATGCCCCTTTAAGCTTTGAGCAAGTTTTACAGATCGGCAAAAATGCTAATTGGGACTCAAGAACTATTGATAGGATTTTGGATAAATTAAGCACATCTTTAAGCTTTGAGCAAGTTTTACAGATCGGCAAAAATGTTAATTGGGACTTGAGAGTTTTTAGTAAAGCTTTGGATAAATTAAGCACATCTTTAAGCTTTGAACAAGTTTTAGATATCGGAGAAGCATCCAAGTGGCATTCAGCTTCTTTAGATAGGTCCCTGGAAAAATTAAGTACATCTTTAAGTTTGGAACAATTCATAGAACTTTGTGAAAAAGCAGGGTGGAGTTGGTTTTTTACCAACATGTTGTTTAAAAGGGGAAAAAATTTATTAAACTCAGTAGAAATTATGACAGAAGTAAATGAAGCTTGCATTGCAAAAATTATGCTAAAAATACCACCAGAAAAAAAATTATTACTATGGAGTTTGTTTTCAACAATTAATCTTCAAAGACCGGCTAGACTTAATCAAGTGATTTAAAAATATTTATCAACAAATTCTAATGATCATCATGATGATAACCAAGTAAATGCAATAAAGCGTGTTCTAAATAAAAGCAAATTTGTTGATCAACCATTTTGCCAAATTTTTTTGCAGTTTTTACTGCCTCTGGAAAACTAATTACAATATCTCCCAAGTGAATCAGCGCCTCTGCCGGCAAGGGAACATCTTGCAATTGACCTTTGTCATGTTGTGGAAAAGACAAAACATCAGTCGGTCCTTGGTGACCCAAGTGTTTTTCGTTTAAGCTAGTAATTCTTCGTGCGCCAACGATAGAAACATCAACTTGCACATTATCGAGACGATGTTCACTTAAGATTTTTTCTACTGTGGCTTTAATTTTTTTGCGATCAACCAGATAACGTGAGCCCACGAAAAGATTGGTTTTAATCATAGTTTTTTTGATCCGTGCCTAAAGAATTAGCAATTAATTTTGTGGAATTAAGTTCCAAAGAAATTGGCCCAAGTGGAATTTGATTTTCATTGTCGTCTACAAAAAATAAGAGAACCTTACCCTTGCTTTTAGGGCTCCAAATTTTACCCTCACGGATCACTTCTGGAGAACCACCGAATTGTTTTTTGACCCACATCGCTGGCCCCGCATCAGCCACAACTGCCACAACCGCTGTTTGCTCTGCTGGATTAATCACGATCATCTTGCGAAATTTATACCAAGGCTTAAGTTCTTGATGATCTTGATTCCAGTTTGGTAAATACATTAATTGTACTGCTACGTAGTATTTTTCTTTTAAAATTGAGTCTGGAGTTAATTGGCCATTTTCTGTAAACCAACCAAAAGCACCACGTTTGGGAGCTATACCAGCTTCTCTATAAGCATCATGTTCTGCTAATTGATCTCCAGGAAAACGAAGCAAATGCTGTTCGGCGCCCATAACGCCAATGCTGTGATTAAGTCGATGACCATCAAGCTCTGCTCGGACTTTAAAACCAAGCATTTCTGAAAGCTGTTGCTCTAGATATAGTTCGGTTTCCCTTTCTAAATGACCTGCTGGAGCATTGACATAAGCGCTTAGTTTCGCCATGATTTCTTGATGCTCTTGTTGCAAAATATCTAAAGCCACTTGGCGCGATTTTTCATCTACAACTTGATTGCCTGTGCTATTTGATGTAGCGATCATGGGTTGATTAAAAGCAACCTGCCCTGCCATGGCAAGACCGGCTAGAAGTTGTTGTGATTTATCTCGGGCAGTCATATTTTTAGTTCAATTTTTTCAATGCTTCTTTTAAACGATTAATCACTAAATCTTTTCCTAAAACAATCATTGTCTCAAAAAGTGGCGGAGTAGCTTTTTCTCCAGTCGTGGCAATACGCAACATCATAAAATATTGGCCACGATGCCAATCATTTTTCTCTTGTAAGTTTCTAATAACATCTTCTAAGTTTTGCACTGTCCATGGCTCTAAAGCCTCAATTAAGACAAGGCTTTGAGATAATTGGTCTCGCACCAAATCAGTTGAATTCGCCTTTTTCATTAGTAAATCAAGAGGATAGTCAATCTTTGAGTAAAAAAACTTTGTCAGGGCTGAAAAATCTGCCAAAGTTACCAAGCGCTCATGAATTAATGGTAAAACTTGCTCGAGTTTATCTTGAGGAAAATCGGCTGGTACAAAAGGCAAAATTTTTTCTTTTAATTGTGCTTGACTCAATTTACGAATATAGACGCCATTCAGCCAATCTAACTTTTTAATATCAAAAGCCACACTGTTGCTACTTAAATCACTGGGTTCAAATTCCTGGATATACTCTTGCAAACTAATAATCTCTTGTTGATCTTTTTTGGCCCAACCTAAAATCATGAAAAAATTAAGCATTGCTTCAGGCAAATAACCACGATCCAAAAAAGAAGCGGCCGAAACCATGCCCTTCCTTTTACTCATTTTACCCTTACCATCTGGGTTTAAAAAGACTGGTATGTGGGCAAAAATTGGCACATCCCAAGCAAAAGCCTGATAAAGTAAAACATGTTTGGGGGTTGAAGAAATCCACTCTTCACCGCGTAGCACGTGACTGATCCGCATCAAATGATCATCAATCACCACTGCCAAATGATAGGTGGGATAACCATCAGATTTGAGCAAAACTTGATCATCAATTAAATTTGAATTAAAAGTAATCTTTCCTCTTAGTAAATCAGTGAAAGTGATTTCTTGGTTTTCTGGAACTTTGAGCCGAATAACGTATTCTTCACCCTTAGCCAGCCTTTGCCCTACTTCTTCTTGGCTAAGATTGCGACAGTGGCGATCATAATGAGGCGCTTGTCGACTAGCCAATTGCTGTTCTTTGACTTCCGCCAATCGCTCTTTGGAACAAAAACAATAATAAGCTCGATCATTATCAATTAATTTTTGGACCTCTCTCTTATAAATATCCAATCTAGCTGATTGAATATAGGGACCGCAATCACCTTCTTTTCCTGGCCCTTCGTCCCAATCCAAACCATAGCGTCTAATAATATCTTGAATGGCTGCTACTCCACCCGGCACTTCTCTTGTTTTGTCTGTGTCTTCGATGCGCAAAATAAACTGCCCACCATGCTTTTTGGCAAAGGCATAATTTTTGAGCAAAGTAGCCATGCTACCCACGTGCATCTCTCCAGTTGGACTAGGAGCCATACGAGTACGAATCTGATTTGTCATGGTCTCTATTTTATCACCTTACTAAATGGTCATTTGACTAATTAAAACCACTTACAAGCAATTGTAGTTAATTGCAATTAATTACGACTTAAATAATTAGCACTCACTGCTGGCACAAAGGCCATAAAATTATTATCTCCTTTGAAAACATAAATCGGCTGCAAATATTTTTGTTCATAAGTGCTATCGTAATAAGCCAACTCCGTAGCTCGAATGGTCACGTTTTTCACTTTTTCAGGATTAAAAACATAAGCATCGCCTGCTTGAAGTAAATTCCAGGCAGATTTCAGAGTTCGCAGTGGATAAGTTTCAAAATTGAAATAATCAACTTGTCGATAAGCATAATCCATTTCCACGATCGAATTATTACCAGAAAAAGCAGCCGTCATTTTGGCAGAAATAATCCCTTTTTTACCTTGATCGGTATAAACGGTGTAAAGTTGGTCAATCGCATTGCGATTTAAGTCAATTTGCAAAAAATTGGCCTCAGCAAGAGCATAGGCTGGTTTCAATTCGCCGCCAACAGACTTCAAAAAAGTCACTGTACCTGAAGCAGTGGCTATGTCGGTCCCCAATAAATCTGCTGAACTGAGAAATTTCTTCACTCGCTCAATTGCTTCAAATTCTTCGGGTAACTGAGCGCCGCTGGTCAGTAAGTCTGGTCTTGCTAAAAAATTGCTTTGTAATGAAAAAGTAAAATCTGTAGAATTAATTTCTAGACCCATTTCCAAGGGAGTGTTTTTAGTAAAACGATAAATTTCTTCAGTAATATTTTCTGGTGTAGCAGCAAAACCATAAACAGCCGCCATTTTTTTCACTTTTTCATCTGCTAATAAATTAGCATTCGATCTAGTAACCAGAAACACTTTGGCACGATCAGCGTGTTCTTGTAAACCATAAGGCATTTCTAAATCATAAGTCAAAGCACTCTCAGCCTCTTCTTGAATTGGAAAGCTTAAGCTTGGCAAAATACCAAAACCAACTGTGGGTGGGGGTGGTGGAGCAGGATGAGTCGCTTGCCAATAATTGACAAAAGCATTCAGTAAAATTCTGCCTACCATTAAAAAAACTAGAAAAACAAGGCCATATTTGACAAACAATCGGCCGAAGTAATTCACATTGGTTAAATTTGGACCGGTGTTATGGGTGGCGGTTGGCATAAGCTTATTCTAACTGTTTTAATCAAGGTTTTTCCACTCGTAATTATTTAAGATCCAAGCAATTAATTGACTAGTATCTCGATAACGATCCTGACTGTTCATCAAAGTAATTAAAATTTGATGACCATCTCTTTCGATTAAAGTCACCAATACCTCACCGGCCAGTTGCGTGGTACCAGTTTTAACTCCAGTCACACCTTGAATTTGGCCTAGTAACTGATTGCTGTTATATAAATCATAAGTCCAATTTTGGCCACTAATACGCTGGTACGGCGTTGCTACCATCTGTTTTAATTGCGGATGTTGCAAGAGTTCTTTGGCCAACAAAGTTAGATCTCGCGCTGTACTTTTTTGATCAGGCTCATCTAAACCAGCGGGATTAGCAAAATGAGTTTGTTCTAAACCCAGAATTTTGGCCCTTTGATTCATCTGCTCAATAAAATGCGTCGCCCCCAAAGGATCATTATTAGCCAAAACATAAGCGCTATCGTTAGCAGAAAAAATTAATAAAGCCGCTAATAAATCTTGAACTTTAATTAAGCTTCCTTCTTTTAAAGCAAGCTTGTTGCCAGACACCGTTGCTTCTTTACTAACCAGCAATTCTTTGTCTAAATCAAAAATGTCTAAAGCCACTAAAGCTGTCATCATTTTACTAGTGGAAGCCGGATATAAAACTTGCTGACTGTTTTTTTCATAAAGCACCGTCATCGAAGTTAAATCAAGCGCGTAAACCGCACTGGCACTTAAATTTAAATCATCTAAATAAAATTCTTTGCTCTTCAAAACCGGAACATTATCCAGTTTATAAAGCTCAACTTGATATTTTTGGATAGTTTTCTGAGGATAAAAAAACTGCAAATAAATCAATATCAACAAGGAAAAAACAAGCACTAACAGCAAGAAAAAAGATGTTCTTTTCACTCTTTCATTGTAGCTAAATTAGGAGTGATTGAAATAGCTAACTCTTTTAATTGCTCTTTTGAAACTTCACTGGGGGCATCCATAATGGCGGTTTTACCAGAGGAAGTCATCGGAAAAGCAATGGTTTCCTTAATGGAACTCTCATTGGCCAAAAGCATCACTAAACGATCTAACCCAAGCGCAATACCACCGTGTGGAGGAGTTCCCAACTTAAAGGCCTCTAACATATGGCCGACACTAGCTTGAATTTCTTCTTCACTATAACCCATAATTTCAAAAGTTTTTTTCAAAACCTCAGGATCATGAGCTCTAATACTCCCACCACCAGCCTCGTAACCATTGCAGACCAAATCATACTGAGCAGTGATAATTTTGCCAATATTTTTACCATTTTTATGATCTTCTAAGCACTCTGGAATGGGACTAGAAAAGGGATTGTGAGTGAAAGTCCAACCACTTTTACCGTCTCGGACTTCAGCGATGTCTTTTTTATCAACTTTTTTGAAAAAAGGGAAATTGATGACCCAAGCAAAAGCTAAAACACCAGCTTTTTTTTCATCTTCCGTTCTTAAATCAAATTTATCTGCCCCATATTTAGCCATTGCATCTTCATAAGCAATCACTGGAAAACTTTCGTCTTTGAGTTTGCCACCCACTTTTTTAACCGCATTTTTAACCATTTCTTCGACATTTTTCATCACCTCTTTTTGGGTTACAAAGCTCATTTCTAAATCTAGTTGAGTAAATTCAAAACCTCTATCAGCGCGCAAATCTTCATCACGAATACAACGGGCAAACTGATAATAATTTTCAACACCAGCAGTCATTAATAGTTGCTTGTATTGTTGTGGGCTTTGAGGGAGAGCATAAAACTTACCAGGGTTAAAGCGAGAAGGCACGATGAAATCGCGTGCACCTTCCTTGGTAGATTTAGTAAGCATGGGAGTTTCGACTTCGACAAAATCTTTTTTCTCTAACTGTTCGCGCAGTGCCTGATAAAACTTAGAGCGCAAACGAATAATTTTTTGCATGCGCTCACGACGCAAATCCAAGTAGCGATATTTAAGACGCATTTCTTCATTAATATCTAGACCATCTCCCTCAACTAAAATTGGCAATTCATTGGCTTTATTAAGAATTTTGTATGCTTCGACAAAAATTTCGATGGAACCAGTCGGTAAATTTGGATTGACCATTTTTTCGCCGCGAGCATTGATTTGACCAGTAATTTCTACTACTGACTCGGTACTTAAATCACTTAATTTACCACCAATGCCTACTGCCTGAATCTTGCCAGTTCTGTCTCTTAAATCAACAAAAGTTACTTTACCATGATCACGTTTACTATCCACCCAACCACAGAGTCGCACTGTTTGGCCAATTTGTTGAAGTGAATCGATAATCAGAGTTCTTTGCATAGATAAAGGATATTATAACTGAAAAATAAAAAGATTTACCTCCGACCCCTGCGCAGGGGTCGGAGGTTTGTTTTAGGAGGAGGAGCCGCCCTTTCGGGCGGCCTCTCTTTTTTCTTTAAGGCCGGGGCAAGCCCCGGCCGAGTGCTGCCCCCCGCAATGGGGGCAGCGGGGGCCTTTCTTTTTTTTTGCCATTTTTCCTCCTCGCCCCGCTTTCACGGGGCTTTTCAAAAAAATCCCTTCGAAACTAGAGCGCCTTGCTCTAGCCACAAAGGGTTACCTTAATTTTCAAAATTTCATTTTAGTTTAAAAACTAAAGTCACCCTTGGTTGATGTTAAAGATCTCTAAATACAAAAAAACCCGCTTTTTAAGGCGGGGTTTGTTTTTATATTTTTTATTTTAATGTAACAAAACTACCCCACCATGTCCTTGCGCAAAATGGTCAAAAAGAAGTGGAGATAATTTTTACTTACTAACATGATTGATTATTTTAATCTCATCTGGTATTTGTGCAAGGGTTAATTTTTGAACAATTTGGCAAAGCTGTTATACTTGAGCTTAGTGAAAATCAAAAATTTCCTTTTTATCTGTTTATTACTAATCATTGCCAGTTGTTTATCTTTTGTCGTTGCTTATTTTTATCTAAAAAATGAACCAGCTCCTTTTGTAGAGAACATTACTAAACAAATAAAAACAGAAAAACCACTTCCGCTCTTACAATATTCCTTTAAGAATCTTCGTCAAAAAGAATTTATAGCTAAACAAGCCATAAAGGTTGAAAAAATTCTCAATGAAGATAAAAAAACTGGTGTTTATGTCTTGCTTTTCAAATATGAGAGTCAAGGTAAAAATATTTCTGGAGCGTTCAATTTAAAAATTGATGAAAATTCCAGAGAATCCATTAAAAAACCAGTTATTATTATGTTTCGGGGTTATGCTCCAATAGAGAATTATTATTCTGGCATGGGCACCAAGAACGCTGCTGCGGTTTTTGCTACTAATAATTACCTAACTTTGGCTCCAGATTTTTTAGGCTTTGGCGAAAGCGATGATGAACCAATTGATACTTGGGAGGCTAGATTTATTAAAACAGTCAATGCCATTGATTTGATTAAAACTGTACAAACTTTTCCAGAAATAGATCTAAGCGCACTCGAAAATTTTCCTCTTCAAAAAATCACTCTTGATCCAGATAAAATTGGTATTTGGGGGCACAGTAATGGCGGACAAATCGCCATCTCAGTCTTAGAAGCCATGAATAGTAATTTGCCCACTACTCTTTGGGCGCCAGTTTTAGCACCTTTCCCTTATTCTATTTTGTATTTTAGCGATGAGTATGAGGATGAGGGCAAAGCAACGCGCAAATATTTAGCTCTTTTTGAAGAAGATTATGACGTTTTTGACTTTTCTATTAGCCAACACTTAGACCAACTTCATGGACCAATTCAAATCCAACACGGTACCAATGATGATTCTGCTCTAGTTACTTGGACAGAAGAATTCCTAGCTAAAGTTGATTTGGAAAATGAACGTCGTGCTACTGATGGCAGTACGGAAGACAAAAAATTATCAATTGAAATTGATTTTTATAAATACCCAGGTGCTAATCATAATTTACAACCAAATTGGAATGAAGCCATTCAAAAAGACTTGAACTTTTTCGCAAAAAACATAGTGAAGTAAATACTGATAAATTTAAAAACCATGAAATATGGTCTATTTTATAGCTTGAACATTAATCACTTTGACGTTCATTGAAGAAAATGACCTTCTAGATTTAATTTGAAAATTTAATGGCCCGTCATATTGAGTTGGTTCAGACCATTCCTCATCATCCTCTAGTTTAATTTTGTTTTTTAGGTCAAAACTAAATCGTAATGGCTTAGTTCTTGCTTGGCTGTTGATTTCAATAACTCCTGTATGAATCGATTCACCCGGAAGAAATGATAAATCGACGATTCCTTGGTGTCGCACGTCTGTCGGCAATCCTTCTATGTCAAACGAAAAAATCGGCAAAGCTCGATAGTTTGCTTCTCTAAATATTGCGAGGCCTTCATCTGTGTCACCCACTAGGTTGGTTGATGGATCAACCGGGATCCAACTATTGTCACTCAATCTAAGTTCTATCCAAGCATGTCCATTTACTGATTGTCCTACAGCTATCATTCTAAATAATGGTTTGCCCGTATCAGGTCGAATAATGTTTCTAAGATCGTATTTTTCATTGTCAGTTCTAGAGATTGTTAAATATGCTCCATTCAAACCCGCTTCTTTGGCTAGTGTTAGATAAATTACAGATAAATGACGACATACGCCATAACCAGAATCAACAATTTCAGATAAGCTTAACTGTTCTGCTCCATCCGACTTAATTCCTGTATTTTTTGCAATCCACTCGCTTAAATCAGAATTGACTTTGGATAATTGCTCAACGGCATCATCGTAAGCAAAAGCCATATTTAGTCTTAATAAATCTAATAATTTTCGCGGTCTTTCTGATTCTGGTAATTTCCTCAATTTTCCTGCCTGGTTAAGCATGGATTTAAGTTTATCGCTTTCATAATCAATGATTATATTTGCAATTGTTCCACCTTTTTCAATAGGTGTAATTGCTTTCTCTAAGGTAACTTGAAATTCAAGTGGTTTTTCATCTGATGCTAATTCAGCGCGTGGTGCCACAATAGAATAACCATCATCTATTGGAGTAATACAAAATTGATTAGTTAATGCTTCTTTTGAAGGCTGATTGGAAAGTTCAAACATATTTAGTCTGCTTCATCTTTTTAAGATTGCTAAATTCCCTATCCCTCTAGCAACTTCGTTTTTTCGCCTTCTTCAAGCAACTCTGCAGAACTGCCACGATATTGTTCGATCTTGGCGATTTTCTTTTCCATTTGTCTTTTGCGAGTAGTCGAGAGCGTTTCATAATTCTTCTGTAAAGCTTCAATACTACGTCCAAACTTACCAAACTCCTCATCAAATTTGAGCCATTCGGTGGCAAAGGCATCAATATGTTTAATCACTTCTTTAATTTTTTTACCGACCATAAAGTTGCGATAGCTCTCCATCACCGTACGCGCCACAATTAAAAAGCTGAAAGGTGAACAAACAATCACTTTCTTGGTCAAAGCTTCATCAATTACATCTGGAAATTTTTGATTAATAAAAGAAAATAAAGCCTCATTAGGCACAAACATAATTGCATAATCCAAAGTATCATTCTCAGGAGAAATATAAGCTGCCACTTTATCGACTTTAGTTCTTAGATCTCTCTTAAATTGCTGAATATGACTTTGTTTTTCACCCTGATCATCGGTCAGCGACATTTTTTGCACTTCTTGATAAGGAAATTTCACATCGACAGGCACATTGCGATGGTCAGGCAGAAGTAAAGTGATGTCTGGTTTCATGCTCGAATCACCTAGCTTAGATTGACGCAAATAATGAATGCCTTCTTGTAAACCATTAGCCTGCAGCAAATCTTCAATAATACGCTCTCCCCAGGCACCACGAGTCTGATTATTAGATAAAACTTTGGCTAATTGCTCCGTAGAAACTTTTAATTCTTTGGTTAATTGACGATGCTCTTCGACAGCAGTTTTGACGCCACTAATTTTATCAATTTGTTCTTTTTCAATTGAACGAATTTCTTTTTGTTGTTCGCCCATTTCTTGGCGCAAATCTTTAATCATCTTCTCAATCGCCATCTGCTTATTAGCTAAATCATTTTTAATTAAATCTTTCTCACCTTGTAAAATACCCTTGCTTTGAATGGCAATTTCATTGGAGGCTATGCCAAAAACTTTGTGCACCATGTCTTCTAACTGCTCACTAGATTGTTTGCCGATTTTTTCTTCTAAGAGTTTTTTGAGTAAAAAATAAAAACTGGCCAAAACAGCAAGTAAAAAAAGCGATAAAAGCAACAGAGTAGTCGTATTCATATAAAATTAGTATACTAGAATCATGGAGAAGAGCCAAGCCAGATCTAGATTAAAATCCAAAAAAGAGCCTTATTTCCAAAAATACCTGCACTTTGTTCATTGTTTTTTTATTGCTCTTCTAACTTATTTTTTACTTTATTTATTATTAAGTAAAATTTATCCCCATCAAATTCAAAATTTTATTTTCACCAACAGTTATTTACCATTTTTTTTGCTTTTATTTTTAGCCAATTTTTTTCTCTTTACCTTTTTATTTTTAAACAAAAAAATTGGCTTATCGATCGCTTTTAGCATCAATTTGCTACTTTATTGCAAAATCAATCATTTGTTATTTAACTGGTCCAATGTTTTAATTATTGCTTTGTTGATTTTCAGCTTTCTGCTCTTGATTTGGCTAGAAAAAATTATTAAACCCAAACAAAAATAGCCCACTGGCTTTTCTGCCTTGAATTTTCTATAATCATCAATAATCATGCAAGATCATCAGTTCTATATCACCACTACTTTGCCCTATGTGAATGCTGCTCCTCACATCGGTTTCGCTTTGGAAATTATTGAGGCTGATGTCATCGCTCGTTATCAAAAAGAAATCCTCAAAAAAGAAGTCGTTTTCAACACTGGCACAGATGAACATGGTCAAAAAATTTATGAAAAAGCCCAACAGTTAAATGTTAATCCACAGGAATACTGTGATTTATGGGCTGATAAGTTTTTACAATTAAAAGAATTATTAAATTTAAGTTTCACTAATTTTATTCGTACTACCGACCAAAAACATATTGCGGCCGCTCAAGAATTTTGGCGCCTTTGTGAGCAAAATGGCGACATTTATAAGGCCAAATATCAAGTTAAATATTGCGTGGGTTGTGAGTTGGCCAAAACTGAAAGTGAACTAGTCGATGGTCGTTGTCCACTTCATCCCAATCAAGAATTAGAGTTAAGAGCAGAAGAGAATTATTTCTTCCGTTTTAGCAAATACAATGAAAAGTTGCTGACATTTTATGAAAGTAATCCCGAGTTTGTCAAGCCAGCCACTCGCTTTAAGGAAATTAAGGCTTTTGTGCAAGCCGGGCTAGAAGATTTTAGTATTTCTCGCCTCAAGAAAAATATGCCTTGGGGCATTCCTGTTCCTGGAGACGAAGAGCATGTTATGTACGTTTGGTTTGATGCTTTAGTTAATTATATTTCCACTTTGGATTGGCCTCAAAATCAAGAGCGTTTTCGTAATTTCTGGCCAGGAGTGCAACTAGCTGGTAAAGATAATTTGCGCCAACAGGCAGCCATGTGGCAAGCCATGCTCTTGTCAGCTCAATTGCCAAATTCTAAGCAAATTCTCATTAACGGTTTTATTGGCGTTAATGGTCAGAAAATGAGTAAATCTCTCGGTAATGTGATTAGTCCGAAAGAGATGATTGATCGTTACGGCTTAGAGGCCACTCGCTACTTATTGATCAGCCTGGGAACTTTTGGTGAGGATAGTGACGTCAGCTTTGAAAAATTAAATATCCTTTATAACGCCAATTTGGCCAATGGCATCGGCAATCTTTGTTCCAGAGTAGCAAAAATGGCTGAGCAAATTAATTTAGTAATGACTGAGGAAAAAATTTCTATCGATGAGAAATTTAATCAATTAATGGAAAACTATGAGCTTAGTGAGGCTTTAAAATATATTGATAATTTAGTCAATTCTTTAGATAAATTTTTAGCCATTCAAGCTCCATGGAAATTGCCAGAAAAAGAAAAAGCAGTAGTTTTGCAAGAAGCTTGCCAGAAAATCGAGCAAATAGCGACATTATTAATCCCATTCATGCCAACAACTGCCAAGCAAATTAGAAGCCACTTTAGTGGTCAAGTGAAAGCTTTTAGTAAAGGTCTTTTTCCAAGATTAAGTTAATGCCAATTATTGACACTCATTGCCATTACAACTTGGAGCCACTGTATAGTGGTCAAGCTTCTCATTTCAAAATCAAAGATCAAGATTTAATTCTCAAGCAAAATTGGCAGCAACATTGGCAAAAAGCCCAAGCGCGTGGTGTTAAAAAAAGTATTATTGTAGGACCTAGCTTGAATTATAGCCAAAAAGCTATTGAGATTGCTGAACAAGAACAGGATCTTTACGCTGCCGTTGGTATTCATCCAGAAGAAATTGATCAGATTGATGAAGTTGCAATAGCTATTGATAAGTTGGCCCAACTCACCCAAAGTAAAAAAGTTGTGGCCATCGGCGAAACTGGCTTAGATTATTTCTATTTAGCAGCTAAAAGTGATGACGAAACACAACAAATTAAAGCCAAACAACAAGAACTCTTTATTGCCCAAATTAAACTTGCTAATCAATTAGATTTACCTTTAGTTTTGCACGTGCGAGATCAAAGAGAAGCAGCTTACTTTGCCACTCTAGAGCTGATTGAACAATATTGGCAATTTAAGAACCCTCTAATTTTTCACTGTGTCTCTGGCCCATTAGCCTATATCAAAAAAGCCCTCACGATGAAACAAAGTTATTTCGGTTTTGCTGGCAATATCACTTTCAAAAAAGCAGATCAAATTAGAGAAATTTTCTCCTTAGTACAAAAAACTGATCCGACAAAAATTCTTTTAGAGACAGATTCGCCTTATCTTGCTCCCGAACCTCATCGTGGACAAATTTGTGAACCACATATGATTGGCCAAACAGCTAAATTTATACAAATCCAATTAGGAGCTGACTTAGCAAAAATTTATCAAAATTCTCTCCGCGCATTTAAACTAGAGAAATAAGTTATAATAATAAAATAAAATGGTCAAAAAATATTTTCGTCGCCATCCAATTCGCACTAAACGAGCTTTGGAAATTATTCCAGGCCTTTTTTCTTGGTTTTTGATTTTATTTCCAATTTGGGGTTCTTTAGTAATTCCACAAGTAGTGGCTTATTATGTCATTATTTTTGCCGTTTATTGGTTATACCGATCTTTGGCACTCACTTTTTTCGCCACTATTTCTCATTTTAAAATCAGAGCTTTCAGCAAATACGATTATCTACCAGAACTAAAAAAGCTTTTCCCAAATAAATATAGCCAAATTCATCACATTATTGTCATTCCTACTTATCAAGAACCAATTTCCACTTTAGAAAGAACCCTAACTGGTTTAAGTAAACAAACTTTTCCAAATAAAAATTTACACATCATGCTTTCTTTTGAAGAGAGAGAAGGCAAAATAGTTGATGATAAAGCTGCTGTCCTACAAAAAAAGTTTGCTAAGCAATTTGGTCATTTATGGGTGAGTAAACATCCTGACATTGTCGGGGAAATTAAAGGCAAATCTTCAAACACTTGCTATGGCGCCAAGGCCGCCAAAAAACTTCTCGTAGACCAAGCTGGCATACCCATCGAAAACATTACTATTACTAGTGAAGATGCGGATGCCATTTTTCATCCTCACTATTTTTCTCATCTCACCTATTTATTTTTGACCAGCGACAAACCTTACAATCGCAGTTGGCAAGGTGGCATTAGTTTTTATAACAACATTTGGAAAGTACCGGCCCCTATTCGTGTTCTTGCGGCCATTCAATCTGTGACACAAATTTATATTTTGTCACGTCGTGATCGCTTAATTAATTTTTCCACTTATTCCACCACTCTCAAGCACGTGGAAGAAATTGGCTATTGGGATACCGACGTCATTCCGGAAGACTATCGCTTATTTTTTAAATCCTATTTTGCCAAAAAAGGCGATTTCGAAGTTGAACCAATTTTCTTGCCCATCTATGCCGACGCAGTAGAATCCAATGGTTTTTGGAAAACCATGCACAACCAATATGAACAAATCAAACGCTGGGCTTGGGGAGTGAGTGATGACGCCTACGTGATCAGACAATATGTTCTAACTGAGGGCATTCCTTTTTGGGATAAAACCATTCGCGTTTTTAAAGTAATCGAAGATCATTTTTTATGGCCGGTCAATTGGTTTGCGGTGACCGTTTCAGCCATGCTCCCACCACTCTTAAATGATCAGTTCACTCGCACTATTATTGGCAAAACTTTGCCCCAAGTAACTTCTACTTTGTTGACCTTATCCTTAATTTCGATGTTAACCATTTTTTTGATTGACAGTAGTAATCGACCACGCCAAGCAAAAAAAAGAAATATTTTTTCTTATTTATTGCAACCTTTAGAATTCATGCTTCTCCCCGTAATTGGTTTTTTCTTTTCCGCTTTACCAGGCATTGATGCTCACACCAGACTTATGCTTGGTAAATACATGGAGTACAAGGTCACTGAGAAAATTTAAATAGCGCAAAGCCAAAGTAATCATTAACGTTTAACTTGCTTTTATGAGAACAAACAAGCTAAAATGCTAAGATATGCAACTGATTTCTTTTTTCAAAAAAATCGATCGTTTTCTAGACCGACAAACCTTGTTGCTTTTGTTGCTCGTTTTAATTATTATCTTGCGTCTACCAAATTTTTTTGAACCTTACGGGTAGGGAGATGAAGCCGTTTATTTAACTCTAGGCAATGCTCTAAAACAGGGTGGCGAACTT
>CAZWWE010000001.1:318906-320694 GCA_964637295.1 uncultured Pseudomonadales bacterium | reverse complement strand
GTTCTAACTAGCACTGGGACAGGTTTGTCTTGGGCTAATGCTAGTAGTCTAGGAACTAATTATTGGCAAAGGAATAGTGGTGCTTTGAGTCCACTTGCTATTAGTGATTCTCTTAATCTTGGTGCGACAGCTACTGCTTCTGCTTTAGTACATTTAGCTGGTACTAGTGGAGAGAATTCTTTTATTAATACTGGGAATGTGGGAATTGGGACGACGAGTCCAACATACCGATTGCAAATTTCTGATGGTAATGCTCGAATCGAACAGTCATCAGGCGCAACTCTAAATTTTGGCAGAACTGGCACTACTACATACGATGCGGCAATTAAAAACAGTGACATAAGTGGGGCTGATTTGAGTTTCTTTATTAAAAACGGAAGAAAATTGCGCATATCGGACTCTGGTGGCTTTGCTTTTGGATCAAACTATTCCGCAACTGGGACTGTAGCTGCAAACACAGCTATTTTTGAAGGCAACGTCGGCATCGGCACCACCAATCCTGACAGAAAATTGAAAATCGTCACTTCAGGAGATACTGCTCCTGGCTTTTCTGTAGATGGTTCAAGTTTAACCAATAATGAAGTTTTTGAAATCTTGGGCACTATTCCTACTAATTCATCTAATGGTCGCGCCTTCACTGTCGGCAGCGCTGCGGAAGATTACTCACGCGGCGTTTTCTATAATGATGGGACCTTGGGTATTGGCCCTGGCAGCAGCACCAGAGATGTTTTCTTGAGACGCAGCGCTGCCAATACTATGATGATCGACAGCAACATGAGTGGCGGAGCCGCCAATCTCTTAGTAACTGGCAAAATTGGCATTGGCGTCACTAATCCCGCCACTTCTTTAGCCATCGCTGCCAACACCACCAGTAGAGCTCAGCTTAATTTAGCTCCTTCTGCCGGAGTCAATTTGAGTGCCCCTAGTACGGGTGATTTATGGTGGAATGGCACCAATCTCAATTTCTATAATGGTACTAGCGCGATTGATTTGCTAGACAGTGGTACCGCCGACAGTCTTTGGGTTGATGGCACTACTTATGTCTACACCTTAGACAATAAACCGCTTGGCAATCCTACGAGTGGTGGAGCCAATAAAATCAGCGGACTTTATTTAGCAGATAACGGCCCCCTCTACTTTGGTACTGACAATGATACTAATTTCAATTTTTCTGGAAGCACTCTAGCCACTACTTTGGGAACAAATGCTTGGAACATTGGCAGTAATTTACTTTATTTAAGCGCAAGCAATAATCGTATTGGCTTGGGCACTGCTACTCCGCTTGCTACTTTAGATGTTAGAGCCTTAAATCCTGACGTTGCTGTCGCTAGTTTTTCTGGAAACACTAATCTAGCCAGCTTAATGATTGATCAAAGTGGAACAGGCGATTTATTTACCGCCTCTGCTGCTGCTCAAACTAAATTTGTGATCACAAATGCCGGCAGTGTGGGAATTGGCACTAATTTACCAGCGCGCAAAATGGAAATTGTTGACGGAAGCAATCCACAACTAAGACTGACTCAAACCGATGCCTCAATCTACAGTGATTTTCAAATGAACTCCAACGGCGATCTTGTGATTAATGTTGACAATGTAAGCAATCAATTGGTGCTAGATAATGGTGGCAACATTGGCATTGGTCTCAATAATCCAGACGAAAAACTGACTGTTTCTGGCTCAGTCAAAGCAGAAAAATTCTATGATCATTCTAATAAAAATTATTTCCTTGATTTAGCCGCTGAAGACTTGAGTTTGAAGATTGCCGGCAACGCCAACATCGGCGGCAGC
>CAZWWE010000001.1:0-318806 GCA_964637295.1 uncultured Pseudomonadales bacterium | reverse complement strand
AGCCGCTGAAGACTTGAGTTTGAAGATTGCCGGCAACGCCAACATCGGCGGCAGCGCCGATATTGGCGGTGACGCCACTGTTAGTGGCAATATTAATGTCGGCAACAATCTGATCTTCAATCCAATTGCTAGCTCTAGCTCTAGTGCTTTAGGCACCGTCTATTATGACTCCGATGATGATGCGCTTTATTTATACAACGGCGCTTTGCAACGCATCGCTGTTGACATGACTCGTTATTCAGCCGACGGAGTGATTGCTAATGCTAATTACTTAGAAATCAATCATGGCCAAAATACCAACGATCTCAGCATTATTGCTTGGGTCAAAGATAAAATTTCTGGCTTATGGCGCACCACCGAATCGGTTTCAACCACGGTTAAGCAGTCCTTGGAAAATGAATTTAACGAGGCCAGTGCTTCTGGAATCATTCGTACTGGCACTCATTTAACTGGGGTTAAATTAAATCCTGCAATTGACGTGGGGACTGGCGCTGATGGCGATGCAACAATCAGTGGCACAGTTTTACTCGATTCGACTGTTCCCTCACCCAGTGGCCGTTCTTGTGCTGACGCTGCCAATTTTTCTGTTACTGGATTGACTGCTAACAATGCAACCGTTGCAAATTATTCATCTGGCTGTTTTAACATAGGCGACGAAGTACTTCTAATCAATGTTCAGGGCACTTCGACTGCCTACGGCAACACTGGTAATTATGAAACCTTGAGAGTGGCTTCGATTAATTCCAATACCATTGGCTTTACCACTGCCAAAACCAAATACTATGGTAATGGCGCCACTGACGACACTAATATCGGCACTGGCGCCACTAATCAGCATGTGGTTTTGCAAAGAGTGCCAAATTATCGCAACTTAACAGTAACAGCTTCTGGAACGCTTACCGTTTCTGGATGGAGTCAAAGCAGTTATCGTGGAGGCATTTTATTTTTCCGAACTTCAGAATCGGTGACCGTTGGTAATTATGGGATTGGATCAATCCATGCTAATTCAAAAGGCTATCTTGGTGGCACCAATCCAGTTCGCGGTGATAATGCTACCAATTATGGCGGAGAATCCTACTGTGCTGTTGAAGGTGGAGGTGCAGGCGGTAATGGCGATCAATCTCAGGCAGCTACAAATGGTGTTTGTGGCGGTGGTGGTGGTGCTTCAAATAATCCAACCACTGTTGGCACTGGTAGTAGTAATGGTGGTGCAGGCGGAGCAGGTGGTAATCGAGATGCAGATGGCACAACAACTTACTACGGTGGTGGTGGTGCCGGTGCCGGTTATGGCACGGAGGGTGATTATGGATATAGCAGCATCAGCTCTGTCGGTAATGGTCAGGCAGCTAGTGGTTCACAAAATGGCAATGGCGGAGCTTATAGTTCTACCAATCTTGCCGCTGGTGGTGGTGGTGCGGGTGGCACTTATGGCGACGCTGGCTTAAACAAGCTATATTTTGGCTCTGGCGGCGGCGCTGGCGGAGCTGGTCATAGTAGTGGCGGCGCAGATGTTTGGGGCGGCGCTGGCGGGGCAGGTGGCGGCATCGTTGTAATAGCTGCAAATAATTTAACTGTTAGTGGAAAAATTGAGAGCAAAGGCGCGAACGGTGTTGATGGTGATGGAAGTTCTTCAGCCGGAGGAAAAGGCGGCGGCGGTGCAGGAGGATCAATAAAAATTTGGGCTAATAATGCAACCATGGGGACCAATCTTATTACTGCTACTGGTGGAACCGGAGCCACTGATAGTGCATCCAATAGTGGTGGCAATGGAGGCGCAGGCCGAATCGCTGTATATTATGGAAATACTGTTTCTGGAACCACTTCTCCTTCATATAATGCTACGGCCACTGGTTACTACTCCTACGGCCTCTATCACTCTCCTGTTATCAGCACGCCCAATGCCACTAGTTATGGTTTGCTCACTTTCGATAGCGCCCCCACTCCTTACGGCAAAGTGCGATTACAAACCCGTTCTGGCTCAAGCACTAATCCCACTGATGGTACTTGGGAAACCTGGAAGCCATTTACTGCCAGCACCAATTATCTAAGCTTACAAGATGCTAACACTCACACTGATTGGTCGGGCACCAATGCCACCGTAGCTGAAGGCGATGTAACTCGCAATGTCGATTATTTTGAAGATGAAGACGAATCTGAGGCCACTAATTCAGCCAAAATCACCTCCTCGGTCAATGGCGGTTATGCCAATGCCAGCATCATTGCGGCCGATCTTTCCAGCTATGACTATCTCACTTTTTGGGTTCGAGCCTCTCAAGTTGGTACCACACTTCGCGTTGGTTTGGGTGAAGCAGCCGCCACCGAACAAACTGAAGACATCGTCATCGATGTCGCTAACACTTGGCAAAAAGTTTATTGGGATTTATCCGATATTTCTGCCTCAGCTCGCGATGCTGTTACTAAACTCAGAATCACCAACCTCACTTCAACCAGCAACACTTTCTACATCGATAATTTCCGAGCTGAAAAACTTATTTCGACTTCGGGTACAAAAATTACCTCGACACCAAACAACTATTTCCAATATCGAGTAATTTTTAGCACCACTAATCCTGCTTATCAGCCGGCCATCGACAATATTAGCTTCACTTATCAAAATGGCTATAAAATTGAACAAACCGATACCAATAAGGTACGCGTTTACAATTACACTGGCGAAGAACAAGAATTGCGTCTTGAAGCCATTGTTTTCGGAGCTGACTTGGCTGAATGGTACACTGTCAATGACGCTGAAATTGGACCAGGAGACGTGGTGGCAATTACTGGCGAAATGGATGAATTTGGCGTACCAATTTTACGTAAAAGCCGAGAAAACAATGATCCCATGTTGCTGGGGGTAATTTCTACTCAAGCTGGCACAGCTCTGGGTATTAAAGCCGACAATCGTCGTCTTCTAGCCTTAGACGGACGTGTGCCAGTGAAAATTTCTCCAGACAGTGAACCAATTAAAAAAGGTGATTACCTAACGGCCGCCGCCCAACCCGGTTTAGCTCGCAAAGCCAAAGTCGGTGAACTCAGTCTGGGTCGTTCTTTTGAAAATTGGAGTCCAGGTGGCGAAACCGATCGCGTACTAGCTATTGTGAGCGATGTCATGGCTACTCCATCATTTGCTCAACAAGCTTTGACTGGCTTAACTGAAATAGCTCAGCTAGTAAACTATAAAATTCAAGCTGGCTGGCAAGTGATCAACACTAGTACGGGAGAAGCTTTAGATTCTGCCCTAGCAGTCGCCCAAGCAATCATCGGCAAATTGCAAGTTGGTCAATTAGAAGTTGCAGAAATTCAAGCCCCCAACGAAGAAACTTTGGAAATCAAGGCACAAGATATTGCCCTACAACTTGGCGCTAATCAAGATTCTTCCGCCAGCAGTGCTTTGGGTAAATTAATGATTCAAAATCAGGATCAAGAAACAGTGATTAGCTTCGATAGTGAAGGAAATGCTTCATTCAGCGGAGAATTAGAAGTGGCTGGAACCAGTCGTCTGGGTCAATTAATGGCAGAAGATGCTTCTGTGGCTGGCAGTTTAACCGCTGACAATGTAATAGCTGAACATCTAGAAGTTAATTCTGCTCGCATGGACTATCTCGAGTCTAAATTGGCCAATTTAGAAAATGCGACCGTCAGTGGCACGCTTTATGCTGAAAATATTGAGGCACAAAGTATTAAGGCCAATGTTATTAGTGGCTTAGAAGAGAGACTAAGCGATAAAATCAACGAAACACTGCAAGAACCTAGTCTCATTGCTACACTTTTTGGTGAAAACAGCAAACAAACTGAAGAATACATTCAACAACTTCAAGCAGAATTTAACACCAATTACCAGGCCAGCGCCGCTGCACTCACTGATCTTGAAGAGCTAGCTCAAAGTGATGGAAGCTTAGATCTAATTGCCGACACTGCTTTCATCAATCAATACTTTGAGGTCAATGGCAATGCTCTAATTAGCAACTCTCTTAAACTGGGTCAAAGTCTCATGCTTGGCGAAGACACCATCATCGGCAAGGATTTCATTAGTTATCAGCCACAATTAGCTGACGACGCAGACTTTACTTTCTCCATTCAGCCAGCTGGTCAAGGCAAATTATCTCTGATGGCAGGCCTCATGCAATTAGATGGGCGGGGTTTTGTCAGTATTACTGGTGATCTCAAAGTTGCTGGCGTTTTGGAAGTTGAAGACAAACTGAAAGTCAAAGACACTCTTTTGACCAATTTAATTAGTGCCGAAAATCCTGACGAAAGTATTAAGGTACAACTCGCCTCTCTTGATCAGGATCCAAATTCTGATCAAACCATTGTCAGACAAAATAATTTTGAATTTATCAATGAACAAGCCACTCCCGTTGCCAGTTTTTCAGCCACAGGTGATTTAGCTCTCACTGGATCATTGCGACTCGGACAAAATGGAACCGACGGCACTCAGCCCGGTCAAACAACTGCTGGCCGCAGTGCTGGCCAAGCCATTCTTCAAGCTGGCCAAACAGAAGTGAGCATTGAAAGTGATAAAGTTGAGGAAAATAGCATGATTTATATCACTCCGATGAACTCTACTAATAACCAGGTGCTTTACGTTAAAAACAAAATCGCTGACAGTAGCTTTACCAAAGAAAACGAGGGTCAATTTACAGTGGGCATCGACTATCCACTTGATCACAACGTCATTTTCAACTGGTGGATCATTCAATTAAATTAAATTCAATTCAATTCAATTAAAAAAGAAAAGTCAATTAATCAGCACATAAATAATATGTAGCAGGTACTGGAGTTTCAACCTGACAATGCTCCACGCTGGCCGCAATGTCAGAGTCAGAGGGACTTTCCAAAATGGTAGCCAATAGAAAATCTTCGCCACTGGCTTGTTGTGCATAAAAAAATTGATCGCTCTCTGGCATTTTTTTCATGTAAACCACTTCGCTTTTAGCAAAACTGCCATCTTCTGGATTGGGACAAAGCACAGTTTCATCGTCAGTTTCACCGCAGGCAACAATTCCCCCGTTGTCATCATCAGCCGGATAAGTTTGGTGATCGTTGTAATACATGCGCAAAGCAATTTTTAATTGTCTGAGGTCATTTTTACGAGCACTATCTCTTGCCCGAGCACGCACTCCAATTAAATTAGGTAAAATCACGGCGATGAGCACTCCCAAAACAGCAATTACTACTAACAATTCAATCAGGGTGAAAGCATTTTTTTTCATATATATTTTTGGTTCCTAAATCAGTCGCCATCTACTAAAATTGGAGTTGAACTCAAGTTGCTGCTAGTCAAAACATAATTACAGCTGTTATCAACGAGAGAGTCGTTGACTATTCGGCATGCTGCGTCACTATAAAAAGTGGCTTCTGCTTCAGCATTCTTCACAACGCTATCGTCTTCTAGATTTTCTAAATAAGCAAATAAACGATAGCTGCGGCCCTGTTCATCAGCCCAATAATAATAGCTACTCCCACCAGGGTCTTTGGGCAAAACGCTCATGTATAGAGTATTATCACTGGTGTTATCCCAAGTTTGCCCCCATTGGCAAGTTTCGGCAGCGTCATCTCCACAAGCAATAATTTGTCCCGCCGCAGCCGCTGGATATCGTTTGAAGTCGTTAAAATAGATTTCTAAAGCTTTACTAATGTTTTGCAAATCTTGTTTGCGACGACTATCTCGAGATTTTTCTTGGACACTGCCAAAAGTGCGCAAACCTAAACCAGTTAGTAAAGCTAAAATGGCAATTACCACTAATAGCTCGAGTAAGGTAAAAGCTTTTTGGCTAGCTTTAATTGAACCAGCTTTAATTGAGCCAGGTTTAGCTAAATTTTTGAGCATAATTTTTACTGCCTTACGCAAGGCGTAGCACTATAACATTCGGCGGCAGTGCGATAAGGCCCCATGTCACAATTATTGTCAGTTTTTTCTTGAACTTCTCCGGTTTTGCTACCTCGTGACCAAACGTTACAGCTTTCGGTCGAAGTATAGGCTGAGTTAGAACAACAATAACACAAGTGACTGTCACAATAACTGTCAATCACTGTAGGCACAGTTGTTGGCGTTGGCGAGGGTGTCAAGGTGCTGGTCACAGATGGTAAAACTTTTTTAGTCAAAACCAAAGGCACTCCTTCGGCAATTCCATAAACATAATTAAAACTATTGCCAACCAAAGGGTGGTCTTCTGGCACGCCGCAGCCATCTTGGCAACCAATTTTCTCGATAATTGGATCACTTTTATCAGTCAAAATGCTCAGCAAACGATAGCCAGCACTATTATCACCATCGCCAGGAGCTGGCAAATAAAGATAGGGCTCGCCAGTTTCTGGGTCACAAGGAACATTTTTTAAGTAAGGACGCAAAGCTTCACTTTGGCAATCAGCCAAGACTTCTTCTGGTGGATAAGTTTGATGATCATTGTAATAATTTTCAAAAGCCAATTTAATTTCTTGCAGATCAGCCTTGCGCTCTGCATCTTTGCTGCGATTAACATCTACTTTAAAAACCTTAAACAAGGCTAGTAAAAGCAAAGCCAAGACTGCTACTACAACCAGAATTTCGATAAGAGTCAAGCCGTTTTGCTTCTTCATTTTTATTTCAATTTCCTTTAATCTTAACATATGTCAGATATGAAAGAAAACAAACTAAGTGCTGTTTACAATTGGTTATTTGTGGGACTAGCAACTTTGTTACCGGTATTTTTTATTCCGTATATCACCAATCCTCTTTTTAACAGTAAGCTGATCCTATTTTTTTCCTTGGCTTTTTTGACAATTTTTGGCTTCATCATTTCTAGCTGGCGCAGAAAAAGCTGGACCATTCTCAGAACTCCATTGACTTGGCCGCTAGTAATTTTTGCTGGCCTAATCACTATTTCTGGCTTAGTCAGTCATCAATATCCGACTAAGCAATTTTTGGGCATGGGCGGAGTTTTTTTAAGTTTTACTAGCATCATCTTATTAGCCCCTTCTTTGCTCAAGAAAAAATACAAGCACTGGTTTGTTTTAACTATGAACGCCGCGGCGATTATCTTGAGTTTATTGAGTGTTTTACAATTATTTGGCTTTGGCTTGGCATCTTTAATCAATCGTTTCAGTATTTTGGAATTGCCCAATAGTTTGATTTTTGCCTTAACTGGAGCGACATTTATCACCATTCAATTTCTTTCAACCGTTCTCCTTAGTAATGTTTTTGATCAAAAAAAGTGGCAAAGTTCTTGGTTTATCAAAATTAGTACTTTTATTATTGCCATCGGCTTAGGCATCAACATTTGGGCCATTTTGCCTGGAGAAGAAGCTGCTTTTCAAAGTTTATCTCTTAGCGCTAGTGCGAGTGTGGCTAGAGACGGTCTAGCTTTTACGAAAAATGCCATGTTCGGCTATGGCCCAGATGCTTACGGCAATGCTTACAATACTCTTAAGCCCGTGTGGATCAATGGCTTAAAATACTGGAATTTCACCTTTGATTCAGCCTTTAACGTGCCCTTAAGCCTTATTGTCAGCGCAGGCGTATTAGCTTTTCTCGCCTATTTGTTTTTCATCTGGAAAAGCATTCTCGTCTTAGAAAAAGAACATCATGATACTTGGTTAAAAACCTTAATACTGGCAAGTTTCATTTGGCAGTTATTTGCGCCAATCAACTTGGTGATGTTAGCCCTTTTGGCAGTGAGTTTAGCTTTGTTCTTGAGTAGTAACCAAGATGCTTACGCAAAAATGATTTTTAAGAGTCAGTCTCTGCTTGGCTCTTTGACCCAACGCAAGGCTGATAAGTTTCGTTATTATTTATTCTTAATCAGTAACGTTGTTTTCTTAAGTTTACTTGGCTTTGCCAGCTATTTTGTGGGCAAAACTTTTGTTGCTTATCACCTACTCTATCAAAGCAATGCTTATGTCATGAAAAATGATGTCGTCAAAGCTTACGACTATCATCGCCGTGCCAAAGAAATGGCTTTTGAAATTGATTCGATTAGACAAAGCTATGCTTTGATGAATTTAGAAATCGCTATTGCCCTTTCTAATAAAACCGACTTGACGGCTGCCGAACAAGAACAGGTATTGCAATTGGTCAACGAAGCCATTCGTGAAGCGAAGGCTGCCACTATTCTTGATCCTTACAATTATCAGAACTGGTTAGTATTGGCACAAATTTATATGCAACTATTGGGCTCAACTGATCAAGCCATGCAAGAAGCTTTCAATGCCCTTGCCAAAGCAGCAGCCAACAATCCCAACAATCCAGAAATTAGATTGATTTTGGGCCAATTATTTTTAAATGCCAAACAAGCCACTGAAGCCGCTAACTTCTTCAGTCAGGCAATTGAAAGAAAACCAGACCTCTTTGTGGCTTACTACTATCTGGCACAGGCATATAAAGCCAATAATCAGCTTTTGGAAGCTAGAAATGCCTTAGTCAGTGGAATGAGTTTATTAGCCAAAGATAGTCAGGAATATACACTGGTCGAAAAAGAAGTGAATGAGCTTAACGCGCAGCTAGAAAGTGCTGCTAAGAAAGCGGAAGAGGAGCAAAAAGGGGCTGCTGCCAATAGTGCTCCTGCTGGTGGCACTACAAACAATGCGGCTAGCGAATCAACGACCTTGAACAATCTCAATCAAGCTAATAACTCTGGACTGTCTCAACTCTTAGATCAAGAGACTACTGAAGCAGTCATTCAAGACGGCGCTCTCACTCCTGATCAAAACATTGTGGCAAATTAAAAGCCTGTTGAAACAATTTGCTTGCTAAAACAATTTTGCAATTGCTCGTTTGATTTCGTCTAAACCTTCATTGGTCACTGTGCTAAAAAGCATCACATTCATATCTTTGTCTATAAAATATGATCTAAAAGTATCTATCTGTTTAGAAGTGTATAAATCTATCTTGTTAATAGTCAAAAGACTGGGTTTGGCCAAAAGTTGAGAACTGTAATTACCCAATTCTTTTTTTAGCTGCTGATATTGTTGCCATAACAGAACAGCTCTGTCTAAATCACTAAGTTGCTCGTCAAAAATGATGCTTTCTTCTAAGTACAAAACAAACATTAAAACTTGGCAGTTTTCAATGTGACGCAAAAAATCTAAGCCCAAACCCTTGCCTTGGCTGGCTCCTTCAATCAGGCCAGGAATATCAGCGATCACTAGTTCTTCTTTGCTTTGATTGGCACCTAGATGCATAATACCCAGATTTGGTTCAATGGTAGTAAAAGGATAATTGGCAATTTTAGGATTGGCCTTGGTCATTTTGGCTAAAAAAGTACTTTTACCAGCATTAGGTAAGCCCACTAAACCCAAGTCTGCCAACAACTTGAGTTCGAATTGCAATAATTTCTGCTCACCAAAGCCACCGTACTCTGCCTCCAAAGGCGTAGTTTTTACCGAAGACTTGAAGTGCACGCTGCCTCGTCCACCCTTGCCGCCGTGACAGACTAAAAATTCTTGATCGGGACGATCAAAAACAAATAATTGGAGTTTTTCCGTGAGCGATTCAAGTTGATCATCAGGATCGCGCATGGGAATCGCTTGGTTTTCATCTTCTAAATAATATTTGCCTCCCCCCAATAAATCTTGGCCGATTAAAGAATTGTGACGTCTTTTTTTGGCCGCTTGGTTTTCGGCTAACAAATACAGTACTGTGCCTACTGGCACTTCCATAATTTTATCTGCACCTTTTTGACCAAATTTTTTACGACGACCACCGTGACCACCATTTTGTGCCTGATATAATTTGACTCCCGCGTAATCTCTGAGTGTGGTCATACCAGCCACGCTTTTGATAATGATACTGCCGCCATCGCCGCCATCGCCACCGTCTGGACCACCTTTGGTGACAAATTTCTCGCGGCGAAAAGAAACCTTGCCGTTACCCCCATTCCCCGCTACTAAAGTTAATTTAACTAAGTCAATCATATATTTCTTTGATTTATTTCAAAAAGCTAAGTGGATTTAATAAAGCTCCACCCTGACGAATTTCAAAATGCAAATGTGTGCCAGTACTGCGACCGGTACTACCCATTTGTCCCAAAACATCTCCGCGCTTCACTCTTTGGCCAGTCACTACTTGTACGACAGATAAGTGTGCATAAAGAGTAACGTAACCATTGCCATGATCAATCACCACACGATTGCCATAACCAGAACTATCAATCCAGCCGGCCGTGGTCACTACGCCGGCATCAGCTGCCAAAATAGGACCAGCAGCTCGATTGGCGATGTCAATAGCCTTGTGAAAGAAACTATAGCTCTGAGTAATTCCACCAGATGCTGGCCAAATGAAAGAGCCCAAAGCTGAAACCGTGCCGGCGTCAGGAGTAATAACACCAAATTTGGTCACTCCTGGTGAACGGCTAGGCAACTTCACTTCTACCTTAACACCTTCTGGAACCATTAAATATTGACCCACCACTAATTCAAAAGTTTCGTCATTTAGAAATTCATTAAAAGGATAGTCAACAATCATCTGCACTTGAGAACCATCCAAACCATATTTTTTACCAATTGAATAAATTGTTTCGCCACGCGTCACTTTGTGACGCACTCCATCTACGGGCAAAATGCTCAATTCTTGACCAGGCTTAATTTTTGACTGTTCAGTAAGATTATTTTCCCAAAAAATTGTGCTAGGCTTAAGTCCATAGCGTTCTGCAATGCTAGAAATGGTTTCACCTTCAGTAACAACGTGAGTAATGATTTCTCCACCACGATATTGACGGACTTCTTCTGCCTGGGAAGTATAAAAATCTGGGGCAGCCGCAGTAGCAGTGGAAAGCACTGGACTAGCCAGCACTCGCTGCTGATCGGCGCGATCAGTTTTATTAAGTAAATTTGGCCCCAAAGTCACCATCAAAAAACTCAAGCCAATGGTACCAAAATGCAAAAAAGGCTTGGTGTATTTCCCTCTTTGCATGTAAAGCATATCAACTAATTTATCTTTGAAATTTTCAAACCAAGCAAAAACTTTGTAAATGCGATATTTAAGATAAGCTCTGACAAAAGTACCAAAAGCTCGCAGTTCTACGAACCACAAAATGAGCTGACTGAAAAAGCCATGTTCTTTTTTGAGATAGTAGTTTTTTTTCCCAAACAAAAGACTCCTTTGACTAGGTTTTTAACCTTTGAGTGAAGCTAAAAATTCTTTATTACTATTACTTCTCTTCAGTTTTTCAATCATGGTCACAGTGCGTTCATCTTTGCCCAGCATGTCAAGCATACGGTGCAGAGTAATAATTGATTGGTAAGTTACCGGATCAATGAGTAAATCATCACGACGAGTGCCAGATTTTTGCACATCAATCGCAGGGTGAATACGACGTTCAGCTAAGCCACGATCTAAATGAATTTCTTGATTACCCGTTCCTTTGAATTCTTCATAAACCAAATCGTCCATTCTGGAACCAGTATCCACCAAGGCCGTACCAACAATCGTCAATGAACCTTGCACTTCAAAATTTCGCGCCGCACCAAAAAACTTTTTTGGTGGAAAAAGTGCTGCTGGATCAAAACCTCCAGACAAAGTACGTCCAGAAGTTGGCATGGCTAAATTGTAGGCTCTGGCTAAACGCGTAATCGAATCAAGTAAAATTACCACATCTTTGCCAGTTTCTACTAATCTCTTAGCTCTTTCCAAAGCTAATTCGGCTACTCGACATTGATCGGTGGCCGCTTCATCAAAATTACTTGCTGCCACTTCGCCCTTGCCTTTAGTTAAAGCTTCGATGTGACGACAAATATCGGTGACTTCTTCTGGTCGCTCACCCACCAGAACTGCCATTAGGTGAATGTCTGGATTATTGGCGGCCACCCCAGTCGCAATGTCTTTGAGCAAGGTGGTTTTACCAGCTTTGGGCGGAGAAACGATTAAACTTCTTTGTCCTTTGCCGATAGGAGCGATCATATCGATAATGCGCAGAGATAAAGGTTCCTTGCCCGTTTCTAATTTAATTTGACTATCTGGATAAACTGGAGTCAAAGTTTGAAATTTGACCCGATCTTTTTGCAAAAAATCTTCAATCGCTAAACCATTGACTCGATCAATTTTCAATAAACCCCAAAAACGCTCATTGTCTTTGGGACGACGAGCTGGACCAGCGACAACATCGCCTGGACGTAATTGCAAACGACGAATTTGCGAAGTAGAAATATAAGCATCACGCTCTGATTCTGCAAAACCTACGCGCAAAATCCCATGTCCATCTCTGGACATGTCTAAGATCCCCTCGATCACCTCGGCAGATTCATTGTTGTCCGCAAAATTATTGCCAGCAACACCATTAACTCTGTGACGGGTGATGCGTGGACTACGATTGGCAGAGCGAGAATCAACTGACGACTCAGCTGGCGACTCGCTTGATGAGTCAACTGGTGACTCAGAATTTGTACTTGCCGCAGTGCTAGGCAATACTTTAGGATCGCTAGTTTTGACAACTGGCATAAAAAATTTAACCTTTCTTCATTTTAAGCTTAACTTGTGCTTGAACAATCATATTGAAAATAATTATAAAAATGTTTTAGGAGAAGTTATACTACCCCATTATCACAAAAAAACTAAAAAATACAAGATTAGGTTATTCCAGGTTGACCTAAATCAATATTATTTTCTGGTAATACTGGCGTAGGTTCTGCAGTGGGTTCTAAATTGGGTTCTGCAGTGGGTTCAGGAATGAGAGGCAATTCTTTTCTCTTTGTATTTTTTGTAGAGAAAAGCGAATCGATAAATTTGTTGAGGTCGGCAAAAGCTTTCCACTCATCTTCATTGCTAACTCCAGAAGGAATAAAAACAATATAAGAACCATCAGGAACAATTACATGATTGTTGGTTTTTTTAGTAAGAAAATGAAATTCTCCTGTTTGTGAATTAAAAGCCACGCCCGCCAACCTAGAAAATTTAATACTAAAATCTTCCGCAATCTTTTCTTCAGTCAACTTGACAAATAACCCATCGGATTTTAATTCTAAAGGTTTTTTTAGCTCATAATAATAACCATCGATATCAGCTGTTTTAATTTCTTTTAATTCCATCTCCTTTAAAGTTTCCACTAACTTCATTGTTTCTTCTGGTCCAATGCCATATGTTTCTCCTAGATATCCATAATAATCATATTTTTCCGCAGGCACCGCACCCTCTGTCCCAGTTGGCTGTGCACCTTGAGAAGAATTGGCTTCTGATACACAAGACGTCATTGTAGCGGCCAGAGTCAAGCCTAAAATTATTCTTTTAATTGTTGTTTTTATTTGTGCCAGTTTGGCCGAAGGTCCGTTTTCTGGACTAGTTGTTTTGTTTTCTATTTGCATATTGGTAAGACCATATTATAAACCACATAGTTTGTTTAGGGTACTCCGACAAATTTACTTGCCTCTCCTAATTTTTGAAACCATTCAACCAGCGACTCTCCATTTTGATCACTGGTAACATAAATTTTATCACCTGAAAAAAATTATAGAACAAAAAGTAGAAAAATTCTCTGCGAAAGTTCGGTTGCCTGCCCAACTACCGAACTTTCGCAAAAAATTCTTAAAATCAATTGAGCTGATACTATTTTTGATATAGATAATATCAGTTAAGCATAATTTACTATTTGCTGGGAAAATGTTAGTCTATAATCAATCAGTTATCTTTTTGAGATAACTACAATAAGCTACATTGTTATTCGTGATTCATCAGCGGTAATAATGTTCGCTACGATCCATCTTGTTTAGGTTCTTGACTGCCTTAAGAACAAGTCCTAAACGGGATGGATTTTTTGTTTTTATCCTCCACCGCTTGGCTTAAACACCCATTTGGTGATTCAAAAAACAAATTGAAAAGACCATTTTCCCTCAAACAAATTATTTCTAAAGAACTAATAGAGAATTATAGCTGATTCTATATTTTTTTCAATTAGCAATTATATCCTATAACTTTTAATACTTCTCTTTTTGTTAGACCTATATTTTTATTATTATACAAAATCTAGAGTATTTTTCATAACTTTTCAACACTTGCTTGCCAAAGTAAAAAATGTGCAAAATTTGGGAAAACTCTAAACAACTTGCTAATAAAGTTAAAGCTTTTTCATCACGCTGACAGCCAAACTGACAGCCTGAAGGCGATTTGCTATACTAGGGCTGTGCTAAAAAATCATGTCTTGCTCGAGATTAAAACTAGTAAAGATAGTCAAGAAACCGCAGAAGCGGCGGTACAACTTCTCTCCACTCTGCCAGACTTAAAAAACAATTTTGTGGATCAATTATTAAATCGAGCCGAAGCGATCAGTTTTGAAATTTGGGTAGAAAAACAACGCTTACATTTTTTAGCTTGTGTGCCAGAGCGTTTGCTTGAATATTTTAAGGGAGCTTTTCATGCTAGTTATCCAGCAGCAGTGTTAAGCGAATTACAGCTTGATCCAGCTGATCTTTTGCTTGATCGACTCCAAACTACAATCAAGCCATGTTTGGCGAGCTTAAAGCTTAAAAACAAAAGTTATTTACCTCTCAAAACTTTTCATGACTTTAATGAGCTTGATCCACTCGCTACTCTTTTATCAACTTTATCTAAAAATGAAGACGACGACGTAATTTTATTGCAATTAATCTTAGATAATGAAGTTTCCTTTACTCAACAAGCTTCACTCTCCCAAGAAGCCCTCTCTCTCCATCCGCAAAAAGCTCTAATTGAACAAAAATTAAATCAAAGATCTTTGCGCGCTGCTTTCAAAATAGCAGTTTTTAGCGAGCAAGCACAAAAAAGCAAATTGATCCTGGAAAATATTGCCACGGCTTATCAGGCTATTTCTCAAAGCGAAGGCAATGCTCTGCAATTGCAAAAACGATATTTCGCTAAGAAAGCCTTTCTGAAAACTATGCTAAAGCGAAGCTTCAAGGCTTCTCCCAGTTTAATTTTAAGCCTAGAAGAAATCGCCACTCTCTTTCATTTGCCTGGTAAAAAACTTAGCAACATTCCCAACATCACTTGGGGCAAAAAATTGCTTGGCGAAGCACCAGAAAACTTGCCGATTGTTGGTCAAGACACGCCAGAAGAAATTCGCCAAAACATTAACGTCATTGCTGAAACCATTTATAAAAATCGCAACACCAAATATGGTCTGTTGCGTAATGACCGTCGCCGCCATCTTTATGTGATTGGCAAAACTGGCACCGGTAAATCTACTCTTCTCGCTAACATGGCGATTAATGATCTCAAACATAACGAGGGCATGTGCGTCATCGATCCTCATGGCGACTTAGTTGAAACCCTACTTGATTACATTCCCAAACATCGCATTAATGACGTCATTTACTTTGACCCAGCTGATCAAGAACGCACCGTGCAAATCAATCTTTTTGAAGGTGAAAATGTTGTTCATCGTGAGTTAATTGCTTCGGGTATCATTTCAGTTTTTCAAAAACTTTATAGCTACTCTTGGGGCCCTCGACTTGAATACATTTTACGCAATTGTTTATTAACTCTACTTAAAAGCAAAGAGGCTAAATTATCTGATATTCTCGAGCTATTGACTAATAAGAAATTTCGCGACAATATCGTCGAAAAGCTTGATGATCCGATCTTAAAAAATTTCTGGATTAATGAATACAATAAGATGCAAGAGCGTCAACGCACTGAATCCATCGCCTCTATTCTTAATAAAGTGGGCCAGTTTGTTTCTTCGCCAATTGTCCGTAATGTCGTCAACACCACTCAATCTTCTTTTAGTATTGAGGACTTAATGAGTCAAGGCAAAATTCTATTGGTCAATTTATCTCAGGGTCGGCTTGGTGAAGACAACGCTACTCTTCTTGGCGCGATGATGATCACCAAAATTCAGTTAGCCGCCATGGCTAGAGTTAATACTCCAGAAGAAAAACGCCGCGACTTTTATCTTTACGTCGATGAATTTCAAAATTTTGCAACTGATGCTTTCATCAAAATTCTTTCTGAAGCCCGTAAATATCGCCTTAATCTGACTCTAGCCAATCAATATATTGATCAAATTCCAGAAGAAGTGCGCCAAGCTATTTTTGGCAACTGTGGCAACATCATGAGTTTTGTCATGGGGGCTGGTGACGCTACCTATTTTCAAGCTGAGTATGGTGATTTATACACTCAAGATGACTTAGTTAATTTGGATAAATACCAAATCATTAACAAAATCTCCATCGACAATGTGCTCAGTCGCCCCTTCCCTGCTTATACTTTGCCCTTGGCTAAAAGTAGCAACCAAAATCGCGATAAAGTGATTCGCAATAGTCGTGAAAGATACGCTAAGAAGAGGAATTTATAAGGAATTAATAAACCTGATTGTAAATCCCAACGTCGTGAAAAGTTAAAAAAAATGAATTCTATGAGGTTTTGTTAAGCCTATTCTGCTTTTGCCTTTTCAGAAAGCTTGAGCAATGATTGAGGAGCGGCTTCCCGTCGAAATGATAGTCGATAACCTAAAGCAGACATGATGCTGCTAAGCGTGCTAAGCTTGGGATCTCCATCGATAGATAGCGCACGATATAAGTGCACCCGATGTACCTTGGCGACTCGGGCAAGTTTAGTCATATTGCGAGCACGAGCTACATCTCCGAGTGCGCGGACAATGACTTTTGGGTCGCCATCAGCAAAGGCTGCCTTGAGATAACTATCAACGTCTGCCGAAGTGTTGAGATAATTAGCAGTATCAAATGGAGTGACAGTTATTTTTTTAGACATAATATATTTTCCTTAATTTGTTTTGCTTCTTTAACATCTGTTTTTTGCGTCGACTTGTCCCCACCGCACAAAAGTAACACCCATGCTTTTCCCTGACAACAATAATATAGTCGATATCCTGGTCCGTAGTAAATTTTTTTTTCAAAAATACCACTTCCCACTGATTTAGTGACACCAAAATTATTGTCAGTCATTCTGCCAATATGTATAAGAATGATGCTTTTGGCCTGACGATCTTTGAGCTTATCAAATCATTTCTCAAAAACGTTGGTTTTGAGTATAGTAACAAGGCTCATACATGAAAACTGTAACACTTAAGCTACAGTTTGTCAAACAAATATTTGTTTATTCATTTTTAGTTCCCTTTTGCAAAAGTCCTAAATCTTTTAACAACTCTCTAATATTCCCGTGCGTTTCTCGTGAAATGATTTTCTTAAAGCCCAATCTTCGGGCTTCTTTGGCTCTGCGTTCAAAATATGGGGTTTTTCTAATCTCTCCAAGCAAACCGATTTCTCCGATAAAAACAGTATTTTGAGGTATTTTTTTACTCGTAAGTGAACTAGCGATAGAGACTGCCAGACCCAAATCGACGCTGGCTTCTTTGATGCGGAAACCACCGGCCACACTTAGAAAAATATCATAAAAAGCCAAAGGAAGATTGGCGTGCTTCTGCAAGACCGCCGACAAAACCTGAATGCGAGCCAAATCTACTCCTCTCCCTACTCTACGTGGCATGGCTAGTTGTGACTTGACCACTAGTGCTTGTACTTCAGCGAGTAAAGGGCGTGTGCCTTCCATCAAACAAACTGTGGCCGCTCCGACTACCAATTGATTGCTGTTTTCTAAAAACAATTCACTAGGATTACTAATTTCCCTGAGGCCATAGTCTTCACTTTGAAAAAGACCCACTTCATCAGTAGCTCCAAAGCGATTTTTGAGCGATCTTAGCATACGTAATTGGTCGGATCTTTCGCCCTCTAATAGCAAAACTGTATCAACCATGTGTTCAAAAATCTTAGGTCCGGCAATCACTCCATCTTTGGTAATGTGGCCAATTAAAAAAGTGGGGATCCCGAAAGCTTTGACGGTATTAATAATGCGATCGGCCACTTCTCTAATTTGTCCCACGCTCCCACTCGCCCCCGTGAGAAAACTTGTCGATAAAGATTGAATACTATCCACAATCAGCAAATCTGGCTTTTCTTTCTTAATCAAAAAGGTTAATTCATCTACATCGGTAGTAGTGATAAAAACTAAACTCTCACCAATGTCATCTTTGGAGTAGCTATGCTGTTCATTATCCAAGAATCGATCGATTCTAAGTGAAATTTGTGATGGACTCTCTTCACCGGCCACATAAAAGATTTTTAGCGGCTTAAGATTTTTGGGCGCATCTTTTCTTAAACGCAAAATTTGTAAAATCATCTGCGTTAACAAAGTTGATTTGCCAATGCCCGGCTCGCCACCCAACAAAACTACCATGCCGGCCACTAAACCACCGCCCAACACTCGATCCAATTCCCCAATGCTAGTCGAAAAACGCTGTTTTGAGGCTTCTGATCGCTTCACTCGAGAGAAAACTATGCTTTTTTCTGCAATTTCGGCCTCACTTAAAGAATTTCTGCTTTGTGAGCGACGATCAACGGTTGGAGTGGGTAAAACTTCTTCAACTAAAGTATTCCAAGTTCCACATTCGGCACATTGGCCTGACCACTTCGGAAAACTCGCTCCACAGTTTTGACAACGAAAATGAGATTTGGCTTTAGACATAATTATTTTGTTACAACGCTACCCACGAAAAGAGTGTCGCCACTATATTGGCCGCTCACAGTCACGCTTTGACCAACATACTGACCAAGATCAACGGTGTAACTATCAATTTCTTTGGGTGTTTGGCCGGCTTCTTGTAAATAAAAAATATTGTTACTGACAGAAATGGTGCCAGTTTTAGTAGTAGTCCCCACTTTTTGCTGAACAGTTGATGAAGTTGAGGCAGGCACAGTGGCTTTGAATTTATTGAGAGCAATCGCGCCCAAAGCAAAAAAAGCCGCTAAAACCAATAAAATAATAATGAGTTTTTTCATCGTTATCCTTTCTGCAAAATGTTTTTAATAATTTGACTCGAAGAGACTGCTGGATTAAAATCATGCACCACTACTAGCTTAGCAGAAAATTCCGCTAAAATTCGCGCTTTTTCTTTTTGGAAAAGCGTATTGGCGGAAACCGCCATAAAGTCTGGCTTGATTTGGGCAATTAATTGTCGATGATCTGCTGTTTGAGAAAATTTCTCTGGCAAAATAAAAACAAAATCTGCAAGCTCTAGTTTTTGTAAATTTGCTAAGCGAATTGCTTGCTGATTGATTGGTCGCCCTTCCCCTTTCATCTGCCTAACTCTCAAATCTGATTCGAGTCCCACCAGCAATAAATCGCCTAAGTTTTTAGCTTTTTGCAAAAATTTTTGATGTTCTTCATGCAAGATATCAAAAACTCCCGTCACTAAAGTTAAAGTTTTTCCTAAATTTTTGCGTTGAGTTAAAAATGTTGCTAAATTTGACATGAAAAACGAATCTTCGCCCCTCTTAGAATTAAATCCAAGTTTAACACGCCGCTGCTTTGAAGTACAATTGGGCTCAAAGCTTATGAAAAAAATTGTTGCCATCGGTGGTGGAACAGGAAGCGCCGTCGTGCTCGCTGGATTAAAAAACTATGCTGACATCGATTTGAGTGCCGTGATTGTTGTTTCAGATAATGGTGGCTCAACAGGCAGATTGAGAGATGAATTTGGTTTTTTACCTGTTGGTGATCTGCGCCAGTGCATTGCGGCCCTGGCGACTGGTGAAAATGAAAAAGAAATTCGCCAACTTTTGCTCTATCGTTTCGAACAAAATTCTAGTTTACAAGGTCACAATCTGGGCAATTTAATTCTCACTTCACTCGAAAGTCTAACGGGTTCAGCTAGCAAAGCCGTGGAAGTCGCTTCCAAAATTTTTCGCATCAATGGCAAAGTTTTACCGATTAGTGAAGATAGCGTGCATCTGGTAATTCACTACGAAGATGGACAAATGGTAGTAGGTGAAAAAAATCTTGATGATCCACGCTTCGGAGGCAAAAAAATTGCTCAAATCACTCTAGATCAAACTGCCAAAATTTATGAAAAAGCTGCACAAACTATTGTCGAGGCTGATTTGATTGTTTTGGGTCCAGGAGATTTATACGGCAGTTTATTGCCGCATGCTTTAGTTGACGGCTTTGTAACTGCCTTATTGAAAAATCAAGCACGCGGCGGCAAATTTGTTTATGTCAGCAACCTAGTCACTCATTTTTCTCAAACTTTTCAAATGACCGCCAGTGATCACTTGCGTGAAGTGGAAAAATATTGCCAGCGCAAACCAGATTATGTTTTAATCAACAACAGTCCATTGCCGGAAAAAATTCTCAAACTTTATCAAGCAGCTGGTGATTTGCCTATCGTTGATGATTTGCCAATAGAAAATAGTTCGAGATTTATCCGCCAAGATTTGCTTTCCACTACTTTGGTACAAAAAGATCAAAATGATGCGCAAAACAGAAGTTTAATTCGCCATCACAAACAAAAATTGGCCAACAGTCTTTTGCAGCTAATTTGATAAAACTTATTTAGAACTTGAGTACTTGCTAATCACGGTGCTAATGCCTGTTTTAGTGGTTTCCAATGCTTTGTTAACATCAGCACCAGACAAAACAGCGTTGACCGCATCTTCATAATATTTAATGATTTGATCATTAATTCCGTTATCATGAGTAAAGCTTGCCATAGACCAAGTTTTCGCCAAAGGCGCATCTTCGACATAGGCCGCCACAGTGTCACTGTTTTGGAGTTCACTCGTCATGTCGATGCGTGGGTAAATTTCGCCAAAGGCTCGGTATTGACTGGCACTATTATAAAATTTACGCAACACTTCTGGAGTTGATAAATATTTCAAAAAGGCCCAAGCTGCTTCTTTGTTTTTACTTTTATTACTCACTCCCTCAGCCCAAAAGGTAGCCCAACTAACTGGACTTTCACTGTTGAGCTGCGGCACTCTCGCCACTGCAAAGTCTAATTGTGGGTTGATGGCTTTAATGTCATGAATTCTCCATGAAGGAGCAAAAATCATCGCCACATCACCCTTGGCAAAGGCGGTGGTGGAATTAGCAAGTCGATCTGACCAAACTTTGTCTTGTTTAACAAAGTTAGTGTAAAAAGTAATCGCATCTTTGACATATTGGCTAGTAGCCTCAGCGGGATTGCCTCCATTTTGAATAATCAGTAGAGCCAAAATGTCAGAAAAATGGTCGACGTTGCCCGCATTACCAATGGCCAAACCTGCTCTCACTAAATTAGAGCGCTCACTTGGGTTTGCTGGTACAGTTAATTTATTAGCGGCAGTGCGCAGTTCTGCCCAAGTTTTAGGCACCTCGATATTGGCTGTTTTCAACATTTCTTTGTTATAAAACAGCGCTAGACCATCATACATCAAGGGAATACCTACAATTTGCCCGCCCACCTGCAAATTATTGTAGGCAGTGGGATAAAAAATCTCTTTGTACTGAGCCACACTCATTACATTGGCTGGCATTGGAGCTAAGTCGGCGCCTAGCATCGAGGTCCAAGTGACGTGATAGCGAAAAATATCTGGGCCGTTACCAGAAAGAATGGCTTGTTGGAGTCTTTCGCGGTAATCACGATGAGATTGTTTACGATAATCAATCTTAATGCTTGGATTTTTACTTTCAAAATCAGCGATCACTTCTTTCAAAATTTGGCTATCTTCCCATAAGCCCCAATAAGTAATGGTGCTAATTTGTCCCGTACTATTACCAGTAGCAGTGGTGCCGCTATCGCTGTTCGTGGAGGTTTTAACCTTGCTGGTGTTAGTTTTAGCTTTGAAAGAATTAAACAATAAAGCAATTAAAATAATTAAAAGTAAAATTCCTCCCCCAATCAATAGGGTCAATAAAAACTTTTTGTTTTTGAATTTGCTTAAAATACCGGTCGCTTTATTTGCAGTTTGACCAATCTGCTCAGGTTGGATATTTGAGGTCTTACTAGTCGCTGCAGGAGATGTAAAAGCGGGGGTTTTGGCGGCGGCTGGCGCAACGGCAGGTAAACTTGTCGCAGCACTCTTTGACGTACTAATCGGGATATTAGTTGGCGTACTAATTGGCGTCGAAGGCGTTGAAGGTGCCAAAGTTGGTGATGCTTGAGCTGGCTGGGCTGATTGATTAACTTGAGCAGTCGCAGCAGTACTGGTCGCAGCAGCACTAGTTGAAGCAGAATTGGTTTTCACGCCCAAAGAGATTTGGTCCAAAGGACCAAGCGGACGACTATTAGAAATGCTTGCTAAAGGTTGCTTGTTTTGGTCGATTACAGTATTTTGAGCAGCAATTTGTTCTTGAGTTAAAGTCGGCGCTGGTGCCGCCACTTTCATGTTGGGTGGTGTGCCACCAGGATTTTCTCTGGATAAGCCACCAGGAACGACTTGTGCTCCGAAATTGGTTTTTTGTAATTGCTGAGGTTGAGGAGCTGTTTGACTAAACACTGTCTGCGCGTTAGCTTGAGTCAAAGCATTAAGCTGTGAAACAGCGTCGCTCTGGCTCACTGGGCTACTTTGACCAGGCAGATTGGGTTTGGGCAAGTTTTGACTTGGCATAATAACAGACTACAAAGTACAATGTAGTATTGTTATTATGGATAAAATTTACTCAGCAATCAAGCTCAACTTTCAACAAAAAAAGTCGTTTTGGCTTTTATTTGGAACAGGTTTCGGTCTGATGCTCATGAGCATCATCTTACTGAGATTGTATTTGACTTATTATCAAGCACGTTTTTATCAAAAAACTTTTGTAGAAAATATTAACGTAAGTGGTCTAACTTTGGCCGAAGCTAAAAGCAAATTGATAAAGTCAACAGAAAATTCTATCGACCTAGAAAAAACGTCTTTACAAGTTTTTGTGCAAGAAAAAAAGGTGGAAGCTAAGCTTCAAGATTTGGGAGTGGTTAATGATATTGACTCAAACTTAACAAAGATTTTTGCTAGGCAACATCAGGGTTCTGTTTGGCAACAACTGAAAAAAATGCTCACTGCTCAATGGCAAGCAGAGCGCTATTATTTTTATTTAACTTATGAAGAAAATCAGATTCGCGCTCTTTTGGAAGAATTGAAAAAACAAGTTGATCAGCCAGGCAAAAAACCAAGTGCCTTAATCAAAAATCAAGAAATTCTGATAGATGAGGGTCAAGTGGGCCAAGAATTACTTATTAATGAAAGTCTTGACGCCATTCGCACGCAAATTTTTGCCAAAAAAATTGTAGAGCTAACAGAAAAAGACTGGCAAGTCCAAGCAAGAGTTTTGCAAACAACTTCACCATTATCTAAAGCAGAAATTGAAACCAGCGAAAAACTGCTTAAAAAATTCATCAAACAAACCCTTCATTTGACTTATGAATACCAAAAAATCGCTCTCAATGATCAACAGTTGTTAGATTTAATCGCTTTACCAGATAAATTAGATCAAGAAAAGATCGAAACCTTTCTAGAAGAGTTGAAAACTCAAATCAATCGACCCAGTCGCAATGCAAGTTTTCAATATGATCCAGAAAGCTTAAAAGTTACAGAATTTGTTCCCGATCAAGATGGACTTGAAATTGATACTCAAGCGGTGGAAAAAATTTTAAGTGAATTTTTGGAAAAAATTCTTGAACTAGAAACAAAAGAAGCCAGTGAACAACAAATTGTCCAAGAAAATACCTTTGTAATTCCCATGAAAAATAGTCCTGCAGAAATTACTTTGGCCGAAACCAATGAGTTGGGCATCAAAGAAGTCATTGGTTTTGGCGAAAGTTGGTACGATCATTCCATTCCTGGACGTATTGATAACGTCGCTTTGACCACCGATCGCATCAATCTTCATTTGGTTAAACCTGGAGAAGAATTTTCTTTTAATCAAGCTCTAGGTGAAGTTTCCGATAAAACTGGTTTTAAAAATGCTTATATTATTGAAAAAGGCGAAACAAAATTGGCGCCAGGTGGCGGAGTTTGTCAAGTGAGCAGCACTCTTTTTCGGGCCTTACTGAATGCTGGAGTTAAAATTACCAGAAGATTACCACATGCTTATCGAGTTTCTTACTACGAAATTGGTAATGAGCCAGGTTTTGACGCCACAGTGTATGCAGGCAACGTTGATTTGCGTTTTATCAACGATACTCCAGGCCACATTTTAATTAGCTGTCAAAGCGACAGTAAAAAACTTTATATGTTTTGTAAGCTTTATGGCGCCAGCGATGGCCGCAAAACAGAAATTAGTAAATATAAAAAATGGGGACAAGTCCCCGCTTTGCCAGCTGTTTACATTCCCGATCCTAGTCTGAAACCAGGTCAACTCAAACAAATCGATTGGGCAGCCAGCGGAATTAAGGCTGAATTCACCAATGTTATTCGTGACAAAGATGGTGAACTAATTCGCGAAGACTATTATTACAGTAACTACAGACCGTGGGCTGCTAAATATTTGCGAGGAATTTAATTTATTTTTTCTCGATATTAAACAACCCCGATTTGACCGAAATTCTACCCGGAGCTCTTAAGTTGAAGGTTTTATAAAATTCATTACCATTGATGGTGACGCTACCCTTGTTAGTTTGGAAGCTAACTTCAGCCGTAGTGCCATTATTGGAATATTTGACACTCACCCCACTGACGCTAGTAAAACCACCAATTTTTTGTAGATCATTCTTGCTATAAGGATTACCACCCCAACAAGAAGATTCTGGAGTCACTCGCCCACTGTCTCCACCACCTTTATACATCACCACCCAAGCATTTAAAATATCAGCCATTTCTTCACTTGTTAGCCAAGGATGATTGCGTCCACAAGCATCTCCCGATCTAGTTTTATACCAGGCTTTATAAAACCACGGTGAACCAGCAATTTTTTCATAAGCTTTGGAGGTCCAACCATTACGTCCATCAGCTGTATCCCAAAAACCTGGTGTTGAATAGCCATTGGCAGAATATGACTCTTGATATCCACCTGAAGTAGAGGCGTACCAAGTCGAAAAAGGTTTGCCGTTGGCATAAACCACCTTGCCCTTAGTTTCATTGACAGCTTTTTCCCAATTACCCCCTTTGGGACTTGGCTTAAAAACCTGGCAGGCTTCAGTCGCACAGATTGAAGACCCTCTCGCCAAAACATAACTGCGTGCTGCCACTGCTTGAGCTTTGAGCGCCTCCATACCACCGTCGTCTCCCCAGCTGTTGGGCACTTCATAAATTCTCTTGGTGTATTCTTCCAAAGAATAAGAACCATAGCCATCAACGGTGATTTTTTGATTGACATCAACAGTTTTGATTTCTATCCCACTTCCGTAATAAGCCCTGAGAATCTTTTCGTAGCTTTGGCCACTTTTGGCACGACCCAAAGCTCCATATTGGCTCATGCCTTTGAAATGTGGTGCTCCAAAACTAAACACGGCAAAAGCTGGTGAGAAACCCGGTTTATAATCAGGGCGACTGGCTGGATCATCGGCCAAAGGCACGTCACCGACAGTGGTTTGAAAAGTACCAGATTTTTCCGACAAAATCGCTTGCTGTTTGGCTGATAAAGACGCTATTTTGCCACTCAATTCGCTTTGATAAGCCTTAGCCTTGGCGATTTCGCCTTTGAAAAAATCGGCCTGCTTGTCAAGTTGAACTGAAAGAGCGGCTAAACGAATTTGATCAGACTCTAATTGTTTTTTATCTGCCTGCAACTGAGCAATTTCTCCAGAAAGAGAACGAATCAAGCGGTCATCTTGAGCGCGAGCCGATTCTTTATAAGCCAAATCTTTGGTCATTTGACTAGCATTTTGACTAGAAAGAAAAAGAGCCAAGGGATTAAAGACACGCTCTCTTTTATATGATTCGGCAACACGATTGGCAAAAAGTTGATAATGATAGGCCAAATCAGTTTCTCTCTTTTCGATATTTTTAGCCAATTCTTGAGCTTGAGTTTTGGCTTTATTAATTCCGGCTTGAGCTGAATTGATCCTTGCTTCTAAACCGGCCACTTCTTTTTCGAGAGGAGCAGTCGCATTTTCGGAAAGTTTTTTGAGCTCTTCTAGCTTGTCAATGTCTTGTTGTAACTGCTCAATATCTGAAATCGCCTGGGCTGTTTTAGGTATAAACCATAAATTTGCAAACAAAACTAGCGCAACAGAAAGCAGTAAACAAAGTAAAAAAAATAAATGACGCAGCAGCTTCATGATTCCATTCTACTATAATAAAAGCTTGGTTTTAATGAGATTTAATGATTTAATATAGAGGTGACGAAAATGAGAAAAATAGCTCTAGTGTTTTTATTGATTAGCTCACTTTTTTCACTCAACGTGAAAGAAGTGTTGGCGGCTGGGACTGCCAGAATTGGGACAACGGAAGTCTATCAAGAAAGAGATGGACAAAATTGCAATTTTTTAAGTGGCTGTGTCCAGGCTGGAACAGATGTGCATGTGAAATTAACCGACATCGCTTATGCGGATGGCAAAATTGTTGATGGAAAAGCTATTAAAGTTTATTTAGACGGCACAACTTTAGCTTGCAAAAATGGATTTACTGATATGTATAATTCTTTTTTTGATGTAAAAAATGGCGCGGTTGATATTGTGATTGCAGGAAAAAATATTGAACCTAATTGCTCTTATAAACTAACAGTTATTTTATATCCCACTCTCACCACTACAGATCAAAAAATTTACATTGCTTCTCCGCAAGCAGCTTTGCAATGCGGCAATGAGGAAAATCAATGTAATACAAAAACTGACGCAGTTGCCAATTATGATCTTTGCAAACAACAAATCAAAGAAGGCACCAGCCAATTCGAAGCTTGTCAGGCTTGTTTTCAAAATGGCGGCGTCTGGACAGCTGTAGGTTGTATTCCTAGTGATCCAGAAAGTGTTATTACAACCATCGTGACCATTGGCCTGACAGCCGGTGGCGGCATCGTTCTAATTATGATTTTGGTGGGTTCTTTCATGCTATCAGTTTCTCAAGGCGATCCAAATAAAACCAAAGAGGCAAAAGAAATTATTACTTCGGCAATTATTGGCCTTTTATTTGTCATTTTTTCAGTCACTATCTTACAATTTATTGGTGTATCAATTTTACGCATACCAGGATTTGGAGAATAAGATGAAAAAAATACTAAAAACTCTATTTATTTCTGTTTTTTTCTGTTTAATTTTCACTAATACTAGCCAGGCATATCAATGCGGTGAAACTTTCAGAGCTCGACTTGGAGAAGATGTTAGTAATATGTGCAATTGCAGTAATGTTAATAATAAACCAGATTTTATCGGCAATGTCCTTAGTGAAATATATTACTGCTGCGGCTCTTATTCTTCCATCGAAGGTCAGTGCTACGCCAATAAGGATCCAAATATTTATGCCTGTGGTGAAAGCAGAATGAGAGCCAGCGTCCCACAGGGAGGGGTTTGCGATTGTCCAGGAGGACAATGGCAGTCCTATAATTATGTGGTCAACAGAGTCTGCTGCGGCTGGCTAAATCCAGAAAAAACTCAATGTCTCAGCGCTCCCCCTCAGGTCAACGAGGTTTATTGTGGCACTGAATATGATCCCGATGCTCAAAATGCCAAAAAGTGTGTGTGCTCTAATCAAGAGGCAATTCCCAATCGCAGTACTGGTAACACTCGTTGCTGTGGCTGGTACCGAGATGGTCAATGTCAGAATACTGATGTAGGAATTAATGACGTTGAAGTTAGCGCGGCAACCTTAGAAAGCCTCAATCCCTTTAAAATCGGTGGTAGTAGCGTAGATTTGTCAAATCCTGGAAAAATTATTTCTCGAGCACTGCAGTTTTTCATTTTTCCCATCGCAGGTATTATTTTATTCGTCGTCATGTTGCTTGGAGGTTTTCAAATGTTATCTGGAGCTAATAACTCCAAATCATTAGACGAAGGGAAGCAAAAAATTACCTCAGCCATCATTGGTTTTATTATTTTATTTGCTGCCTACTGGATCGCTCAACTCTTGGAAATTATTTTTGGTATTCGCATTCTTTCCTAGAACTCTTGTTCTTAGTATAATAAGAACGTGTTTAATCGATTTTTCAAGATAAATTTACTCTGCTTTTTTTTGTTTTGCCAATTGTTTTTGCTTAAAGCCAAACCAGTTGAGGCACAAAATACTCAAGCGTCTGTGGCTAGCGAAAGTGCCACTTACACGCTGCTGCCCATGTTTTTGCCACAAGCCAAAGCTGGTTTGTTCTACGAAGACTTGTTAAATAACATGATTAAAGATCAGGGTTATGAGGCACATTGCGGCGGGGCGCAGTGGGTAATTAACAAAACTCTTTGGGGAGAAATTGACAAGTTTTTTAGCAGCGGTACTCCTCCGCAAGAAAGTTTTTACAAAGGATTTAATCCCACTATTTTTGGAGGCAATGATCCTTATCTGGTTGACCTGTCCAAAGCCCGCATCCCACTTTTGCGAGGCATGGAAACCAAAACAGAAACTTTGAAAAATAGTTCTTTTGAAGGTATGTTTGGAGCTAATTATCAACAAATTGGTAACGAATACATGCTCAATGCTGCTGGCGTAAGTCAAAGATTGCTCTCTAGTTACGATCAGTGTTTGGCCAAAATTCAAAATACTCTCTCTGCTATTAAAATTTGCAAAGAAATTGTTGGTGAGCCTTGTTCTTTAAATAAAACATATACTTTTCAAATTGCGGTTAATGAACAAGGCGCCAGTCGCTCAATCATGAGTCAACAAGAATTGAAGGTCGATGAGCACATCGTTGACGTCAATTTTGATAATCAAATTCTAATGGATTGGGTTGCTCAAGCTAGACCAAATCTAAAAAATGAAGAATTGTACAAAAAAGTTTGTGCTGATTTGACCATCGATCAGTTTTCTGCATCCAAGCAAGATCAGGAAGAAAACGAAGCACCAAGTATCAGCCTTGATCAGTTGGCAAGTTTAAGAGCAGCAGTCGCTCGCTTGCCAATTGATTTAGATTCTCTTTATCGTCTAGCTTTTTTAGTCTTAGTGCCTCAACAAAATAAAGGTAAAAGCGCAGCTAATGACACTTTTTATTTTTTACAAGCCAATCCGCAAATTGACGAAGAAGTACATGCGCCCATCATCGTAGCTTTTAAAATCCCAGACTTTGGCACCAACAAATCTTTGGCAACCGGCAATGTTGATACCCTAGAATTAACTAAGATGGCTATTCAAGTCAAAGCCCAAAATACCAAAGATCATAAAGATCAAGAAAATAAAAGAAAGGAAATTTATGAATTAGCCAAAGGTGCACCCTACTTGGGCAGTCCCATTATTAAATGTCCGGATAGTTATCCTCAATGCCAAAGAAGTGATGACAATGCTTTGCGCAATGTCTTAATCGACATGATCAACGGTAGCGCTCCTAATTGCACCAACACAACTTTGAGAATTGTTGAAGAAACTACGCTAGCTGGCAATTTGTTGGGCACTGAAAATACTACCACAAACAGTGCGAGTGGCAGCGCTGGCATCGAAGAAATTTTTAATCAAGAAGAGTTGAATTGGGAAAAAGCAGGCGACTTGTTTACGCCTGCCTCCAAGGATATTAAAAAAGATCAATACCAAAGTCCAGTCAATCAACTTATTGTCGATAAATTAAAATCAGCAGACACCAATCTTTTTCAATGGCAATTGACCATTAATAGTGATCCACCCAAATTAGAGGAACCCATGATTGTTAACGCTTATTTAGTCATTCCTCTTGGAGAAACCATTAAAGATGTTAATAAAGCTTTGGGGATTTTCTGGAATGAAGAAATTTTTTTTGACACGGTACGCAATAACGTCATTGAAGACATGAAAAACAAAAAAGGAGTTATTCCCAAGTATTACACTTTCAAAGGAGCAGACATCGGCATCAAAGCCAGTGACTCTATTAGTCTAGCCGACGAATGTCACGATGAGGAAATTATAGAAACAAATGCCAATGGTGTGCCTTCAACAAAAATTGTACAAGTTTGTACTAATTACGATTTTGGAGTGAACTTAGATGAGGGAGAAAAAGAAATTCTATTGCCAGATTTTGGATTGGGTTTCATGTTGCGCAAAATTCAACAAACCTTGAGAGCCAGCTTCGAGCAAACCTATGATTACATCGCTTCTTGTCAGAGAGTGGAAGACATGTTCTTGGGTCGTTGCAGTGGTAAACCCCGTGGCAAAAATTCTGCTAGTGCCTGTAGCGGCGAAGCGTTCAAAAATATTAAAAACATGCCAGATGTTGCAGGTATTCCGCAATTCGCCAAAGATATTTTCACTGCGGAAATTGCCCCCAGATTAACTCCTGAAGTCATCGAGGCTTATGAATATGCAGAAAAAATGACTGGCATTCCTTGCGAAATTGCGGCCGGTATCCACTGGACTGAAGGTGGTTCAAACGCTGATCAGTCACTTTTTGACGGTGGGAACTTGCACGGCGGCTCACTGAAAGAAGATGCTAAGCTGGCCATGGAACACTTAATTGAGAAATTTACCAATGGTTTCGATAAAAACAATATTGACTACGAAACTTTGGTGGCAGCCATTGGTGCCTACAATGGTTTGGGTAATCAAAATTGTGCCAAGTCAACTCGCTGGCTAAATGGCGGCAAATGCCCACCACAATTTACTAGTGAAGATCATCCCCACCCACTTGCTTACATTGATGAACGCCATGCTGACATGGATCTAGTTTTTTGTCTTGATTATGTAGAATTTAATTGTAGCGTCAGTCCCACTGCCAGTGTAATTGCTAAACTGAGAGCTGATTTAGACCAAAAACAAAGTATTTGGAATTTTAGTGATGAAAAGAAAAATTGGTTGATCGAAAATGCTAAAAAATTTTGTTACGCTGGCTCGAACGTTTGTCAAAATTTTAGTGACGGTAGTCAATATCCTCGTTATGACAGACCGGGCTCGATTACTATGGCCATTTTGGTCAATGCCATGAACTCGCTATAGTTTTTAACTGTCTTTGATCTTTTTTGAACCAGCTAGCTTAAAATATCTCTTGGCCCCCAGCTTTAATAAGCTCGCAACGCTAGCAAAGGTTTCTGCTCCAGCTTCTTTGGTTTGTAAAGCCTTAGTTTTACTCTCAATGCCATATAGCAATAAACTAGGCAAATTGCTTTGCGATAAAAAATTTTCATTTTGTGGATCGATTTTAGTTAGTATGGCCAAAATTGCTTCACAATATGAACTAGCCGGAGCAATTTCCAAATTCAAATTGCCAAAATCTGGCACAAAATGATGGTTGATGGTCGCCACAAAATTATTTTTGCCCTGATAAAGATCTTCGTAAGCAAGATATAGTTGTTGCAAATCATCTAGATTTTTTACTCCCCATAGAAAGATCAGGTCAATTTGCGCCCCAGCATAAAAAAATTCTACTTGTTGACTATCTAGAGGCGCAAAACCTTTTTTGGGCTTGATGGTTAAATAAAAACGTTGCTGTTCTTCGCCAATGTAGTAAGAAACCTTGTCAACCTGCTCTGCTTGATAAGGAAAGCTAATCAGCAAATTTTCTTTACCCAATTCTGTTTCGATAATTTTTTGATCAAGCAATTTTTTCAAAACAGCCGGGATGCTGAGCTTAGCACTTGGACTCAAAAGGCGAATTCTTTTTTTGGGTGCAAGACAACTATAAAAACAGTAAGCGGCTAAAAACAAGTCTAGATCAGCAATATTTGGCATGATCAGCAGAATATCTTGACTTGAACCTAAAATGTCCTTAAGCTTATCAGTTTGTTCTTGATTGATCATTTAAGATTGTTTTAAATGTTTTTGTAACACTTGTCAAGCTGATTAAGTTAAAACAAATTTTTACTACAATTAGTTTTGCAGTTTTCATGGACTTAATCTAAAATATACTTGTCTTATGACACAAGTAAAAGACTTTCGCTTATCATTAATTATTTTGTGTATTTTTTCGTGTTTTTTTATATCAATTAAACCTGCAAAAGCGAATTTTGTTTCTGATTGGATTGCCTCTATTTTTCGCATAGAAGAAGCTACAAATAGTTATACCAACGCAATTCTTGGAGAAGGTGTCGCTCAAGAAAAAAATGTTTCTTCAACTTGGTCTAATAGTTTTAATTTTATTAATGGCAGTGTGTATGGAGGAGAAACAGTAGCCAAGCTTGCAGGCATAACTGGTGCAGATAAGATTGCTCTTGAAAAAAGCTTGGGCGGGGGTTTAATTGGTTCAGTAAATCAAGGCATCGTAGCTTTGTATACTCCACCCGCTAGCACGCGCTCTTATGTTGCTGACTTGATGAAATCTGCCAAAATTATTCCAGAAGCGCAGGCCCAGGGTTTAGGTTTTTCCGCCCTTGATCCAATTCTAGAAACTTGGAAATCTTTTCGCAATTTAGCTTATCTTTTTTTTGTGGTTATTTTTCTGATTATTGGTTTCATGATCATGTTTCGCACCAAGGTTGGTCAAGCTGCCATTACGGCTCAGCAAGCTATTCCCAACGTGGTGATCGCCATGCTCGCCGTTACTTTTTCCTATGCCATCGCCGGATTGATGATTGATATCATGTACGTGGCGATGTATGTTTTAGCCGGCTATTTTACCGAAGGGCCCGACATTATCACTCGCAATGTTTTTGGCTTAATTGGTCTAATGTTTAAGGGCACTGACACTGGCAGTGCCACGCAAAATGCCATTGAACAATTTATGGAAGATGCGCTTAATATTTCTTTTGTTGGAGAAGCAATCGCCTGGCTATCTAGTTTACTAGGTACGGTCATTATCGGCATCGCTATTCTTTTTGCCACTTTCAAAATTTTTTTTGAACTGGTCAAAACTTATGTGGCCGTGTTAATCCAAATTATCTTTTCGCCAATTATCTTGATGCTTGGCGCTTTTCCTGGTAAAGATACTTTCGGCAAATGGCTCAAAAATTTAGCTGGCAACTTGGTGCTGTGGCCAGTGGTTTTACTCTGTGTGTTGGTACAAAGAATGCTAACTGCTCCGATTAGAAGCCTGCAAGGCACCGGTGACGCGCTGGATGGCGCTTTTGGCGGTGGCTTCATGCCTCCATTTTTAGTTGGTCAAGGTCAAGCCAACATCATTCCCGTCATTCTAGGCATCGGCATTCTCTTGGTCATTCCAGAAATCATGCAACAAGTCAAAAAGGCCATGGGTGTGGAAGAAGGCGTATTTGGACAATTGGCGGGATCGGCATTGAAGAATATGAAGAACGCAACTGTTTACACACCTCCAATTGCTAGAGGAGCATACGGTCTTGGAAAAGGCGTGTTTGAGGGAGTTAGATCATCCAAAGGTCAGGGATTGGATGTTGCAATTCCAACGATTGGCAAATCTGTTAAAACCAACATGGGCATACAGATTGCTAAAGGAAATGAAGAAGCTAGAGCCTTGGATACGCTACTTGAAGGAAAAGCATTTGATCCAAATAATTGGGAAAAAGCTCTGGTTTCACAAGCTTATAATAAAGAAAAAATTAGGGCTGCTGAAGAAAGAAAGGCTAGGGAAACTGCCACTACTGAAGATGAAGTTGATTTTCAAGTTTAATTGGAATTTAGCTTTGTTAACCTAATCAGTAGAAAATTCATCCGCAAGGAAGCAATAGGACTATTTGCCAGCCGTGTCTTTATCTGTTTTAACACCCCAATCCCAAGGCACAACTACTTTCATTGGAGTACCATCTTCTCTTACAGCTGCCAAACCAAGAGGAATAAGTCTTCTAATTTTTTCTTCATCACCATTCATCACTCTTGTTTTGAATCTATAAAGATCCTGTTTATATTCTTTAGAAGCAATGGCAGTTGGGAAAACTCCAAAAGTTTTTTCGTCTTGACGAATAAAATTAAAAACCTTTTTTTTCACTATTTCGGGAACTCCGCCAGCTTGCTCTAATTCCTCCCCCAATCTTTCAATTAAGCTCTTAATTTTATAAGATTTATCTCTAAGCTCATAGCTTGAAATGATTTTATCAATGGCAAACATGGTTAAGTATGGAAACAAAACATAATGTCTTCCTGGAACCAATTTTGCCTTACCAATGATCTTATCCATCCAGTGTTTAAATTTTTCTACACATTGATCGAAGTTCATTTTTCCAAAAGGTTGATGGAAAAAATCTGTCATTTCAGTCATAGCTCTGAATGAAACATCATATTGACTAACTGATAAATTATAACCTTTGCCGTCCGGGCTCTGTGCCAATTTTCTTATACCAATCTCATCAAATCTATCACTATAACCATATCTCTCCCACTTATCGATGAATGACTGTTTTTCTGCTACCATTGTTATTTTGCGGAATTCTTCTATTCTTTTATTTATTGCTTCTTTTTCAGGAAGAGTAGGAGCGGCATCTCTCAACTTTTCTAGTCTTCTAATCTCACTAACGTGACGTTCGTTCATTTTTCTTCTTTCCAGTTCAATTCTGTAAGTATCCACTATCACTTCGCCGGGCATTGGAAACATAGTTTTATACAAATCTATCTCGTTGCTACCAATACCAAACAAGCTTCTTACTTCAGTTATCCATGTAGGAGTACCTCGCCACATAATCTTCGTATAATAAGAATTGACGATGTCCCATAGCGCAGCGGCTGATTTTCTCTTACTTTCGTTAGGCTTTCCAGGTTTTTTATCTGGAATAATATTAACAGCTACATCTCTGGGCATCAAAACCATGTCGGGCGAACTGTTGTTTGGAATTACGTCTCCATATCTACCTCTGCTGTAAATGCCAGCTGCAAAAGGAGCTACCGTAAAAAGAGGATCCTCAAATTTTTCACCTCTTAACTTGGCTGGACCAGCACCATGAGAACGAGTGGTTTCTCTAGCTAGCCAAGCAACATAAGCAGTGGTTTTTATATCATGAGATTGAAGAAACTTAAAAAGTTGCTCAAAAAGCTCATCATCAATACTTGAAAATTTAGCCCTCAAATGATCGCGAAAAACGGTAATATTATCTCCAAATAAATGAGCATAATCAAAATTAGTATGATCGTTTGGATTGTCGGGATCAGTTTCTAAACCACCATACTTACCCTTAATTCTGGCTAGGGCATAGTCCCACATATCCAAAGCAATTTCGTTAATTGGCAACCTGTCTACGTCTTCAATTGATAAATTTTCATCTTTTTCTGAATGAATGGTAAATAAATATCTACCAATGTCTATAAAGTTAGTGGTTTTATTAATCAATTGGTTAGTAATTTCTGGAAACCAGATGCCAAAATCTTTTTCACCAGTATCACCTTTTGCCAAAATTGCTTGAAAGACTCTTTTACATCTATATTTTGCTTCTTTAAGCGGAGGACCTTTAGGTAATTCTAAGAATCTTTGATTTACTTCTCTGTAATAATCAGACCCATCGTCAACAACTCTTTCTAAAATCTGAATAACCTCTTCGATGGTCATCGTTTTAGGATCTTTAGAAGCAGGGTTTAGATCTTCAATTTGTTTAGATAAGTTTTGATAATAGTCAGTAAGATTAATAATTTTTTCTTGATACTCTCTTACTTTTTCTTCGTCCACTAACCCAGATAAATTTGCTAAACCAAGCTGAGACATTAGATTATTTAATCTGGCAAATAATTTGTCAACTTCTTTCAAATGAGATCTATCAATTTGTTTGCCAGAACTATCTTTACCGTCTTCAGATTTGTCAATCTCCCTAAATATAATTGCCATTTTTTGGGACAATTCAGCAATGACTTTTTTAATGTCATTTGCCAAACCAATTGCTTCTTGGTCACCATTAAAATCTTCTATCATAGATTAAAATATTGTACCAATTTTGATATAAAAGTTTAATATGTAAATTATTGTTTCCTGCTCTTTCAAGCTCATGAGTAAAAAGTTATAATAAAATAGAATGGCGGACGAGAAAATCAATCAAAACACTCGCATTAAGCTGAAAAAATTGGCTGGAGTTGATAGTCTTAGTGCTGATCAAATCAGTGAAGTGCTTCAAAAAAGCATTGATTGGATTAGTGATTTCTACAATGAGGCGGCCGGCCACAAAAAAGTTAAGGGAAATTTTGCCATTGAAGGATTTAGTTATGGTGGCGAATTTGACTTGAGCACTGCCAATGATATCGAGAACGGCACTGTTCCCGTTGACGGCAAAGAGCCCTTTTTGTTTCTCTCGGACCTAGTAAATTTCGTTGAACAAATCCGCACTTCCTTGACCAGTAATAAGATTTCTATTAACTCAGCTCAAAGAGTGGAACTTGACCGATTGGAAAATACTTTTAGCTTAATTGGCGTTTCTCCAGCAGAAGAAAAAATTAGCCTCGAAGAGCTACAAAAAATTGAAGACTATGAATCTTCACGGCAAATTATTGAAAGAATTCGATTAATTTATGCAATTCTTCGACCCAGCTTGAGTGTTGAAGCGATTCAATCGACAGAAACAAGTTCTGTAGAAGAAGATTTGGAACAAAAGCAAGGCTCTGGGGCTGGAATAGCCTGGCCAAGTACTACAAAAAATGAAGAAGGCGCAGAAGCCGCTGGTCAAGAAACAGAGCCAAGGCCTCCTGATGAGTCACCTAAACAAGCCCCTCCCCTCAAAATCTCTGAGCTCGATCCTCAAGCCAAGCTCTATTTACAGTCGCTCTCAATTATCACCATCAATCAAGCTCTAAGTAGATATTTCAACGCGGCTTCGCTGGCAAAAATTGGCTTACCGCCAGGCACAGTGATTACTTTTGACCAGCTTCCATTAGCAATAAGACAGCAATTAATGGATCGAGCTTTTGCACAAGTAGAAAACCTGTTGCTTAGCGGGCAATTTTCGCTGGATAAATTAATCAGTGAGCCAGCAGAAAGAATTAATTTTAGCAACCAAACAGCCTTAAACTTATTAATGGATGTTCATGGTTTAAATTTACTCAACACTGCCGTCAGAAATATTGCTCAGGGCGGTCAAGTGCAAATTCGTGCCAACGAAAAAGAGCCACTCACAGCAGACCAGCTTGGCTCCAGAGCCAAAAATGACACTACTGAGGAAAATGTTTTAACTAGTCAAAAAGCTGAAGAACTATTAACAACTCAGCAAGATAACTCAAATTTCGCCAAAATTATCGAATCTGAGCTCAATATCATTCAAGATGAAAATTATTTAGAAAAAGCCTTCCTCGAAAAATTGATTAGCATCACCAACTCTCAAGATCGAGCCAGAATGAGCTTGGTGATCGAAAATGTTCGCCCGCTCGTTGAAGTTTTTATTCAACAGGGCTTGCCGCCAGAATTTCTAATTCCAGATGCCAAAAATTTCGATTATGGCCGCTTTGTCAATCTTTTTGGCAACAGCCTAGATCGACAAGATTTCGATGCTCACAGCGAAGAATTGGCCAATTTGATCATTTTTTATTGGAAACGCAAAAGAGCTATCTATATCAATATAGTTGGTCGAGAACTGGGCCTAGAAAAATATACTCCAGAACAAGCAGAACAACTTTTCGAAACCATCAAAAAAGATCCAAAAAAATTAGCAGCCTTGCGCCGCTTGGGTGCACTCAATTTAAGCTACGGAGGCAAACAAATTACCGAAGGCCTGGCAAAGCTTGCCGACCCTAACAATCGAGAGCTCCTAGCTTTTCAAGAACAACAACAAGAACTTATCAAAAAATATTTAGAAACAGAGATTGCTAAACTTTCTCAAGCAGAACAGCAAAACACGCTCAAAGTTTTTTTTGATTATTATGCTCCAGGAGTCACATATCAAGAATACAGCCTAGAAGTATTTCAGAAACAAATTGCGCCGCAAATCAATCCCATGGACTTTTACATGCTACAGATGGCTGAACAATTTGGAGCAGATGCTTTTATGGCAGATGACAGTGGCTACGTGCAAAGAGCTTTTGCACCCGGAGAGAATTACCAGGGCACAGCTTTTCTCGACAGTGCCTTAGGACAAAAAGGTAAAAAACTAGCCAGCAAAGCCTTGAGTGAGGGACTTTATTTAGCTCTTGATGCGGCCGGTGGTTTAGGCGAGGCCTTGCGCGCCGCTGAAACAGCGCTGCCCATTATCAAAAAAATTAAAGAGCAGCTGATCGAGATGGGCTTGGAAAAAATTCTTGAGCTAATTAAAAAATATTGGCCACTAATAGTTTTAGGACTAATTTTAGCCGCTCTTTCTGCCTTGCTCCCTTGGCTTTTGCTATTAGCTCCTGGTTATTTTTTACTCAGAAACGGACTATTTGGCAGTCGAGGATTGTTGGGGGCCGCTGGTAAATCGCTAGGTGGAGCCGGAGGAGCCAGTGGCGGAATTTTACACAGCAACGTCTCTGCTCAACAACAAATTGAATCCCAACTGCCACATGGCGCCAAAAGCTTGCTCAGCCAACATTATTCTACCGCCATGCAAACTGCTGGTCGCGCCGTGCTAATTACTTTTGGCACCACGGCCACCTTGGTTTTGATTTATCAAACTAGTCTCAATTCAGCTTTTTTAACTGATTTTCCTTTCAATGAATCTGAAATTAACAAATCTGTTGAAAAAACTTCCAAATATGCAGAAATGAAAAAAACTGCCAAAATTGTCAAGGGCTGTACCAATCCTGAAAACAATGGCACTAAATGTGAAAATCCCGGTTTTCCACTCTCCATCGAATACACCGTCACCGTTAAGCCCAAAGAAGATTTTTCGCTACAAATAAACAACATTACAGATCAAATCAAATTTAAACAAAGCAAAAAAGGTTGGGAAGAAAGTGGCAAACCCATACCCGCCATACCAACACAAAAAAATCTAGATTTTGCTTACTTCAAAAAAATTATCAAAGCCAATCAAGCCCTCGATCAAAAGCCACTCAACGATCCTGGTTCTTCAATACCACAAGAACCAAGCTATGTGCCAGCCAACGTCAATGATCCCCTGGCAAATCCCAGTCCCGCAGAAACAGACTTTATTATTATTCCAGCCGGAGAAAACTTGACTTTTTCTTATACCCTCGACGACCTAAGCTCAGATTACAATCACACTGCCATCATTAACACCATCGAGCTTAACTTTTATTACCAAAATAATTTTATCTCTGGTCAAGACAATCTCAAAACCGCCGCCAGAGTCTGTCTTGGCAACTGCAGTGCTGGTGCCGGTTGTTGGCCAACGACCGGAGGCATTTCTCAATTACCTTTTGGCGTCGGAACTCCAGACGCAGATGCTTCTCATCGATCTCCTCTTTCTAAAGGCTATGCTGATGCATATGATATCGGCGGCGGCGGCAAATTTCCCAATGTTTATGTGCCCTACGCTGGTGAACTTTGCTTTAAGGGTTGTAGCGACAGCGGCTATGGTTGTTATTATGTTTTGACGTTTGACGACAGCGGCACTAGTCGCAAATTATTATTTGCTCATTTTGAGGCGCCAAATGATCAGCTGTCACAGGCAGAATCCTGCATGAACACTGAAGAAGGCTTTTTGATTGGCCCCATGGGCAATCGGGGTAATTCAACCGGACCTCATCTGCATTATGAAGTAGATTTTAACGGTGTTTTTTATCATCCTAGTCCAAGAAATTTTTCCATTATTGAAACTTTAGTACCAGAAACCAATAAAGGCAATTATCCACCACTTTTAAATGATGGAGTAACCACCTGCTATGAATAAAAAAAACAAAAAAGAAATCAAAATCATTCCGCTATTAATTATTTTTGCTTCGGTTTCATTATTGATTTCTGCGATATTGATTTTAATCACTCCCCAAAAAGAAACCATCGTTCAAAATAATTTCGTTAACAATAATTACAATCAGACTCAGACTACTTACAAAAAAATTGATTTTTCTGGCCAAAAAATTTTTGTGCCAGAATTTTTTACAATTTTTCAAGCCAAAGCCACTTTAAATTTAGAAGATGAGTTGGCCAACAAAATCATTAGAGAATATCAATTGGAAAAAGATGAAAAAATGGGAAATTATTGGATTAAAGACGAAAACTTTTTAATTAAAAATGTTTTTGAAAACAGATGGAGTTTTGACATTGGCTCAAAAAATGAAAGTGCTTTTGTTCCCATTGTTATTGAAGAAGCAATCTCTCAATGCGCCAATTTTTATAAAAAATACAATCTCGATCTATCTTTAATAGCTCAAAAAAATAGCATTTTGTATCTTGGTGGCACATTAGAACAAAGAGAAACTGATCCAAAAGACGCTGTTTATTTACAAATTCCTTTCACTTACGAGTTAAACGGCTTCTCAGTTTTTTACGAAAATGAAAATAATTATCCATTTTTTTGCAAAATCGACCATAATTATGAAGTTAGAAAAATTGTATTTAAAGATAGCTATCAAGTCTTTGAGCCAGCAAGAGAAATTTCTTCTCTTTCGCTTGACCAAGCTGTTAAAAATATCAAAAATGGCGTTGGCTCTATTATTGATGCTCAAAGCAAAATTGCCAACGTCATCGATCTTAATTGGATTATCGAAGCCGATTTGTATGCGGTCGAAATCGAATATCGCTATGACAGTGAATTAAAAATTGCCTATCCTTTTTACAAATTTAGCGCCAAACTAACTAATTCGGCCGGAATTAATATCGAGGCCAAAATTATCACTCCAGCAGTGGCCAGCGCTGCCCAAAAATAACATTTGATTTGAGGCAACCTTCAGTTTTAAACAGTCAAGCTCAGTCTAAACAATCAACCTATATTTCTGCTAAAATGAGATAACTCATGAAACAGCATCCAATTCCACAAGATATTACCAACTATAAGTTTCATCTTGTGGGAAGCATGACTCTCAAGCAATTTGCTGAACTAGCTATCGCCGCAGTTTTAGCTTTTATTATCTATAAAACCAATCTAATTGGGATCATCAAGTGGCCGTTAGTTTTTTCTGTCGTTGGCTTGGGAGCGGCCATTGCTTTTGTACCGATTGAAGAAAGACCTCTCGATCATTGGATCAAAACTTTTTTCAAAAACATCTATAAACCAACTAAATTTTTTTGGAAAAAATCTAATAAAATTCCAGATTTTTTTAATTATAAAATTAGCTCTACGCAAGACGATTTTTTTGCACCAGATATCAATTTAAATCCTGCGCGTAAACAGCGCATTTTTGAATATTTAAAAAGTATTCCCGAAGAAAATAGCCTCGATCAATTTGAGTTGAGTGAAAAAGAAAAAATTAGCTCAGTGCTCAATCAATTCGCTGAAGTCGAGGTCAAAACAGAACAGATTAAAGCTGAGCCAATTAAACAAGAAAAGCCCAATCTACAAACTAGAGTTCGCAAGCTTAAACTCCCTGATGAAAACAGTACTATAAAACCATTACTGCCCAATCAAATCGCCGGACTTATTCTCGATCAAAACAATCAAAAAATTGCTCAAGCAATTATTGAAATTAAAGATCAAAATCAACAAACTCTGCGCGTTTTGAAAAGTGATCTGAATGGACAATTTTTAACCGATCGTCCTCTAGCTGATGGGCTTTATCAAATTGTTGTAGAAAAGGATCAACTGAATTTTACTCCAGTTGAAATTCAGCTTACTGGCCAAATTGCTGAGCCCCTTGTAATCAAGGCTTAAAATTTAGTAAACTATTGACAGCTCATGAGCGATAAAGTAATTAGTTCCACCACTCAAGAATTTCTTGATGTCTATGACATTATTAACGATATTGTTCTTTTGAAAGACGGCACTGCTTCAATTATTTTGCAGGTGGGCACGATGAATTTCAGTTTGCTGGCCGAACAAGAACAAGACGCTATCATTTTTACCTATGGTTCTTTATTAAACTCTCTTAATTATCCTATTCAAATCAACATTCAATCGCAAACCAAAGACGTCACTAAATACTTAAGACTACTTGATGAACAAATGCAAAAAGCCAACTCGGATCGCAAAGCTAAACTAATTAAACAGTATCGAGATTTTGTGGCCACTTTGATTAAAGAAAGAAATGTTTTGGAAAAACATTTTTACGTCACTGTGCCAGCTAGTCCAGGAGAAATGGGTCTCATTACCGCCACCAATGTTCTGCCTGGCAAAACTACTTTCGACATCAATAGTATTGAAAAAAGCATTATTTTGGAAAAAGCGGCAAATTTATTGGAGCCACGTCGCGATCATCTCATTTCTCAGTTCAATCGACTTGGACTCTACACTAAACAACTAAACACTCAGGAAATTATTCAAAATTTTTATATTAATTACAATCCCGAAGCAGCTGAGGGACAAGAAATTAGCAATAACGAGAATTACACCACACCCTTGGTCAGGGCGAGCTTTGGAGAAAAAATTATGAGTTCAAATATTACAACAACACCTTTACAGCAATCAGTCATTAATCCTTCAATCGACAGTGTGACTCAAGAAGGACCAATTGTTCAAGAAATACCGGTCGCTCAAGAAATGCCGGTAGCTCAAGAAAAACCAGTCACCCGAGAAGCACCAGCAACTCAAGAACAACCAGTTGCCCAAGAAATACCAACAATACAAACGGCTCCGCTTACTTCGAGGGATTCAGTTCCTCTAGCGGATCCAGCAAACCCAGTAAATCCAGTTGCTCCAGAGACCCCAGTTATTCCTCAAGTAACAACTTCGTTCACCAACGAAGTGCCAGTTTTTGGAGGTACACCAAGCCTCAACAGCAACAATTCAAGCGAGTTTACCGCAACTGCTACAACAACTATGTCTGAAACTGACGACTTCAGCGAAGAAATACAACCATTACAAAAACCATTGTCAACCCAACCAAATCAAACATCGACTTAATATGCTAAATTTATTTTCTAAGAAAAAAACTCCGGTTACAGCTGATCAGAATAAAATTAACGCGGAACAGTACACGCAAGAAAAATTAAGCGAATTTTCTCGTGGTTTAGTCACCATTCAAGACATCATTGCTCCAGAAGCAATTGAGGTTGATTTTACTTATCAAAAAATTAACTCCACTTATACTCGTACTCTGTTTATTGCTGGCTACCCAAGGGCGGTACCAGCCAATTGGCTCTCTCCTTTAATTAACTATCCTAATCAAGCCAATATATCTATGTTTATTTTTCCTTCAGATACGGGAGATATTCTTGATAATCTTAAGAGAAAAATTACCGAAATGGAGGCAGAAATTACTTCAGACATTAGATCTGGAAAAATTAGCAATATTAACACAGAAATTAAACTAAGTGATGCTCGCGCCATGAGAGAGCAACTAGCTGCTGGCTCAGAAAGATTTTTTCAATTTGGACTTTACATTACTGTGAGGGCTGAGAGCAAAGAAATGCTGGATAAAATCACCAAAAGCATTCAGGGTACCCTAGGAGCGCTAATGATTGTTTCCAAAAAATCTGCTCTACAAATGGACGAAGGCTTCAAAACCACTTTGCCAATGGGAGTTGATCGCCTTTCAGTCACTAGAAACATGGACACCACCTCACTGGCAACGACTTTTCCCTTTACTTCTTCCGAGCTGACCATGGAAACTGGTATTGTTTATGGCATTAATGAACACAATGATTCATTAGTCATTTTCGATCGTTTCAAAATGGAAAATGCCAACATGGTGATTTTTGCCAAATCTGGCGCTGGTAAATCTTACACTGTCAAATTGGAAATCTTAAGACAATTAATGTTTGACGCCGAAGTTATTGTTCTCGATCCAGAGCATGAATATGAAGAACTATGTAAAATGGTCGGTGGTGAATATATCAATTTCACTTTTGGTTCAAAGGCAAAAATTAATCCTTTTGATCTATCCAATGTTTACGAGGAAGGTGAAAACGAATTGGGACAAAAAATTCTTTCCATTCACGGTTTGCTTAAAGTAATGCTGGGAGAAATGACCCCTCAACAAGAAGCTATTCTTGATCGCGCCATCATTGCCGCCTACAAAGCCAAAGGCATTACTCCTGATCCAGCCACACAAAAAAACACTCCTCCCTTAATGGAAGATCTTTATAAAGCACTGATCGGCATGGAAAGAGAAGAAAGTGATGATTTGGCTGCAAGATTGGAAAAATTTATCACCGGTTCTTTTCGTGGTATTTTTAATCAAGCTTCTAACGTTGATATCAGTTCGCAATTTACAGTTTTTTCTGTCAAAGAAATGGAAGAGTCGCTGCGACCAATCGCTATGTACGTTATTCTTGACTTTATTTGGACTAGAGTCAAAAAAAATCTCAAAAGACGCATCTTGGTCATTGATGAAGCGTGGTATTTTATGATGCATCCTGATAGTGCTGCCTTTGTTTACTCCATGGTCAAAAGAGCCCGCAAATACTATCTGGGCATTACCACTATCACTCAAGATGTGGAAGATTTTTTACGCAATGATTATGGTAAGGCCATTGTCTCTAACGCCTCAATTCAATTTTTAATGAAACAATCAACCGCCTCTATCCCTATTCTCACCCAAACATTTTATTTATCTGAAGGCGAAAGACAGCTCTTGGTTTCTTCTGACGTAGGAGAAGGCATTTTCTTTGCCGGCCAAAATCACGTAGCATTGAGAGTGATTGCTTCAGAAGAAGAACATCAAGTTATTACCACCAATCCTGAGGAAATCTTAAAAAAAGAAGATGAAAAAAATGAAAAAAAGACCATAGCTTCTGGACTAAATCCCAGGAGTGAAAGTTTTGAAAGTTATCAAAAAATTAGAGCTTTAAAAAAACAGCGACTTGACAACAATCAGGCTTTTCAAGAAAAAGAGAATCTAAATAACAGTGTTTTGGCTTGGAAAAACCCAAAAGTCGATCTTACTACTGATCCTCTAAAAAACGCTAATAAATTAGCAGAACAAGCGCTTAAAACTGATCAATTAATTTTTAATGCCGACCAAGAATTGACAACTCGTGATCAAAAAGATAATTTTCAAATTAAGACTGTCTTTAGTGAAAATGACGAGCAAACCCTCAAACCAGACCAGCACGGCATTTACGACATCAACGACTACCAACCACCAAAATAATTGCCCCTTGCCAATTGTGGAAAACTTTGTGTATAAGTAAGCAAACATTTTTTGTTTTTACTCTGCCCCCAAATAATTGAGAAGGTAAAATCTTTATGTCAGAACAGGTTTATGACTCAGAAACCGTTAAGCAGGTTTGGCAGATGGCTAAAATAGATCTTGAAGCCAGCCTTAGCCCAGCTTTTTTCAATACCTGGATTATTCCAAGTCCATTGACTGCGGTAAAAATTGAAAACGAGCAAAAAGCGGTTGCCACGATTAGTTGTATGACGGCTTTTCACGTTACTAACTTGAAAACAAATTTATATACTCAAATTAAACTTGCTCTGGAAAAATACATCAACAAGCCGCTGGAAATTGAGTTTATTGTTACTGATTTAAGACAAACAAAAAAAAATGATTATTTCCCACAAAATTCACAGAATTTACAGGCCCCACAAAATAACGACCAAGTTGCCAAAACGCAAAAAATAACTCAACAAAATTATCGTCAATCAAAAAATAATTTGTTAATCAATAAAGGTTTTTTGACTGAACAGCAAAACGTTCAATCCCCTACTGTTGAAGAACTTTTTTCTCAAGCTAATATTAATAATAATACTTTTGATCGGCTCAAGGTTCGTGCTTCACAAATCGGTCTTAGACAAGACTACACTTTTGAAAGTTTTGCGGTTTCTTCAAGCAATGAAATGGCCCATGCCGCTGCTACAGCAGTTGCCAATAATCCTGGTACTAGCTATAACCCGCTTTTTTTATATGGCGGAGTAGGTGTTGGCAAAACCCATTTAATTCACGCTGTAGCGCACCATCTTTTGCAGAATAATCCTGATGCAGAAATTATTTATGCCTCTGGAGAACAATTTACTAATGAAATTGTTAGAGCTATCAAAAGTCATAATACTCTGCAATTAAAAAATAAATATCGCAAAACCAACTTACTTTTATTAGACGATATTCAATTTATTGCTGGAAAAAATTCCGTTCAAGAAGAGTTCTTTCACACTTTTAACGCCTTAATTGCCATCAATTCACAAATTATCATGACTTCTGATCGCCCACCCCAAGAAATTAGCTTACTTGAAGATCGTCTGCGTTCTCGTTTTGAAGCAGGTTTAATGATTGATATTCAACAACCAACTTTTGAGTTAAGAACTGCAATTCTGTTATTAAAAGCCCAAGCTAATAAGCTTGATGTTCCAATAAATTTAGCACAAAAAATTGCTTCCCAAGTAGATAGCGCTAGAAGAATTGAGGGTATTATTAAAAAAATTCGCTCAGCGGTGGAATTGCAAAATCTTGCTGTTGATATCAACTTAATCGATAAAATTCTGCAGAGCGAAGTTAAACAAAATCAACAAAAAATAATTAAGGCCAAACCTCAAGACATTATCAAAACCGTCGCTAATCACTATCGTATTAAACAAAGCGCAGTTAGAGGCAAAAGACGCAGCAAAGAATTAGTCAAAGCCAGGCACGTCGCCATGTATTTATTAAGAAATGAATTACAAATTCCTCTCGAGGAAATTGGCCAGTGGTTTTCCGGAAGAGATCATAGTAGCGTAATTCACGCGATTAAAAAAATCGAACAAGATTTGATTACTGATCAGATAGTGCAACAAGATGTTTCAGCAATCAAAATGTCTCTAATTGCTATATCAAATTGACTGATAAATCAGTCATTTATCAGTCAAAGTAATTATCTAAATCAAGTTTATTAACAATTGTGGAAAAAACAGTGGAAAAATAGTTGAAAGCTTGTTAACAATTTGCTCTAAAAATTATAGGACTGTGAATAATTAAAAGATTCTGTCAACATAAAACCACAGGTATTAACAAAAATATTAACAAAAAATTGGGTCTTATAAACCATTTAATATGAGGCATTTTTTCGATCTAATCGTTTTAAATATTCACTTATTAACAAACCCTACTACTACAACTACTAAATATATATAATTAAGAAAAAGAAAATATGAAATTCAATGTTTTACAAGAAAATTTAAAAAACTCACTCAATTACTTACAAAAGGTAATTCCAACAAAACCGCAAATTTCAGTATTATCATCCATTCTTTTGCAACTTAAGGATCAAAAACTAATACTGTCAGCCACAGATCTTTATTTGGGTATTAAAACTGAATTAATAGTTGAAACAGAAAATACCGGAGAATTAATTGTTAATGGTGAATTATTAAAAAATATCATCAACTCTTTAGAAAATGGCAAAATTAGCTTTGAGTTAAAAGATAATTTTTTAATTATCAAGCAAGGAAGAACCAATAGTCGCTTAGCTTGTCAAAATAGCGAAGAATTTCCCAGCTTTCCAGTTGTCGAGGGAGACAGTTTTTATTTAGGTTTAGATGATTTAGAAAAAATTCAAACCGCTGTAGCTTTTTGTGCGAGCGTTGATCAAAGCAGACCAGTGTTAACAGCTTTAATGTTCAAGTTTAGTAAACTTGGCCTAGAAGTGGTTGCTACTGATGGTTTTCGTTTAAGTAGTTTGTTTCTTAGAACAATTAGCTCTGAACAAGATAAAACGATTTTAATTCCAGCCAAAGCCTTGAATGAGCTTTATCGAATTGCCAAACAAGCAGAGGTGCAAAAAATTGAAATTCTTGTAGCCTCTGAATTAAAGCAGCTTTTGTTTAAACTCAATCAAATAGAGATGTATGTGAGATTAATCGAAGGCGATTATCCACCGTATGAAAAAATTATTCCGCCAAGCTTTATTTTAAATATTGAATTTGATGGTTTGGAGTTTTTAACTCAGCTTAAACGTGCTGCTATTTTTTCCAGAGATGTTTCCAACGTAGTAAAATTAGCGATTGAAAAAAATAGAATGTTGATTAGCTCACAATCTCCTTCCTTGGGAGAATACTCTGGAGAAATTACAATAAACAATGATTCTGATCAAACTGGAGAAATTGCTTTTAATGTCAATTATTTGATTGATTTTATAAATGCTTTAAAACCAGAAACTCTTATTTTTGGCATGAACGAGAGCTTAAAGCCAGCAATCTTTAAAAATAAAACCACTGAAGACTATTTTTATATAGCCATGCCTTTCAGGGTAAATAGCTGATTTTTTTATGATATAATCTCTAACCTATGAAAAGAACATGGAATCCAAAGAAAAAAAAGCGCATGAGAATGCATGGTTTCTTGAAAAGAATGCAAACTCTTACTGGTCAAGTTGTTATTAAACGTCGTCGTGCCAAAGGCAGAAAAAAATTGGCCGTAGCCAAACACTGGTAAACTAATTATTGATGTTAGCTAAAAAACACCGCCTAAATCTTTCTTTACAACAGAATGCTAATATTTTTATTAGAGGCAATTCTTTATTTTTAAGTTCCCAATACTTTTTAGCCTATTTAAGATCAAATCAAAGCGATTTTAAGATAAGTTGTCTTACTTCTAAAGCATCTTTATCTAAATCAACACTTAGAAATAAGTTCCGCCGTTTTTTATATTCACTTGTGGAAAAAGAGTTTCAAAATTGTAATTTTTCTCCAAACATGGCCTATGATCTAGTGATCATTTTAAAAAGAAATTTTCCACTAGATAAAGAGCTTCTAGAAAAAGACTTTGTTATCTTGGCAAAACAAATCCAGAAAAATATTAAATTTAAATCATGAATAAAATTTTAACCAAAACATTTTTAACGATGAGGGCATATAAACATCAGCTGTTAATTAGTTTTTTTGGTTTTTCATCATCTTGCAGGCAGAGTCCTAGTTGTAGTTCTTATGCTCTCGCCCAAATTAAAAAGAATGGTACAATTGTCGGGGCATTACAAGGTTTATGGCGAGTGATAAATTGTCGCCATTTTTAGGATCTAAAACATGAGTAATTTTATAAGTTTTTTTATTTCGATTTTAGTTTTTTTAGATTCGATTTTTAATAATCTTGGTTTAACCATTATTGTTTTCACGGTTTTAATTAGGCTACTACTTTTGCCACTTACTTTGCCAAGTATTAAATCAAGTAAAAAAATCCAAGAGCTACAACCAGAGCTTAAAAAACTTAAAGAAAAGCATGCTAATGACAAGCAAGCCATGGCCCTCGCCCAAGCTCAGCTTTATAAAACTTATAATATTAACCCTCTTGCTGGTTGTTTACCCCAATTATTACAGCTATTTATTTTAATAGTTTTATATCAGGCGATTATTAAACTTTTTAATAGTCCCGAGCTCAACTTTAACCTTAATTTTTTATGGGTGAATTTAAGTCAAGCTGATCAGTTTTTTGTTTTACCAGTCTTTGCAGGTTTAACTCAATTTTTATTGTCATTAATGATTGCTCCTGCAACTCAAACCAGAGATGTGGTCGCCAATGATTCTAAATCAAAAATCATTCAGCAAGCGAATAAAAAAGAAGAAGACATCGCTGAAATGGCAGCAACCATGCAACAACAAATGATATTTTTAATGCCAGTTATGACTACCGTAATTGCTTTGAAATTGCCATCTGGTCTAGCCTTATATTGGATTGCTGGCACTCTTATTACAATGATTACTCAATATTTTGTTTCTGGTTGGGGTGGACTAGCCACTTATTGGAATAAATATGTAACTAAATTTGGTCCTTTTAAAAATAAATATTTATCTGTTACGACACAAACAAAGCTAACTGCTATTCCTAAAAAAATTCATCTAAAGCAAAAATCTATTTTTGATACCAAGCTTTTTAGTCATCAGGCTCCAGCTGATGATTTGGCTAGTGTTTTGAAGAAAATAGATGGGAGCGAAGTTTCACTAAAACCAAAAAATACCAAGGCTACTAAAATTAAAAAAGATCTCTTAGCAAAAAAGCGTAAACGCAAAAATAAAAGGAAAAAATAAAGTATGAAAGTACAAGAATATCTAGAAAAATTAATTCAACATCTTGGAGTAGATGATGAGTTTGAAATCGTTTTAGAAGAAAGTGATGAGCGATTAAAAATAAACATCACTGTTCCTCAAAGCGAAGCAGCACTTCTCATTGGCAATCGCGGAGAAACCCTGGAAGCGATTGAGTTATTAACCAAGCTGTCCTTTAAAAATGATTTTCTCAATAAAAAAATTATGCTTGATATCAATGAATATCGTAGCTCTTTAGAAAAACGTTTAAAAGAAAAAGCTTTGGAGATTGCTCATCGAGTTTTAGAAACCGGTCAAACTGAAGAAATGCATAGCTTAAATTCTTATGAAAGATTTTTAGTACACAGTGTGCTAACTGAAAATAAAAACTTTGAAAGACTCGAGAGTCTATCTGAAGACAGAGATCAAGAAAGAGTCTTATTGATCAAATTAAAAGCCGATTAACTCCAGACGTTGCGTTAATAAAGCGGTAAATATGCAAAAAAAACTGATTATCTTCACCGATGGCGGATCTCGAGGTAATCCTGGAATTGCTGGGGCCGGAGTCTACATTATTGATGCTGATGGTCAAGAAATATATCGAGAATATAAGTATTTGGGCTTAAAAACCAACAATGAGGCTGAATACCTTGCCCTTAATTTAGCTCTTCAATATCTAAAAAACCAGCTGCACCAAGCAACGACATTAATTTTTAAATTAGACTCAAAATTAGTGGTGGAGCAAATGAATAAGAATTGGCAAATTAAAGAAGATCGACTACGTTCTTTAGCTTTGGAAAACTGGAAAATTTTAAGTACTCTCCCCGTTCTTGCTTATGAAATTAGGCATATTCCTCGCGAAGAAAACAAAATGGCCGATCTATTAGCCAATCAAGCGATGGACTCTATAGCCAGCTAGCTTTTAAAGTCAAAGCTGGTTTGTGAGGGCAATCTTTTTGCTTTAGAATAAAGCTATGGCAAGAAATTCCCTAGAGGAAAAAGTTCCCATTTTTTTAGTGATTGCTGAATCAGAAAATTTACTTTGTAAATTGATTTGTGATTTTTTACGAGCTAAGCAACTTGAAGTCGAGCTATTAATTATTGACAACCAAGCTATAAATTTTTGGCAAGAAAAAACAGAAGCATATTCACAAAAAAATATCTATAAAATTATTTTGCTCTATGGTCTAGAGAATACTCTTAAAAAAACCAGCGAAGCACTTCATAAATTTTTAGAATTTCAAAATCATGTTCGCAGTCTGCAAATTCCTCTGGTTTTAATTTCTAACTTAAGCAGTTCTCTAGAAATTGTGGGTGATTTTAGCGACCAGTACTATGTTTTTTTGAAAAAACAGCAAGTTTTTTTGAATTCTTTTTTAAAAAAATTTAGTCAGAGCATGGTTTTTCTGGCCAAAGATTTATTACTGGCACAGACAAGCAGTGTTGACTATCCCCTGCGCTTATTTTTTTTACTTATTAAAGAAAAATACGTTTTAGTTCCTGCCAATAATTTTTATTTTCAAGATGAAAGAAGTTTTTTTGAAATTATTAAGGAACAATTGATTAAACCTCATCAAGCAAAAAAGTTTATTGTTCAAGGTAAAAAAATCATTGCTACAAAAATGGCAAATGACATTAGTTATCTCTATGAACAATATTTTCAAAAAAAAACATCTAATTTAAACCTGACGACTTATGAACAAATTCCGTCGGTGTTTAAAGAATTTACCGTTGTTAATAACAGCAAATCAAATATTAAAAACATTTTAGACCAGAGAATCAGAAATTTATTTAAATTTGATAATAATTTTAATCAAAAAATTGAATCTTCTGAAATACTTAAACAAATCTTGTCGCCAAAATCAGCCTCTGAACTTAAAAATCAAAGCTCACAACCGAAGCCTTCTGCCATAAAAAAGACCATAACTAACTGGGCGTCACAATTGACAGAACGTGCCCAAAAACGCAAGTTAGAAGAGCTTAAAAGTACAGATTTAAATGCAGAGCTGACCACTAAAATTGAAAAGCTCTTCTCTACTCAAAGACAACAAAGCAAGCTTGATAGACAGAACGCCAACATTTCTTTGGGTGTTGAGATTATTAAAAAAAGCAGAAAAAGAAAAATTCTGTTTTATCTTGGAGGAATAATTTTTGCTTTCAGTTTTGGCGTTTTGCTCTTTAGTGAATTTTTTCAAGTAAATCAAAAAATTTTAAACAAAGCAATTTTTCAAATCATTAACGGAGAAGAAGAAAAAATAGAAAAGATTGATAAATCAATTAAATATCGTATATTTTTAGAGCAAATTAAGCTCTCTCAAAAAATTTTACCAAAAGATAGTCTAAGTGAGACATTGGATTTAAAACAACATCTAGAATTATTAATCAATCTCAAAAATCGTCAGATTAGAGCGCAAAAATTAAGTTTTGAGCTATATAAAAAAACTTTCAATGGAGAAGAGAACTTGAAATCTTCTTATGAAAATTTAATTAAGGAACTAGGTGAGTTGGCTGAAGAACAAAAAAAATATAATGTTTATTTAAGCGATTTAAACCTGGATCTTTATCCAGACGAGGAAAAAATGATCTGGAAGAAAAAAATTGACCAGATCAGATCAGATATAAAAAACACCAGTCAATCCTTAAACTTCTTAACAGTTTTTAGTCAATTATTGTTGGCGTCTGATCGCGCCAACATATTATTGCTAATTCAAGACAGTAATGAACTGAGGGCCACTGGTGGTTTTTTGACAGAAGCCATTATCTTGGGTTTTAATCGCGCCAAGCTAGTTGATCAACAAGCTTTAACCATCGATGAATTAGATGACAGAACTTATGGAAGTATTTCTGCTAATCAAGAAATTCAAGACTTGCTAGGAGAAAAAAAATTATTTTTACACGATAGTAATTGGCAAGCAGACTTTGTTCAAAGTGGCCAAAACATTGTCTGGTTCGTTGAGCAAGCCACTGGCAATAAGATTGACATGGTGATGAGTTTAAATACAAAAACGATTTTACAACTACTGACTGCCCTTGGTGAATTAACATTAAACAATGGAGAGAGTATCACTCAAGAAAATTATCAAGCAAAAAGTCTCTTGTTAGTTAAGTCTGATTCCCAAGCTAATAAAAAATGGCAGATTGGCAATGCGTTTTTAAACAAATTAAATCAAATATCGGAAGAGCAGTTGGCTCAGTTGAATCAAATCATAATTAATGGACTTAATCAAAAAGAAATTTTTTTATATAGCAAATCAGTGACGTTACAAGAAATCATTGAAGGTAACATCTGGGCTGGTAAACAAGCAAAAATGCTTTGCCCACTTGAATTTAAGCAGGAAAATTGTTTGGTCGACTCAATTTTTCAAGTGGCCGCAAACGTTGGGTTTAACAAGGTCAATGTTTACGTTCAAGAAAAAATCGATCACAGCATTGGCATTGGTCAAAAATTTATTCGCCACAAGCGCAAAATAAATATTAAAAACACGTCTGACATTTTAGTTTGGCCTTTTGGCACTTATCAGGCTTATTACAAATTTTATCTTAACAAACAAGCTTTGCTGGAAAAAGTTGAATTTGATAATCAGATAATCAATTTATCAGAAATTAAAACAGAGGAAAGTGAACAAAACAAAGAATTGTCTTTATCTGTACAAGTACCGGCACAAAGTCAAAAAGAGTTGGTAGTTACTTATTTGGTTCCTCATGACGAAAGCTCGTCCTTTTCTTATGTTTTTCATGATCAAAAGCAAGCAGGTATTTATCAAAAAATTACCAATTACAAAATCGTTTTTGATGATCAACTTAAGCCACAGTTAATTGCTCCTCAAGCAAAATATGAAAACAAAATCATTAGTTTTCAAAATTTAAACACAGATAATTTTTCTTTTGCTGTTAATTTCAATCAATAAAATTTTCATGCTCATTTTTCACGTGTTGTAGCTAATATTGTTTTAAGGCAACAATCTTTTTTAGACCAGGCTTCGCTTTTTGATCGGTTTTTTATTTTCTTTTTAGTTTGATCTATTTTGTATGTATAACGAGAATTTTTAATTGTCTTTTAAGCCTGTCCTTTTTGTGATAAAATGACTACTTGTTATTCGAGAAAGGCAAAAGAATTAGTATGGAAAAAATTAAATTTGTAGTAGCTAAAAAACAAAACAAAAAAAACAAACAATTAAGAAGAGAGGGCTTGATTCCTGCCAATTTATATCGTGCTGGTCAAGAATCACTTACTCTAGAGTTGAACAACCTTGATTTTACTAAACTATTACGCAAGCTTCCAGAAAATGCGGTTCTTTATTTGCAAATTGCTGATGAAAAAAAAGAGCTTCCAGCCCTCATTGATGAAGTTCAATACGATGTTTTTGGCAAAGAAATTTTACATGTTGTTTTTCGTCAAATTAATTTATTGCAAAAAATTCGCGCCGAGGTATCAGTTGAGCTAACAGGTGAATTCGATGTTGCCGACGGAGTCTTGATTTTGGCCAAAGATAGCGTCGAAGTTGAAGCTTTGCCGGCCGATGTGCCCGCCAGCTTTCCAATTGATCAGAGTCAGCTCAAAGAAATTGGTGATCGCATTACTCTAAAAGATTTACAATTTGATCCAAGCAAAATCACTTTAATTTTGAATGAAGATGAAAAAGCCGAAGAAATAGTGTTGGCCTTGGTCCAAGCTAAAGCAGAGGAAGTGGTTGAAGAAGAAACAGAAAGTACTTTGACCGAACCAGCTCTGGTAAATGAAAAAACTGCCGATGAACAAAAAACATCCGATCAAGATGCTTCTACTAAGTGAGCTAGTGAGTAGGTAAGCCACCTAATCTAAATTTGCCGATTTAACAGGTTGAATTTTTAGAGCTTTTAGCCAATATTCTTTTGCTTCTGTTCTTTGGTCTAAAACTTGACTAAGTTGATTGAGGTTTAAAAGCAAATAAAAATTGTTGATCCCACTTTTTTCAAGTTCTTGATATTTTTTTAATTGCAACCCGGCTTCTTCTGGTGTAAATTCTTTTTTGTCGCTAGCAAATAACTGGTTGTCGAGGTGTGGTAATTCTTCAGCAGTTTTAAACGTTGTGATTGGTGAATTTTTTTTAAGTAAAAGACCAAAATTAACTATCCAAATAAGCAAAAGCAAAGCCAAACATAAAACCGTGCCTAGTTTTTTGATTTGCAAGCGATTAAAAGATATTTGTAAGATAAAGATCAACAAGTGCCAGATTAATCTCCAGCACAAAATCATTAAATTTAAATAAAAACAGGTTTTTTTCCACACAATCTAAATATAGCTTAAATAGGCCATGCACTGCTAGCCAAAATTGTTTCATTAACTAATTTTTTTTGTGCCAATTCTTGCCAGATCGCTTCAGTTACAAAGGGGATAAAAGGGTGGAGTAATTTTAAAAATGTTATCAAACCTTCTAAAATTAAAGATTGGCTTATCAATCCTTTTTTAGCATCTTCTATACATTGATCGCAAAACCAATGCCAAAATTCGTCATAGAGCGTGTCGGCGGCCACTCCGAGTTGAAAAGCTTCAAGATTTTTACTTACTTGTTTGGTAATTTTTTTAAGTTTATCTGAAAAAATAGCGTCTTTTGAATTATTGGATTGGCTTTGATTTATATTTGTTTGTTCCAGTTCAGTTTCTTTGGCAAGTAAAATAAAGCGACTGGCATTCCAAAGCTTATTGGTAAAATTGCGCCCAGCTTTAAAATCGCCTTCGCCAATGGACTTGTCTAAACCAGCAGAAGAACGAATTAAAAGGGCCATTCTAAGCGCGTCAGTGCCGTATTTTTCGCTGATATCCATCGGGTTGACTACATTGCCCTTACTTTTGCTCATTTTTTGTCCTTTGGCGTCTCTAATCAGCCCGTGAAGATAAACGTGTTTAAAAGGAGCTGAGCCTGTTTTATAGGTGCCCATCATCAGCATTCTCATCACCCAGAACATTAAAATGTCATAGGCGGTTTCCATGACAGTGGTGGGGTAGAATCTTTGAAAATCTCCGGGCTGATTATTCATGAGGGTAACAAAAGGCCATTGACTGGAAGAAAACCAAGTGTCAAAAGTGTCAGTTTCTTGCAAATAATTTTCACCCGGATTTTCTTTGGCGATGAGGTATTTAGCGTTGACGTTAGCGCTAATGCTTTGTAAGCCGTTCTTGATTTCTGTAAATGAATATTTTTCTAGCAAATTGGCTAATTGGCCACTAATAGGTTGCTTTTGCTGATCAATAAAAGTAATTTGCGCATCAGGATTGTCATCAATTTTGTACCAGATTGGCAAACGAATGCCCCAAACAATTTGTCGACTGATATTCCAATCTTCTAAGTTTTCTAGCCAATGGCGCAAAATTTTATCGTGGCCAGCCCCATAAATTTTTATTTCTTTTTTATCTAGTTTTTCTAGCACCGCTTGGGTGAGTTTTTTGACTTGAATATAAAATTGCGGTAGAGGCAGTGGCTCAATGGGATTACCACAGCGATAGCAAACGCTCAAATTATTGTGATAATTTTGTTCAATTTTAACTAGTAAGCCTCTATTTTCTAGATCTTTAACCACTTGTTCTCTGGCCACTGCAATTTTTAGTCCAGCATATTTGCCAGCTTTTTCAGTTAAACGTCCGGCAAAATCAATAATTTGAATTGGCTCTGGTAATTCGTTTTTATGTCTTTGCCAGGCAGCAAAATCATTAAAATCATGATAAGGAGTGATTTTGACCACGCCGGTTCCAAAATTTGGATCAACAAAATCATCAGCAATCACTTTGAGTTTAAAGCTGCCGTTTAAGCCCTCAACCTCTACTTCTTGACCGATATATTGCTGATAACGCTTGTCGTTGGGGTGCACTGCTAAGCCAGTGTCGCCAAATTTAGTTTCAGGTCGAGTGGTGGCCAAAACGAATGGTCCGTATTTAATATAATAGAGTTTGGTTACCTGTTCTTGATGATTAACCTCCAAATTGCTAAAAGCTGTGCCACATTTTGGACAATAGTTTACTAAACGATTGGCGCGATAAACCAATCCGTCCTTGTTCATTTGTATAAAAGTATCGATGACGCTTTGCACAATATCTTGATCAAGGGTAAATTTGTAGCGACTCCAGTCGGCGCTGGCACCAAGCTTTTTAATTTGTTCCACAGCAATGGCTGAGTTTTCATGTACGTAGTCCCAGATCATTTGAAATAAACTTTCTCGATCAAAATTAAAGCGACTCTTACCTTCTTTTTTTAATTTTTTTTCAAAAACAAATTGAGTTTCAATGCCGGCGTGATCAGTGCCGGGGATCCAGACGGTGTCTTTGCCTTGCATTCTCGCAAATCTTACCATTGTGTCTTCAACGCTCACAAACATGGCGTGACCTACGTGCAGGGGATCGTTTGCATTTGGTGGTGGCATGATGAGAGCAAATTTTTCTGATTTTTTCTTCGCTTGCGCTCGCAATTTTTGATTAATGACGCTGTCTGGATTAAAACAGTCATGTTTCAGCCAAAGCTGATAAATTTGCTCTTCATATTTTTGGGCTTGATATTGTTTATCCAGCATATTTTTTTAGTTTTATTTAAGTTTGCTCCCGACCATGTTTGATTATAATACATTATTACTCCTGATTATCTGGAGTTTTATTAGTCACAATTCATAGTAAAATAACATTGAATAAAATATGAGACAGGTAAATTTAGTTAATTCAGCCGACGAAGTTGTTGGTCAAACAGATCTACTAGACGCTCATCGCGGTTTTGGAAAGAAACATCAGGCAATTTCTTTATTTCTGTTTCGCCACAGAGCCGATGGTGGACTAGAACTTCTTTTACAACAACGCAGTAAACATAAAATCGTGGGAGCTCTACAATGGGCTAATACGCTTTGTGCCAATTTAATACCCGGAGAAAATCATTTATTTTGTTTGAAGCGTCGTCTCAAAGAAGAATTAGGTATTTTTTGGCAAGAAGATTGGTTGCTGCAAGAAGCTTTGGTTTTAGATTATCAAGTTGCTTGCGAAAATGGTTTTGCAGAAAACGAAATTGATCACATTTTTGTCGGTTTAATATCTAAAGAAAAAGCTGATCGTTTACTGATTGTTCCTGATTCACTAGAGGTACTTAATTTCGAGTGGCTAGACTGGCAGCTTGTTAAGCAAAAACAATTTATTGCTAAAAAAATTACTCCTTGGTTTGCTTTATTTTTAAATCAAAAAACGGTGCTTACTAAAATTGAACAAATTCTTCAAACATGGCAAAAACAAATTTAAACATTCCTCAACACGTTGCAATTATTATGGACGGCAATCGCCGTTGGGCGCGCCAGCGAGGTCTTTTTGTGGTCAAAGGTCATCGCAAAGTCGCTGAAGAAACGATTGAAAAATTAGCGGATTTTGCCCTGAGCAAGGGCATCAAATATTTAACTCTTTGGGCATTTAGCACAGAAAACTGGCAAAGACCAAAAGAAGAACTAGACGGCATCATGGATCTTTTTCGTGAAACTTTTGCTACGAGTGCGGCAAAATTGCACGATAAAGGAGTGAGAGTGGCGAGTATTGGTGATTTGAGTCGATTTCCAGATGATGTGCGCGAAGGTATTGAACACTGGGTAAATGAAACCAAGAATAATCAACAATTAATTGTTACTTTTGCCCTAAACTATGGAGGCAGAGATGAAATTGCGCGCGCAGTGAAAGCCGGAGGAGAAAAATTTGCAGATTTTCTAGATACGAAAAGAATGCTTGATTTACCAGATCCAGACTTACTAATTCGTCCTGGAGGCGAAAAAAGATTATCTGGCTTTTTAATTTGGCAATCAGTTTATAGTGAACTTTATTTTACCGACGTATTGATGCCGGATTTTGATGACAGAGAATTCGACAAAGCGCTACTAGATTACGCGCAGAGACAAAGACGCTTTGGCAAATAGTTTTTAAAAATTACTAACAATAAAATTAGCTCGGTCCGCACTCGTAAGCGCCAGTTGAGGTGGGGTGGTAGCCGTTGCGGCAATACTTTGTGCATTTGGGAAGAGTGCTTCCAGAAGTAATAGTAATTGCACATGGAGTACCATTTGGAAATAAAACCGTAATTGCCGGATCAGCAGAAACTCCAGCTGGTCCGCATATTTTTAATCCTCCAGATTCTGAGTGGTAGCCATTACAACAATAAACACTACATTTTAGTTTGTCTGAACCAGAAGTCACTGTTTGAGTGCAGTACCCACCATTGTTTATACAAGGATCACTTTCTGTAGAAACTTTTTCTGGCTTAGTCGTTGTGGTGGGATTGGGAGTAGTTGTTTGTATGAGACTATTATTTGTATTTTGGCTAGGCTGCTGTATAGAAGAATTTGTAGTCCAATCTTTTCCAGAACCAGGAATGACAAAGTCTTTAATAATTTCCAAACCAGTAAAGCTAGCAATTAAATTAATAATGATAAAGGCTGAAAGAGCCAGGATAATGCCAATCACGGCGTAAGTAATGGTGTTTTTGGATTTTTCTGTTGCTTGGCTGTTGCCACCCATGATCATCAAGTTGAAGGCTGCGTAAATAATCATAATAAAACCCACAATGCCCAAAATTGTTAGGAAGACAGAAAAAACGTTGGCCAATAAACAACCAATTCCTTGTATGGTGGCCACACCGTCTTGACTGACGCAAGCGCTATTAATCGTTGACCATTGTTGAGTTTGTGCTTGAGCCTCAGGAATAATTTGCATGATTGAGATTTATTATAACTTTATAATTTTTTTTCTGCAAAGTAAAACTATGATGAACCAAAAAACCCGCTTTTTGTGAAGCGGGTTTTTTCAATGACTGATAATTGATTTAACTTAACGTGGATTATTGATGTCTCCAACATTATTAAATACGTCATTAAAATCTTGAAAGCCTAAGAATTGAACAACCAGGGTGACCACTGCGTAGGAAGCAGCGATAATGACGAGACCAATAATGGCGGCAGTTAATTTGTTGCGCGCACTTTCGGCTTTACCCTTGTCACCTCCTGAAGTGATCCACTCAACGCCACCCCAAATCATGTAAGCAAAAACCAAAATGGCGGCGATCAACATAACTACGTTCAAGATTGAACTAAACATAGTGCCGAAATTAGTGGCATAACCTTTGCCAGTGTCAATAGGTTCGATGTTAACTTCAGCCATAGCCATCGAGACGGTGCTCAAAACGCCACTTAAAGCAGCGCCTGTTGCCAAAGCAAATTTTTTAATTGATTTCATAAATCGCTCCTTTTTAATTACTAAATTCCAAATCTTATTATACATCAAGTTTAATGAATTTTTAATTGAAAGTCAAAACATTGATGTTTAAAAATTCTTCAACGATTAAAAATAGGGCGGTGGTAGCTGCTAAAACAATTAAGCCAACCACGGCGTTGCTGATTTTGTTGCGTCCGCTTTCTATTTTACCCTTGTCACCTCCGGAAGTGATCCACTCGATGGCTCCCCAAACCATAAAAAAGAGAACCAAAATAGCCGCCAAAGTCATGGCGACAGTCATGATATTGCTGAGCCAAATGCCAAAGCCTCCATCGCTGGAGTTATGAAACTGTGAGCCTTGCAAGTCTTGGCTTTGCGCTTCACCGGCAATGTCGAGAGTAAGAGCAAGTTGTTTAGTCATAAGGTTGGATGCCCACAGGAGTGGGAAGAGTTAATTTTAATAAATCAAAATTATCACCAAAGAAGATTTTACTAATAAAGCTTAAGAGTGTAAAAGAAGAGACGAGGATAACCAAACCAATTACTGCATTGGTCATTCTTTGTCTGGCTTGTTCAGTTTTTTTACTGTCGCTTCCCGCAGTGATCCACTCTATAGCTCCCCAGATAAAATAGGCGATCACTGCTAAGGCTCCTAAATTTATGCTCACTTTCCACAGGTAAACCACGTAATTAATAAATTTACTGCCGTCTTTCGTGCCTTCATTGGTGCCAAGATTGCCGACTACGGGATTGGTAATGGCTGCTTGAGCCAAAGAAGCCAGGCTTAAAAAAAGTCCGCTACTTAAAACGAAAGCCAAGATTTTAGTTTTAATAGTTTTCATAATGTGGTTTATTCAACTTATTTTGTTTTCGGAACAATATTGTTAATCAGCTCACCTGGCTCAAGGACGGAAATTCCCACCAAAGTGCCAATCAATCCCAAAATAGCATAGGTGGCTACAATTAAAATCAATCCCAAAGTCCCCCAAATAAAACGATTTTTGGCTTTTTCGACTTTGCCACTATCAGAGCCAGCAGTTACCCATTCATAAGCTGCTAAAAAAGAATAAACAATAAAAAATAAAACCGCCAATGCAGTAATAGTGCCCACAATATCACTGATGTAAAGTTCTAAAGAATCAATAAAGCCTGCTCCATCTAAACTTTTAGGAGCTCTTGCTTCTGTAACTGGTTGAATTGAGCCAATGTCTGCCATAATTTATGTTCCGATCGCACTTGGTATTTGTGGATTAAGGATATAAGTGGGATTGCCAAAAATAATCAGACCGATGATGCCAGCGATGGTATAAGCCGCCACGATCAGTACTAAGCCAGTGGCACTAAGGGCCAGTTTTTCACCAATTTTTGCATAAGCATTGCTGTCGCCAGCTGAAGTAATATAGGTGAAACCAGCACTAATAAAATTAAATAAAACCCAGACGCCAGCTACCACTGAAGCCAATTTAATCATGTTGGAAACAAAAATTAATAAACCAATGTTGTTGCTGTTTACACCAGCCTGTTTATTAAGCTCTGCCACGCCCGCCGGTGCTTCAATGGGGCCAAAAACACTACTCCCAGAATTATTGGTTTGAGCATTAACCTGATGAGCATTCAAGAGAAGTGTTAAGACCAGGCTGGCGGCAATTAAGCTTTTTTTAATCATTTGTAGTTTCATATTATAAACTATTTTTGTTATTCATTTCTTAGTTGATTTTAATTAAAAATTCAAGTTGGTGCCAATTAATATTTCAATAATTTGCATAATCCAATAGGCGGCAAACATAACGATAAAGCCAATCGCCGCAGTTGTTATGGTGTTTTTTGCCTTGTCTTTATCTTTACTATCACCAGCGATCATGGCAAAGCCAGCAGTGATAATCATCAAAAATAAAACTAATCCAGCTCCGACAAATAAAACTTTGACTAGTAAATTTAGCATGTCGTCAGTGCTATCAAAAACATTTTTGACAGGAGTTCCATCTTTTAAAATCAGTTTATTGCTCAAAGGAATAGAAACGCTTTCCATTTGCACCAAATCTGAAGCGTCTCTGCCAGGATTGCCGACGTCGGCTAGTTGGATGGCTTGAGCGATTGAGGGAGTAAAAAAATTAAAAATCAGACTAAACAACCAAAAACTAAAAGTCAAAAAGAAAAGTTTCTTTTTCATTAAATTTCATTATAAATCAATTTTATTTTTGATCTAGTGTAAAATAAGCTCAATGCAAGTTTTAACTCGTTTTATTGGTTTTGAAAATGAAGAGGTTCTCGTCAAGGCCCTAAAAGCAGGTGATGAATTAGCGGTTGAGTATTGGTTTAAAAAATATCGCTTTCAATTAAAAAAAATTGCCTTAAGTAAAGTAGCCAATCCTGCGCAAGCTGCTGAATTAGTTCAGGAAACTTTTATTAATTGTTTGCAAACTCTTAACTTATTTAAAGGTAAATCATCACTTTTAACTTGGATGCAAAGTGTCTTGCGACATGAAATTGCTGATCACTATCGCAAACGTTATGCTAAAAAATTCATTCAAACAATTCCTTTGAGTGATTTTTTATTAGCGCCGAATTACAAAGATGCTGCCTCGTCTGCCGAATTAGTTACTGTAGTGTTAAAAAAAATGGTATATAAAAATCGCGAGCTACTTTTAAAAAAATACGTTGATTGTAAAAAAGTCAAAGAAATTGCCCTAGAAATGGGCCAGAGCGTCAAGGCAGTTGAAGCAGATCTTTTTCGAGCTAGACAAGAATTTAAGAATTTGTGGGCCGCTCTAAATTTAAACCATGATTGAACATAATTTTTTAAAAACATTAAAGCAAACTGCCAAAGAACAAAGTTTTTTGGGACAAGAAAAATTTGTTCCAGATTTTTTAAGTGATTTAGCAAATTTCGTAGCCATTCATTTATGGCAATCCTTATTATTATTGTCTTTTTTATCAGTGATATTACTCAATATTTTTTGTGGCCTAATCAAAAATAGCTGGTGTTAAACATGTTTAAAAAACATTTATTAAATTCTTTATTAATTATTTTTAAATCCTTAATTTATTCAGCAGGACAATTATTATTGGGCCTGATATTACATCCTTATCGCAGTGTGCAAATTTTAGTTAAAAACAAAATTCTTTTGCCTTTTATTTTTTATCCAAGTCTTTTTTTTGTGAGCTTTTTTATACTTTTGCGAGTCAATTTAATAATAAATTTGTATCAGCAATTTTTAGTTTTTAAGCTTTTTTACCAGACGGGTATTGTTTTTTGTTTTTATTGGCAGATCGCCCTTTTTTATCTTTGGCTTCGCTTTACCAGGGCTTTTGCCAAACAGCCTTAACTAATCTATGTTAATCAAGTCTTTAGCTTTACAAAATTTTCGCAACTTTGCTTTGCAAAGTTTTAATTTTAAGAAAACCAATTTAATTTTTGGAGTCAATGGAATTGGTAAAACTTCGATTGTTGAAGCCATCTATTTATTGGCCAGCGCCGATAGTTTTCGGGCAGGAAAAGTAGAAGAGATGATTCGCTTGGATACCGAACTAGGCAGAGTACAGGGATTAATTGATGTGGAAGATTCTTTAAAAAATCAAAGCGAAGAAATGAAATTGGAAATCATGCTAACCAGAGGAGTAGTTCAAGGTAAAAGAACTCAATATCGTTTATTTGCAATTAACGACGTGCGACGCAGAAAAAAAGATTTTTTAGCTTTTTTTAAAGCAGTGGTTTTTCGACCAGAAGACTTGCGTTTGGTTGAAGGTTCTCCCTCGAGAAGAAGAGCCTTTCTCGACAATGCTTTAAGTATGGTTTCTACTGACTATGCAGCTACTTTGTTAAAGTATGAACAAACGCTGAAGCGTCGCAATCGTTTGCTACAAAAAGTTAATGAAGGCAGTGAAGGTAGGGAAGCTTTACATTTTTGGAATATCAATCTGGTCAGATATGGTGAATTTTTGCAAATTAAGCGCGCTAGCTTGATAGATTTTATTAGAGAAGTGGTTTTTCCATTTGAATTAAATATCGCTTATTTACCTTCATTAATTTCTGAAAAACTCCTGGCAGAACACTTAGAAAAGGAAATTTTTTTGGGTCATTCATTGATTGGGCCTCACAAAGATGATTTTCTTTTGAAATTTTCTCAAACAGAAAAAGGCATTGATGATCTAAGTCTTTTGGCCTATGGCTCTCGAGGTCAACAAAGATTGGGAGTGCTTTGGTTAAAAATTGCTGAATTGCAATTTTTAACCGATAAGATTGGTTATCAACCAGTTTTGCTTTTGGACGACATTTTATCTGAATTAGACATTTACAGCAAAGAGATGGTTTTAAATTTATTATCTAATTATCAAACGATTTTAACTACAGCCGATGCGGATGTATTGGCAGATCTTAAAAAAAATTTAGCTGACCTAAATTTGATCGTGTTGTAAACTAAGCCATAATACTTCGGGAATTTTTTCTACCAAATCGCTACTATTAAAAAATGGTCCTTGCTGAAGATAGAGTTCTTCGCCGGCTTTTTTATTAATATAGCTAGCAATTAAGCAACTATTGAGAGCAGAATTTTTACAATATAAGGCTGCCAAAAGTCCAGCCAAAACATCGCCAGTGCCTCCTTTGGTCATGCCGGCATTGCCACCAGCAACTTGATAAAACTGTGCATTTTGTGGCACATATATTTTATCAATTGGCCCCTTGAGCAAACAATAACAATTGGCTTGATAACTTTCTTCATCAAAGAGCTTGCTTTTGGTTGTTAATAATGCCATTTCTTGATGATGGGGAGTAACGATGTGTTTTTGAGTCAATAGTTTAACATCAATCATTTGCAGGGCTCCCGCATCAATAACCCATTTTTTATCGCCAAATTTTTTGAGCAAATTATTGACCAGTCTTTGAGTGTAAAAACTGCGCTCCATACCGGGCCCAATCAAAATACCATCAGCTTCTTTGATGTAAGCTTCAATTTGTTTGCGTTCAATAACAATGCCGTTCCAAAAATGTTGTTTTGCTTCTTTGATCAACTGATTATTGCTTGGGGTTGAAGCATAAAACACCATGTCAACAATTTTGCTGGCAATATCCAAGCTCCACTTGCTGGCCGCATGAAACAAATTGCTGCCACCAATGACTAAGAGCTTGCCATTTTGTCCCTTATGACTTGCTGAATCTGGCAATATAACCTCTTTCAAAGCGTTAAGTAAGATGGGGCTTAATTGATTATTCATTAACTAGATTGTAACCGATTTTCTAATTTTAGCCTAGTAATTATCTTTTTATTGTAAATTTTGCAAGAATCTATGCAAAAGCTTTAAACTAGTTTAGAATCAATCTAAATGTATCAGCCACATTTTCAGATCACTAATCACTTATTAACTTATGTTGCCTCAGTAGAATCTGCAAAGGCTTTAATAGATCATTCTGCTTTGGTGCCCGCTTGGGAAGCTAAGTTTCGCGATGAAGCCATGCAAAGAACAGTGCACTTCGGAACTCGCATTGAAGGCAATGAATTAAGCGCTGATCAGGCTAGTCAGGTAGTACAACTTAAAAACACTAGTAATCCGCAAATGATTGTCGATCAAACTGGCATCATTGCTAGAGACCGAGATATTCAAGAGGTAATTAATTATCGCAATGTAATTGCTTGGATCGATCAACGTCCTGTGAAAAAAATCCAAGAAGAATTAAATTTAGATACTTTGTTAGTTTTGCATAAATTAACCATGCAAAAATTATTGCCAGAAGAACAAGTGGCGGTTTTTCGTGATAAACAAGTGATTGTGCGTGGTGCCGCCGATGGCCAAGTGGTTTTCCGTCCTCCAGTGGCAGTGGAAGTGCCATATTTAATCGAAGATTTTTTTATTTGGATCAATAGTCAAGCAGCCACAGAATTACACCCAATTTTTAGAGCCGCGATTGCTCATTATTATTTGGTCTATGTACATCCTTTTGTGGAAGGCAACGGTCGAGTAGCAAGAGCTTTTGCGACCTTAGTTTTGTATAGTGCTGGTTATGATTTCAAGCGCTTTTTTGCTTTAGAAGAATATTTTGATAGCGACGTAGAAGCCTATTATCAGGCTTTGTTATCCGTACAACAGAATGATCAAAAAGACTTGACTTATTGGTTGGAATATTTTGCTTATGGCTTAGCCTTGGAAATTGATAAAGTTAAACAAAAAGTACTCAAACTTTCTCAAGATCTTAAAATTCAGCGTGAACTTGGTCAGCAAGTTGCTCTTTCAGAAAGACAAATCATTCTTTTGGAGGTTCTGCAAAATCAAGGGCAAATGACTTCTGAAGACGCCCAAAAAGCTTTACCCAATGTTTCGGTGGATACGATTTTACGCGATCTTAAAGATCTGATTGCCAAAAATGTAGTGCAAAAACACGGTGTGACAAAAGGAGTCAGCTACACTTTGTTAAAATAATATTTTTAATAAGCTGTTAGAATGTTTTTATGCTTTTTAAAGATTTCTCTTTTTATTTGCAACAAATTGAAAAAGTGACTGCCCGCCTAGAAATTACGGCAATTTTGGCTGCACTTTTTAGAGATTTGAGCCAGCAAGTCGATGCCTTAGAAGAACTAAAATTAGCCAGTTACCTAATGCAGGGTAGTTTAGTGCCAACTTACTTATCGCTGGAATTTCAAATGTCAGAAAAAACGCTATTAAAAACTTTAGCTTATGTGCAAGCTAAACACAGCGCAGTAACACAAAATTTATTAGAAGAGCAAAGCTTACTAGAACGCACAATTACCGGTAACTATAAAAAACTTGGTGACATCGGTGAACTTTTTGAACAAACCTTAAGCAAACTGGCGCTATCCCAAGAGGCTTCATCGCCCCTTTCAATTCAAGCGGTGCACGCTGCGCTAAGTGAATTAGCTAAAACATCAGGGCTTGGTTCTCAAGATAAAAAAATGATTTTATTGGCTGCGCTTTTAGAGAAACTAGATCCTTTGTCTGCCAAATATGTGAGCCGCATCATTTTGTCCAAAATGAGATTGGGTTTTTCAACCATGACCTTGATAGATGCTTTATCTTTTGTCAAAACTAATGCTAAAAATGATAGTGCCAATTTGGAAAAAGCTTTTTATAAAAAAGCTGATTTGGGCAAATTAGCGACGGCTTATCTGATTGAATATCGCGAGCTAAGCAGCGCAGAATTACTCAAGCATTATCAAGTAGAAGTTGGCATTCCAGTTTTGCCTGTTCTTTGCCAGCGCTTAAATAGCGCTCAAGAAATTATTGAAAAAATGGGCGAGGTGGTCGCTGAGCCCAAATACGATGGTTTGAGAGTACAAATTCACGTTAATAAAGACAAGTTTACAGATAATGGCTTGCCATATAAAGCTTTTACCAGAAACTTGGAAGATGTAACGCACATGTTTCCCGAATTGGCAGCAGTGGTCAAAACACTGAAAGTTAAAAATTGTATTTTGGACACTGAAGCCATTGGAGTTGATCAACAAACTGGCAAATTTTTGGCTTTTCAAGAAACAATTCAGCGCAAACGCAAACATGACATTGGAATGAAAGCCAAAGAAGTGCCAATTTGTTTTTACGCTTTCGATTTACTTTTGCTTGACAGTCAGGTTTTAATTGACGAAAACTTAATTAATCGCAAAGCTAAATTAGCAACCATCTTGCAAGATTCGGCATTGATTAAAAAAACTAGTTATTTATTAATCAACGATCCACAAAAACTCAAAGCTTTCCATGAACAGCAATTACAGCTGGGTTTGGAAGGGGCAGTGATGAAGCAAAAAAATTCCGGCTATGTTTCTGGTCGTAAATCTTGGCGTTGGGTCAAAATTAAAGAAGAAGAAGGCAGTCAGGGCAAGCTATCTGATACCATTGATTGTTTGATGTTGGGTTATTATGTGGGCAAAGGTAAAAGACAAGCTTTTGGCATTGGAGCATTATTGGTGGGTGTGCTAGCCAAAAATCAGGCTGGTGAATTGGTGGTAAAAAGTTTGTCAAAAATTGGTACCGGTTTAACTGATGCTCAATTTCGCGAAATTAAACAAATTGCTGACCAAAATTTGAGTGTTAATAATCAAAAACCAGTGATTTATGATGTTGATAAAAATTTGAGCCCAGATTTTTGGTTGATGCCAAAAATTGTTTTAGAAATTGCGGCTGATGAAATTAGTAAATCACCAATTCACACTGCTGGTGTAGCCTTGCGTTTTCCTCGATTGGTAAAAATTCGATACGACAAGAGCTTCGAAGAAACAACAACTGTGGAAGAGTTGTCCTCAATTCACATTGCCACTTAATTCTTTTGTTAAGTTTTGGTTTTTAGAAGCAAATCCATTTGTTTTAGCAAAACATTAATGGCGTTTTGATTGTATTTTTTTAACTTTTTAATAGCAGGCGTAAAAGCCTTAATTTTTTCTGGGTGTTGAATTAATTTTTCTAATTCTTGATTAGCTTTTTTGACGTTTTCTTCTACGATGCCGATTTGATAATCTCGAATGATATCGAGATTGCCATCTTCTTGGCCATGAATGTGGGTAATGGCAAAAAAAGCAGTCTCGCAAGCAATACTTTCAAAAAGAGTATTTGGTCCAGCTTTACCAATGACCATGTCGGCAGCTTGCATGTACAAATGTAAATCTTTAGTGTAGGCAAGAGGAATAATTTTAGCTTTAGATGAGCTAAGTTTGCTCAAGCTTTTTTTAATACCCAAGATGTTATTGTATAAAAACTTGTTTTTTCCACAGGCTACCACGAAGTTAACGGCGCGCTCACAATTAATAATGCTTGGTAAAATTTTCAAAATAGTATTGGAACCTTGCGAACCAGAAACCAATAAAAAAGTTAGCTCATCGCTGAGCTTGAGCTTTTTTCTAATTTGAGCCTGATCATAATCTTCTTCAAATTTTTTTCTGACAAACCAGCCAGAACAAATCATGTTTTTTGTTTGATAGTTATTTAAAATATGTTGATCAAAGACTAATTGCAGCTTTGCCTTATCGGTGACAATTAAAGAGTGGGCGGTGCGAGGATCGGTGATGACATTAATCAAAGGAATGTTTTCTGCTTGCAGTTTTTCTAAGACAGGATTGCAACCAAAATAAGTGCTGATACAAAGATCAATTTTGTTTTTTTTCACAAAATTACGAATCAATTTTTCAGTGTTAACAACAAATAAATTTTCTAAAAATTGACGAATGCTTTTATCTTTTTGTAAAACCTTTGAACTGAGGTGAAAAGGTGGTCCCATAGATTCGGGAATAAATTTATAAACAGAATTATAGGCAAAGCCTAGAATTTCCGGACGGAAATATTTTTTTACCCGATATTTTTTCTCTGTTTGCAGTGCAATTTTTTCAGCAATGGCGTCAGCAATGCTTTCGTGTCCGTAACCACTAGTAAAGATCCCGATGGTTTTCATAATCTGGTTATTATATACTTTCCTTAACTTAAGTGAAATTATGAAAGTCATTGTTGGTTTGGGAAATCCAGGCAAAGAATATGAAAATACGCGGCACAATGCTGGCTTTATTTTTATTGATGCTTTAGCACAAAAACTTTCCTTAAAATTACAATTTGAGAAAAAATTTGAATTGGCTTATGTGAAAGCAGAAATTCTACAAAACGGTGTAGCCGAAGATCTTTGCCTGATCAAACCACTGGCTTTTATGAATAACTCAGGCATGGTTTTACATCATTTTTTCAGTTATTTTTACAGTGATTTTCTTGAAGAAGACGAAGGCAATCATCTAATTGTTGCTCACGATGACCTTGATTTGGACTTGGGACAATATAAGTTACAAAAAGCTAAAGGCCCCAAAGTTCACAATGGTTTAAATTCGATCTACAAACACTTGGGGCACAAAAATTTTTGGCACCTGCGTTTGGGCGTTGATGGTCGAGGTGGAAATCGCAATATAGAACCCAGTAATTACGTGTTAATGAAAATGAATCAAAACGAACAAGTCCTTCTTCAACAAGCAATCAATGAAGTAAGCACTGCTCTTTTTTTTAACTAATTCACGCTCGTTCTTAGTCTTTTTTGCATGATTTCTAAGTAATTTTGCGACTATTAAAGAGTAATGTCGTTTTTTGTCAAAAATCAAAAAGAGCTTTCTGATCTGGAAATGATTAAAAAGCGTCAAGAACAATTGCAAAAAGAATGGAAAAAAGGTGTTTTTACTCATCTTTTTGCAGTTAATCCTGAATTATCCCAAGCTAATCAAAAAAATTGCGAAAACATGGTGGGTGCAGTGGCGTTGCCGGTTGGCTTGGCTGGGCCAGTCAAAATTATTGAGCAACAAAAAACAGCCGAATACTTTGTGCCTTTGGCGACCAGCGAAGGAGCACTTGTGGCCAGCGTCAATAGAGGTCTGAAAGTCATTAATCAAGCTGGCGGAGCACAAGTCAGAGTGACCAATTTTGGAATAACTCGAGCTCCAGTTTTTGCTTTTAGAAGTGGCAATGAAGCTTTTGCCTTTGCCCAATATTTGGAAGAAGTCAAAACCAGTGCCAAAATTCGTCAAATTACCGAAAAAACCAGCTCGCATCTTAAATTTATTAAACTAATGAGTTTGGTCAGAGGCCGCAATGTTTATGTACGTTTTAGTTTTTTAACTGATGAAGCGATGGGTATGAATATGGTGACCATCGCCCTGCAGAAACTTTGGGAAGAGTTTCTCAGTCAATATAAGGGCATAGAAATGCTGGCTTTGTCTAGTAATGTTTGCACAGATAAAAAAGTATCATTCATCAATCAATTATTAGGTAGAGGCTATAGTGCCCAAGCAGAGATTTTTTTAAATGAAGAGATTTTGCAAAATGTTTTAAAAACAAATGCTAGGGATTTTTTAAGAACTCATCAAGCCAAGAATGTGCTTGGTTCTCAAATAGCGGGTTCTAATTCAGCCAATATGCAGTTTGCCAATGTAGCGGCAGCTTTTTATATGGCCACTGGCCAAGATTTGGCTCATATCGTAGAAGCCAGTCAAGGAACTACGATTGTAGAAAATGAAGAAAAAGGTTTGTATGTTGCCGTCAATCTCCCAGATTTGCCACTGGGTAGTGTTGGTGGAGGAACAAACTTGCCTGCGCAAAAAGAATTACGAAATCTCATTACAAAAGATCAAAAAGATCTTAGCGCATCGCAACTAGTCACAATTCTCGCAGCGGGTGTATTGGCGGCCGAAATTTCTGGCTTAGCAGCCCTTAGTAACCATAGTTTAGCCAGCGCTCATCAGCGTTTAGCAAGATAATTACATGAAAAACTCTAAAATAAACAAAAATCGAGTGGGGATTGTTGCTTACGGGGCAGCTTTGCCAAAACAAAAAGTTTTGACCAGCACGATTGCAGAAAGTCAGGGTAAAAATAATGATTTAGCAAAATCACTTGGCGTAATCTCTAAAACTGTGCCAAGTGTTGATGAAGACACGATTACTTTGGCAACTAGTGCAGGCAAAATTGCTCTTGATCGGTTTTTAGCTAATGGGGGAATAGTCAATGATATTGGCACGCTTTTTATTGGTAGCGAAAGTCATCCTTATGCCGTGAAACCTTCTGGAACAGTAGCCAAAACCGCTTTGGGTTTGAGTGATTTTTTGAGTATGGCAGATTTACAATTTGCTTGCAAAGCAGGTTCACAGTCGCTGCAAATCGCTGCTGCTTATGTGCAAGCAGGCATGTCAAAAAGTGCGATGGCGATTGGTGCTGATACAGCTCAAGCTCGCCCCGGCGACGCTTTGGAATATACGGCGGCGGCGGGCGCCGCCGCCTTCATTCTTGGTAGCGAAGTAAATGGCAATCAACTATTAGCTGAATTGCTGGCCACTAAATCAGTGGCAACCGACACTCCAGATTTTTGGCGTAAACCCAAAGAAGCTTATCCGCAACACTTTGGTAGATTTACTGGTGAACCTGCCTATTTTAAGCATGTAACCATGGCAACCAAAGCTTTGTTAGAGGAAGTTAATTTACAGCCAGCAGAGATAGATTTTTGTGTTTTTCATACCCCCAATGCCAAGTTTCCAGAGCAGGTCGCTAAACAATTGGGTTTTACTAAAGAGCAATTGGCGCCATCTTTGATTGTGAAGGAAATTGGCAACACTTATGCGGCGGCTTCGCTTTTAGCTTTGTGTGCAGTTTTAGATATTGCTCCCGCTAAAAGTAAAATTTTAATTTGTTCTTATGGCTCTGGAGCTGGAGCCGATGCCTTTTTGTTTGAAACGACTAGCTATCTAGTTGCCCAAAGAAAAAAATTTCGCAAAATGCTTGCAGAGCAAATTGCTGTTTTGCAGACGATTGATCTTGCCAATTATCAAAAAATGAGGAGTCAGCATGAACATTAAAATAATTGGTAACTACATCGGTAAATTTGGGGAACTTTGGGAAAAAAGTTTAACCGATTTGATTAAAGAAGGTGTGAGCGGTGTTTTGGCTGATGCACAAATCAATCCTTCAGAAATTGAAGCAATTTTTGTCGCTAACAAGGCCAGTGGCAGTTTTAATGAACAAAGACATTTGGGGGCTTTAGTCAGTGAACAATTTGCTCATTTTCCGCCGGCGATGCGCGTCGAAGGGGCTTGTGCCTCTGGTGGCTTGGCAGTAGTGGCAGCGCAACAAGCTTTACTCAGCGGTTTATACAAGACAGTTTTGGTTTTGGGAGTAGAAAAAATGACTGATGTTTCTGGTAGTCAAGCTAGCGCTATTTTGGCGACAGCGGCTAGTAGAGAAAAGGAATACGGTTCGACTTTTCCAGCGCTTTATGCAGTTTTAGCCGATTATCACATGCATCACTATGGAACGACTCGAGAGCAATTATCTAGCGTGGTGGTTAAAAATCACCTGCATGCTTTTAGTAATCCCCAGGCTCAATTTCATAAAAAATTTACTCTCGAAGATGTTGCTAATTCTGCGATAGTTGCTTCGCCGCTTAGACTTTTAGATTGTTCGCCAATTAGTGATGGAGTAGCAGCGGTGATTCTAAGTAGTAAAAAATCCAATCGTAAAACGCAAATTTTAGGTTTTGGTCATGCCCAAGATACATTGGCACTGCAAGACCGCCAAGACTTAGGAAAATTAGTAGCCACACAAAAAGCAGCTAAGCAAGCCTTTAATCAGGCTGGTTTGAGTCAAAAAGATATTCAAGCCATTGAAGTACATGATTGTTTTAGTATTGCTGAAATTCTAGCCACTGAAGATCTTGGCTTTTTTAGCAAAGGTCAGGCTGCTAAGGCTATTGCTGAAGGTCAAGCCACTTATGATGGTTTAGTAGTAGTCAACCCTTCTGGTGGGCTCAAGGCTTGTGGGCATCCAGTGGGAGCCACTGGTGTAAAACAGGTGGCTTTTTTGGCATCATCAATTGAAGCTGGTCAATTTGACAAGGCGCTTGCCCATAATGTTGGCGGCAGTGGCGCGACGGCAATAGTTAATATCTTGGGAATCAAAACTTAGTCCTTTAACATAAGACACGTTAGATGAAAATTATTAGCTTATTTAAGTTAACAATCTTCTTCTACACTCATTGCAGTCGCTGTCTATAAACATTATTGCTTATTGATGTTTAGCAGTCAGCTCCTGCAAATGGTCTTATATTAAAGGACTAAGTTTTGATTTATTTGGTTAAATGGAAAAATTTTATGCAAATTACAGAATACTGGCGCTCCAATAAAAACTGGTCCAAATATTTAGGTCAAAAAGGCAAAGTTTTATCTGTCACAATGATGGAAGTTTCTGCTTCTGATCAAACTGAGTTATTGCCTTATGCTTATTTATTAGTTGATTTAGGCAAAGAAAAAATTTCTTTAATGGGAGTGGCGCATCAGAAATTCAAAATTGGTGATGAAGTCGAAATAGTGCTGAGAAAAATCAAAAAAGAAGCGTCGCAAGAAATTATTTGTTACGGGCTAAAGGCAGAGAGAACTTAGTCCTTTAACATAAGACAGCTTAGATTAAAGGACTAAGTTTTCTCTCATATTGAAAAAGGAATTATGTCTAGTTTTTATAGAGGAAAAGTTATTTTAACTGGCGAACACAGTGTGGTTTATGGGCACACTGCTATTTTGGCGAGTTTAAATTTAGGAATTACTTGTGCCATTAAGGAGGGAGTTTTAAGCCAAGAACAAAAGCAAGATCCTTATTTACAACACATTTTGGAGATTTTTTACAAACACGCTCAATTGCCCAAGATGTCAGTGGCCATCGAAATTGTATCAAATTTACCAGAAAAGTCTGGTCTTGGTTCATCAGCTGCTTTGGCGGCGGCTGTTTTTAGCGAATTATTTAAATTTCATAATTATTCTTTAAATGCCGATCGACTCTACAATTTAGTTTTAGAGGCAGAAAATTTTATTCATGGTCGTTCAAGCGGAGCGGATCCGAGCATTGTAGTTTATGGAGGATTGCTTGCTTTTAAGCAAGCAAAAATTGAGCCAATATTAAATAAAACATTGATTGATCAATCTTTTTTCTTAATAAATTCTGGAGAAGCTAGTGAAAGCACTGGTGAAATGGTGCGCAAAGTTGCTAATGAAGCAAGTAATCGGACAACTTTGCAAAAAATTGGTGATTTAAGTCAAAAAATGCTTGTTGATTTGCAAGCTGGAGTTTTTAATCCAGAGCTATTAAATGCAAATCAGATTTTATTGGAGCAAATTGGCGTGGTGGGTCAAAAAGCTCAGAGAATTATTCAACACTTAAGAAGCAAAGGCGCTTTTTGTAAAATCACTGGTGCTGGCGGAATTGAAACTGGTTCTGGTTATATTTTAGCCTGGCACAAAAACTCTCAAGAATTCGCAAAAACTTTACAAGCAATGGGTTTTGATTTTTTTCAAACTCAATTGGGAATGATTTATGAAAAAAACAGTTAAGACTTCGGCACCTGGTAAATTAATGCTTTTTGGTGAACACAGCGTGGTTTTTGGTCATCCTTGCATTGTGACTGCTGTTGATCGCCGCCTATCAATTACAGTGGAAGAAAATGGCGAACAAATCTTTGTTTTAGATGCTCCAGACTTGGGTTTGCGAGCTTATTCAAAAAAAATCACTGATCTTGCTAATGAAAATTTACCCAAAGAAGTAAGTTTCATTGAAACTTGTTATAAACTTTTTCTTCAAAAATATCCGCAAAAACAGAGCATTCATGTTTATAGTAAAAATGAGTTTAAAAGCTCTTATGGTCTTGGCTCGAGTAGTGCCAGCACGGTGGCCTTTGCTAAGGCTTTGAGTGAATTTTACGAAGTGCCGATGACCAATGATCAACTTTTTGATCTTTGTTACGCTACCGTTTTAGAAATTCAAGGAGTGGCCTCAGGTTTTGATATTGCGGCTGCTATTTGGGGTGGCACGCTTTATTACATTACGCCTCAGGGTAAATTTGCCCAAAATAAAACTGTTGAGCCAATCAATGTACAAAATTTGCCTTTTATGGTTGGTTATACCGGTGTAAAGGCTGATACAGCCACCTTAGTACGCATGGTGCAAAATTTACATAGTGAAAACAAGACGACAGTAAATAAAATTTTTAGCGACATTACTCTTGTAGTAGAACAGGCCAAGAAAACTTTGCAACAGCAAGATTGGCCACACTTGGGTTTGTTAATGGATGAAAATCAAACTTTATTGCGCAGACTGCAAGTGAGTAGTATTGAACTGGAAAATTTAATTGCTGCCAGCAAAAGTGCTGGTGCCATGGGCGCCAAACTTTCTGGAGCCGGAGGTGGAGATTGTATGCTGGCCTTATCAGATGAGGCTAGCAAAATAGCTATCGCCCGAGAAATTGAAAAAGTTGGGGGTAAAATTATTGAAGTAGAAATGAATGCAGAGGGTGTACGACTCGAACACTAATTTCAAGCCAGAGATGACTCGATTAGATACATCTTTTCGCGTCATCAAATGTCTTGAAATTGCTGTTCGAGTCTCACTAAAAATAAAAAGGAAATTTTATGCAAAAAATAACCGTTCAAGCGAGTAGTGACGTGGCTTTGGTTAAATATTGGGGTAAGAAAGACAAGGTTTTGCGCTTGCCAGCCAATGGCAGCATTTCAATGATTTTGGATTCATTACACAGCACAACTACGGTAGAATTTTTATCAAATTTAAGTAGAGACGAAGTGATTATTGGCGGCGAAGTGGAAGAAGGTGAGGCTTCTCGCGTCGTTAAACATTTGGATAGAATTAGAGATTTGGCTAAAAGTCAAAATTTAATAAAAACAGACATTTTTGCCAAGGTGGTTTCAGAAAACAATTTTCCTAAAAGCACTGGACTTTCTAGTTCTGGCTCTGGTTTTGCTGCTTTAACTTTGGCTGCTTGTCAAGCAATTGGTTTGAATTTATCTGAAAAAGAACTTTCAATTTTAGCGCGTCAAGGTTCTGGTACGGCTTGCCGTTGTGTTTGCGGTGGCTTTGTTGAGTGGTTAGATGGCGCAACTTCGGAAAAATCTTATTCGCAAAGTTTTGCTCCAGCAGCTACTTTTTCAATCAAAGATTTAGTGACTATTGTTTCTGAAGACAAAAAAAGCCTTAGTTCAACTGAGGGTCATGATTTAGCAGAAAGTAGTTTGTTTTTTGAAGCTCGTCAGAAAAATATTAGAGCAAAACTTTCAGCTGTTAAAAAAGCGATTTTAAATAAAGACTTTATTACTTTGGGAGAGCTAGCTGAAGCTGAAGCTTTGGAGTTTCACAGCATTTTATTGACTAGTAAACCAAATATTTTACTTTTTTATCCTGGAACTATTGAAGTGATGCAAGCCGTTCGTCAATTAAGAAAATCTGGTTTACCTGTATATTTTACGATTAACACTGGTTTTAATGTCCACGTTTTAACTTTGCCAAAATACGAAAAAGAGGTCGCTTCAGTTTTGCAAAAAATAAAATCGGTCAAAAAAATTATTTCTTCAGGAGTGGGTGCAAAACCTAAATTCTTGGATAATCATTTGTTTTAGTTGGCTTAAGTTTTATTGATTAAAATGTTTGCTTTGAGTTATTTGCTTCGTATTGTTTAACCACTTCCTGACAATAAATGTAGCGGCCATACTCAAAGGCTTTTTCAGAGATGTTTTTATCAGAGTTTTCATCGACTTGAACCACGTCTTCAACAAAATCTTGAGCGACAGTGCCGGCTTCTTTGGCTTTTTCTGCCAAAATCTGTACTTGAGCTAAGCCATCTTTACCTAATTTTTCTAAATCTTTTTGTTCTACTTTGATTCCATCTAATTGAATTTCTTGCTCTTTATTCCATGGTAAACTAATCTTATCTGGAATAGCTTCTTCGATTTTGGAGAAAATATAACTAGGCAAGAGATTTTTGGCTTTAGCAAATTTATAAACACCAAAAAGAAGCAGAAAAGCTACAACAATAATTATTAGCTTGCGTAACATGCTTCCATTTTAGCAGAAAAATGGGTTATTTAAGTGCGTGTGCTAGGACTCGAACCTAGAACCGCCAAGGTATAAGCTTGGAGCTCTAACCAATTGAGCTACACACGCGACATTTTACCTAAGATCGATCAGAGGTAAATTCTACTAGACTTCTAGATTTTAGAGAAGTAGGAGCAATAAAGCGCCTAGACCCAAAGTGCCTAAGCCGGCTTTAACATAGTTGAGCCAATTAGCAGGGCCACTTTGAGTTGGCACTTCGACTGGTCGAACGATGACAGTTTCACCATTGGGTAGTTTGCACTGAGCATCGGTTGGATTGACATCGAGACGACATTGCCCGTTGTAACAAATGTGGCTAAGGTTGCTGCAGTCAGCATTGGCTTGGCAACTCTCATTACAATCAGCCGTAGTGACAATTCTTTGATTTTTTTTGTCATCTGGAGTGACCGTACTAGTTGGTTTTTTGGTGGGTTCATCAGTCGGCTCGTCAGTGGGTTTTTTGGTGGGTTCATCAGTCGGCTCGTCAGTGGGTTTGTCTTCTGGCTCCTCACAACAGCTTTCTTGACTTGGATCGTCTTGACAAGCTTCTTTGTAGTCTTGTTTAGCACAGTATTTGACTGGATTGCCTGCACTATCCTCATCTTCAGTAGTGACGCAAATCAAATTATCTGCACAATCTGCATCGCTAGTACAAGCTTTTTCACCACAGGCGAGTTTTTCAACTTCTTCTGGCTCCTCACAACAGCTTTCTTGACTTGGATCGTCTTGACAAGCTTCTTTGTAGTCTTGTTTAGCACAGTATTTGACTGGATTGCCTGCACTATCCTCATCTTCAGTAGTGACGCAAATCAAATTATCTGCACAATCTGCATCGCTAGTACAAGCTTTTTCACCACAGGCGAGTTTTTCAACTTCCTCGGGTGCTTTGACTTCAAATTCTAGGGTACAAGTTTGAGTTTTTTCAATGTAAGCAGCTGGTTGAGATTGGGGGGCATTGGGAGCGACTGGAGCAGTGTCTTGTTTTTGACTGATCAAAAAGACGCTAATGCTTCCACCTAAGAAAATTAAAATGCCTAAAATCGCAGCGATGACTTTGAAATTATTTTTTTTGAGCAGAGAACCTTGTCCTTGCTTGGATTTTAAATAAACAGCTGGTTTGGTTTGATGATCAATGTTCATTATTTTTTATCTGTTTACACAATATTTACTAAGCACGCAATTTTTAGCGGGCATAACCTGAGGGCAAGAGACTCCAGGAGGACAGGCTGGCATAGAAGAGGTGCAACAAGCATAGCCCGTACCGCATTCATCGTTATTTTGACAAGTTTTAATGGTTTGTGTGCAATGACCGCTGTAACAAGCATAACCAGTGCCGCAAGCACTTGAGTTTTGGCAAGTCATACCTTCGATTTTTTGACAAATTTTATTAGTTGAAATTGAAGTATAAGAAGCGTTGCCGCTACTACCGCTAACTTCCGCTGAGCAGAGATAGCCTTCTTTGCAATCAGCGTCGCTTTGACAACTGACGGTTTTTTCTTTGCAATAAGAAGCAACTTGGGCGCAGTTTGCTCCAGAACAATTAGCAATTTCTGCAGTGGTGGGTTGATAGCAAGTGTAACCATTCTGACAATCAGCGTCGCTTTGACAAGCACCAGCTTGTCTCTTGCATTGTCTATTTTGACAACTGTAGCCCATAAAACAATCTGTGGTGTTGGTGCAACTAATGCCTTCGGCTTGGCGGCAAATTGGAGCAGAAGCACAATTAGAAGGCACTTTGACGCCATTGACCGTCACTAATGGGCAGCCGCCTGCTGGCGTGCTGGAGCAGGTGTAACCATTTTGACAGTCAGCGTTGCTTTGGCAGCGAGCAGTGGTATTGTTGTCGGTTTCTTCTTTGCAATATTTAGCAGGCATGACCTGAGGGCAAGAAGTGCCTGAAGGACAAGCCGGCATTGGTGGTTGATAACAAGTGGAACCACTTGGACAATCTTCATCATCTTGGCAGGCTTGAGTGGGAGTGGTTTCAGGACTTTCCCAGGGCTGACAACTATTACCCCAACAAATGCGACCCTGAGCGATATGCTTGCCGAAATTTTTAATAGTGTAGAGAGCAGAAATATTCTTGGCGACAGTATCGGTCAAATCAGTAATATCGGTCCAAGTAGCCGTTACAGCGTCCCAAATTCTAAATTGATAATCAAACTCTATATCTTGATTGCCGCTGGCTGAACAGCGGAAGCGCACTTTGTCATTTAATTTTAAAGCTTCATCGTCATTGCCTTGCATGACTTCGTTATTGGCATTGAGCATTTCAATACTGGCACAAACAGGCATGGGTTGACTTTCACAACAATTTTTAACCGATGGCGCAGCAGCGCAGAAAAGCTGATTTTCACCTTTGGCACAGATTTTTCGATTACGACCATCTACTTCTACGGTTTGACAAGTCAAGCCATTATCGCAGTCGGCATTTCTAGTACAGCCGTACTGACCACAAGCAAGTTTTTGAGTAGGTGAAGGATTGTCGGAAGGCTCTGAACTTGGATTAACTGGAACAGGGTTTTGCATACAAGAAGATGGACAGTGTACGATTTCTGTCCAATTTGGAAGTATGCAATAATTTTTTTGATCATCTACCGCATCAATTTGATAACATTCATTAGCTTGAGAATTAAGCTGATCGCAGGGTCCAAATTCTCGATTGCTCATTGCTTCTTCACCGCAACGACCGTTTTGATCACATTGATTACAGGTGAATTTTACACATTGACCAGTAAATGGCCTGCCAGTATTAACACAAGTGCCATTGGGCGGCGGATTAGTTTCAATGGGAATGGTTCCATTGCAGGCTAGATCGTTAATTTCCACAGCAGCACATTGAGTTCCAAAAGTTCTTTGACACTGTAAGCTTTTGCCGCTACCTTGCCAATTACATTGATAAAGTTTTACTCCCTCATTTAGTCCTCGACAAACCGCTGCCGTAGCACTGCTATTGTCGCAAGAGCCATTGCCGCCACCTCCTGTTCCGCTACTCCGTACGAGACGACATTGCTTTCCATCGTTCGTATAACAACTATATAAACATTCAAAACCGGTGCCACAAGCTTGCCAGTTGTTGTTAGTACAAGTGGCAGTTGAGCCGCAGACGCCAGGGCTTTGTCCACCCGGGTTGTTTAAAATATAAACCAGTTGTTTTTTACAATCAGGTTCACTGGAAAATTGAGCTTTGCTGTTTTTTATGGATTCTCCATATTTAACCGCAACTTGAATACATTGATATTTTTCAACCAAACCTTCGGCTTGAATTTGATTAATTTTATTTTCAGTAAAAACAAAAGCTAGGATTAAGCTAAAAATAAAGAAGAAAAAAAGATTGGTTTTTTTTAATTTTTGTTTCAATTGCATTTGTTTTAAATATTTTATTTTTCAACAATTTCCCACCCAATTACGCATCCATCTGGGTTAGTACAAATTTCTCCTTCAGGATAAGGATCGCTTGGTTCGTCGGGCACATATGCTTTTTGTCTCAGATCTTGATTCTGTTTGCTCAACATGTAGCTAGCAAAAACTCCAATGACTAAAAAGAAAACCATTAGTAAGCCGGCGAGTTTCTGATTTATCAGCGTGGGCTTTTTACCCAATGAAGCTTTGGAAGTCACAGCTTCAGCACTTGGAGTTGTTTTTGTTTGTTGATTTTGTTGATCGATGGCCTTTAGCTCAGTGAGTTTATGATCAGGACTCATCTCAGCTGGTCTCTCGTAATCTGGAATTTTAGGAGTTTTAGCTAAATCATTCCAAGGGGAAGAGACCATAGGCTTAGTAGTAGCTTTAGATCCATATTTGGCTGGCAAAAAATCTTTGGGTTTATACATGTATAGACGTCAATTAAGAATAACTCATTTTTATTTCGCTTTGCAAGAGGATCTTCTTGTGCTATTGTATGAGACTGATATGGTTGTATCTCATCAGGCTCGTTATTGGCTCGATTTTTTGTGGGTGATGACCCAAAAGGAAATTAAGGCGCGTTATAAACATGCCGTGTTGGGTTTTCTGTGGATCGTGATCAACCCCTTATCACAAATGTTAGTGATGGGCTTTGTTTTTCAGTTTTTTGTGCCGGTGCACGTTGATAATTATTTTTTGTTTTTGTTTGCTGGTCTTTTGCCTTGGAATTTTTTTGCGCAAAGTTTGACCAAAACCACGCCTGCTTTTTTTTACGAACGCAATTTGATTAAAAAAGCTAAGTTTCCTCGCGAGGCGATCATTTTATCAATCATTTTGTCCAACCTGTTTCATTTTTTGGTGGCTTTATTATTGTTGGTGGCGGCCTTAGTGGCAGATAAGTTGTTTTTGGAAGGCTATGGTGTTTTGGCGCTGGCGGCCTATTTGGGACGCATGTTATGGCTATTACCAGCTTTGTTGTTATTGCTGGTTTTTACGGTTGGTTTGTCTTTATTAACCGCTTCGCTCAACGTGCGTTTTCGCGATGTGAATTTCATGGTGCAATTGGCGGTGATGTTGTGGTTTTATGCCACGCCGGTGATTTATGCTTTGAATCTTTTGCCAGAAATGTTGCGACCTTTGTTTTATTTAAACCCGATGACTTTTATTGTTGAGCTGTTTCATTATGCTTTGATGGGATTGCCGATTAGTTTGCTTGAACTTGCTCCGGTGAGCTTGGTGATTGTGGCGCTTGTGTTTTATTTGGGGTGGAGAGTTTTTAGTAAGGAAAATAAAAATTTTGATGATTGGTTATAAACCTCGTACTCAAATATGAAACACGCTCGACTAAAATTTTTGCTTAATGACAAACCAGCCTTTGTCTCGCTCAGTGAAGTCGCTGTTAAAAAACAAAGTAAGATTCTTTATTGCTCAGTCAGCGACTTCAATGATTTCATATTTGAGTACGAGGTTTAGATGAGTTAATTAAATGAAAATATGACAATTTTAAAAGAAGAAATTCTACACAAAAGCAAAAATCCTGGTGAGGTGGTGATTGATTTGCAAGGAGTGGGTAAAAAATACATCGTTCATCACGAAAAGCCAACTTTCGCTGAGGATGTTGGTAGAAAATTACGTTTCCAACCGAGAGAAGAATATTGGGCGTTAAAAAATGTAAACTTACAAATTCGAAGGGGTGAAAAAGTGGGATTTTACGGGCCTAATGGTGCAGGTAAGACCACTTTGTTAAAAATTATTGCCGGTATCTCTGCTCCAACTGAAGGAAAAGTGAAGACCAAAGGAAGAATTATTTCATTAATTGACTTGGAAGCTGGTTTTCATCCAGATTTAACTGGTCAGGAAAATATTTTTCTTAATGGCTTGGTAATTGGTATGTCTAAAGAAGAAATTGAGGCTAAATTCGCCCAAATTGTAGACTTTGCTGGTATTGGTGATTTTATCACTGCGCCACTTTATACTTATTCAAGTGGTATGAAACTGAGGTTGGGATTCAGTGTGGCGATACATGCAGAACCAGACATTTTATTGTTGGATGAGGTGATGAATATGGGGGATGAAGAGTTTAGGAAAAAGTCAGAAAAAATCATTCAGAAAACGCTAAAGAACGAAACCACTGTCATAGTGGTTAGTCAATGGAAAGATTACTTAATTAAAAATTGTCAAAAAAATTTTCTTTTTTTATGCATTTAATTATTTTAGATTTTATTTTTTTATTATTATTTTAGACTTGTAATCCATTTGTTCAATAAAAAAATTGTTTATTCTAGCTAGGCGCCTCTCTTTCAAGACAATCTGCAATTAATAATATATTTTTATTTAAAATTTAACTCATTATCAATCAATTTTTCCATTTTCTTTATTTTTTTCTCCCAAGAATTATTTATAGCTATTTTTCTCATCTCTATTTTTTCTTTTTTGTCAATTGTATCTATAAGTGATTTGTCTATACTAGAAATCCATTCTTCATAATTGTTTGCTATGGTAATATATTTTTTGTATTTTTTTAATTCTTCTATTGGAGCAGAAACTATTTTTTTTTGCATATAAAAGTATTCCATCACCTTCATTGGATAACAGAATTGATTAAATTTCTTAGAAACGTCATAAGGTATGATACATAAATCAAAGCTATTAATTATGTTTGGAATTTCATTCTTGTCTTCAGAATATCCATAAATAACATTTTTATTTTTTAATAATTTTTCTATTTTATTTAGTTGGTTCGGTTCATAGTCAGTAATTGGCCCCCAAAATACAAAATCGTACTCTTGTTTTTTTTTAATTATTTTGTCTAACAAGTCATAGTTTAATCTGAAATTTATTCCCCCGATATAACCTATTTTCTTTCTTTCTTGTTTTTCTTTTTTTGTTATTGATGATTTAAATACATCATCTCTAAAACCTTGCGGAACTATAATTATTTTCTTTCTAAGTTTCAAATATTCATTTTTTAATGTTTTTGAATTAACAAACATGTAGTGACAATTTTTTATTAACATTTTTTCTGTAAGATTTTTGCCTGCTAATTCGTTTTTTGGATAATCAACACAATCATAAATAATTTTGTTAAAAATGTGTTTTTTTCTATAAAAAAACGCATATGTTTGAAATTGATTTATCCACAATATTATTTCTTTTTTATTAATAATTTTGATTGTTTTTAAGATTAAAAATAAAAAAAATATTTTTATATTTGCGTGTTTATTGTTTAAATTAATTCCAAAAACAATATTTTTATCAGACAAATATTTTTTAGTTTGCTTTTGAAAATCGGTGGTTTGTTCTTGCCAAGCAGTTGGTAATATAATTATTTTTTTCATTTAGTAAAAAATTTATGTTCATTAAAGATTTTATGCACTGCATCAAAATTTTTTTGAAAGTCTTGCTTTCACTTTTTATTATTTCTCTATTTGCTCAGTGGTGACATAATACCAGATGTTTTAGATTATGTTAATTTATTTAGACAGAATGCCATTTTTAATTGGCAAATTTGAAAAAGTTGTTGAGCAGATTTTTGCTTATTCGATGAAGAAAAGTTCTTCTCGCATTATTTTTCCCACGACTTTGCATGAGTTGGCCTTAAGCAAAGAAAAACAATCGTGGTTGTACTATCATAAAGTCGATTTGTGTACTTGTGACAGCATGTTTTTGACTTATTTTTTGCGTTCTAAAACTCACAGAACAATCGATCGCGTTTATGGTCCAGAGTTAATTTTGGCAATTTTAGACAAAAATGCTAAAAGCAAATTTTCTCAAAAGAATTTATTTTTAGCTCCAGACAAAGTTACGATGCTGAAAATGTCCACTTTTATTGCCAATCAATATCCAACGCTGCCAGCTAAGTTTGCTTTTTTACCGAAAGGTTTAAATCAGAAGCAAGAATTTAATTATTTAGAAAAAATTGAGTTTTCTGGACCAGGCATAGTCTGGATTGGCATAGGTTCCCCTAAGCAGATCAAACTTGCCAATTGGTTTAAGGCTAATTATAAAAAAGTTGATGTCTATTGTGTGGGGGCAGCCTTTGACTTTTTAACTAAACAACAAAAACAAGCTCCCAAATGGATGCAAAAAAATGGTTTGGAGTGGTTTTTTCGTTTAGTCACTGAGCCAAAAAGACTGTGGCGTAGGTATTTGATCACAATTCCAAAATATTTATTTTCACTTTTGCTTGAAAGAATTAAAAAAAAGAACTCATGAAAATTATTTTTTCCACCTACGAAGCCAAAGAAATTGGTGGCAGCTATCTAAGAGCCTTATCCTTGGCTGGAGGCTTGGTAAAATTGGGGCACCAAGTAACTTTGTGGACCAGTGCTAAAAACTTTGCACTTTTACCAAAAAAATCTATCGAGAATGGGGTTTTAGTAATTGAGTCGATTGGTTTTTTGCCAAAACGCATTCGTAAGGGTGGTTATGATCCTTTTGATTTGTTATTCCGTAGTTTGGTGGTTTTGTTTTCAAAGTGTGATGTGATTCACAGTTTTAACCATCGTCCAGCCGCCACTTTACCAGCTTTAATTAAAACTTTTTTTTGCAGAAAAACTAAATGGTTTTTAGATTGGGCTGATTTATGGGGCAAAGGAGGCATTGCAGACCTCAGGTACGGGCCGATGAGATTCATCACCACAAACGTTGATCATTACATGGAAAAGCTAATGATCAAATTGCCTTTTGCTGTTACGCCCATCAGCGATGATTTAGTAAGGAAAGCACGGCTAATTAGAGGAAAAAAACAAAACATTTTTTTTCTAGGAGTCGGAGCGGATGTCAGTCAAATCGAGCCAATTTCTCAGGAGATTGCTCGCAGGAAAATCAATTTATCTCTTGCAGATAAAATTCTAGTTTATTTATACGTGGGCACTTATGACGAAAAACTTTTGGCACAGACTTTTGTTGAACTTAATAAACTTCGCAAAGACATCAAGCTAATGTTGCTTGGGCCAGCTATCAAAATTTTTGAAGAAGAATTGACTTTTAGAAATCAAGCTTTGCAGAAAAAAGTATTGCGTCCTGGAGTTGTGTCTAGAGATTTGTTGGGTTATTACTTAGCTGCAGGAGATCTGATGTTGTTGCCTTTTGCTAATAAAGAAATTAATTTGGGTAAATTCCCCAATAAACTAGGTGATTATTTGGCGGCTGGACGTCCAGTGATCGCTAATCCAACCGGGGAAGTCAAAAAAATTCTTGAGAGAGAAAAAGTTGGCATTTTGGCCTCAGAAAATCCAAAACTTTTTGCTAAAGCCATTGCCGAGCTGCTTGATCAGCCACAAAAAATAAAGCAACTTAGTCGAAATGCCAGATTACTTGCCAAGCGTCTTTCTTGGCTTAGTATCGCTAAGCAATTGGAAGGTTTTTACCTCAAATAGATTTTTGTGAAATTTCCAAACTAGGCTTTTTTGATCAAAATAAATACTTGGAAATAATTTACTTGCGTGGGCAATTTTTTCTATTTGTCGCCAAATTACTTTAATCAAAACACTTAATAAGCTAGGCATTCGTAAGCTCATCTCTTGATAGCATTTTTTATGGTCGTCATTGCTTTTTCTGTTTGGATTTAATCGGTAGGAAGCTAGTGAAGCCTCTACGTAATGCAAAGGAGAAAATTTAGCAAAGCTTTGCCAAAGTTTTACGTCCATGGCGAAGTGTGATTGTTCATCGACTTTTCCACCAGTCTTTTCCCATAAAGAGCGTCGCCAAAAAGTGCCTTCCTGCATTACAAAACCAAATAGTTTTCTCACATACCAGCCTTTTTGCAAAAAATATCTAAGGTAAAGTGGGGGTTTGGCTAAATAAATTTGGTAGCCATCTTCATTGATGGTGGAAGGCAGACAAGTCAACCAATTTATTTCAGGAAATTGTGCAAAAATGCTTGCTACCAATTTCAAAGTTCCTGGACGATAGATGTCATCGCTGTTGAGCCAGGCCATGATTTCGCCATCTGTTTTGGCGAAACCTTTGTTAATAGCATGAGACTGACCGCGATCTTTTTTGCTCTCAAAATACTTGAGTTTTTTTTGATATTTCTTAATGATCTCTAGACTGTTATCGCTTGAACCGCCATCGATGACCACGTATTCAAAATTGGCATAATCTTGTGAAAGAATGGAGTCAATGGTTTGTTTGAGGAATTTGCCCTGATTGTAGGATGGAGTGACGATGGAAATCTTCGGCAGCTTATTCATAAATTAATCAAAATTAATATGATTCTATAGAAATGATTGTTCCAGAGACAGTGATCTGTTCAAAAGTTAAATAAATAACTTCATCTACCATTAAAGGTTCTTCTTTGCGATAATAGTAGTGATTATTAATTTTTTCAGCAATTAAATCAGTGTATAAAATGACTTGAGTTCTATCTGGATCTGTTAGTTTGATTAGACCCTTTTCCGTTGCTAAGAGTCTAAGACCTGGTTTTTTTTCGACCTTGTTTATCTTTACCAATTCATTACCGCTGCTATCCTTAATAGCCAGATCTTGCTTCATCAAATCAGCGATGTAATTATTTACACCCTTCACCATAGCTTGACTATTATTAACAAAATCATAATTTATTCTCATTTCATTTAGTTCAAAGACAACTTTGAATTTTTTAGTTTCTCTTGGTTGATTGTTAAGATCAATAATTTCTCCATTAATTAGCAGATCTTGAACTTTAAAAGATTTCACATCATGAATTAAAAGTGGACTGCCTTCATAAACATACTGCTTAGTTGTTTTATTTTGGACAGCTTTGATTTTGAGGGTGACATAGACGTCATTATAGACATGACCATTTGGGTAACTATAAACATCCGCAATCTCTATTAGAGTTTCGCCAAATAGGTTTTTTTGAGCCTTGCCCTTTTTTACTTGCTCAACATACCAAGCTTTGGTCTGGTTGCTGTCAAGACTATATTCTGGAGAATCTTGATTAAAAAGTCTTAGTGTGATATTTAAATATTCTGTTTTTCTGCTGAAGAAAAAGTAAATAATGGCAGTAAAAAAGAAAATCGCGAACAAGCTTAAAATATCAATGGTTTGAAATTTATAGATTTTTTTCATAGTTAAGGTCGGTTATTACTAGCGCTAAGAGCAGAAAAATATTAAAAAAATTTTTTTCTGGATGAAAGATCATTACTGAAAAAATTGCAATCAAGCCTGAGTATACTATACTTTTATTAATTTTCTTAATTTTACTTTGACTTATTTTGATAACAGTTAAAATTATAAAAATCAGATAAACAATTAAACCCAACAGACCTCGTTCAATTGTAAAAAGTAAAAAACCATTGTGAACGTTTTCTGGAAAATAAGTCATCACTCCACTGGGAAATAATTGATAGGAAGTAGGAATAAACATTTCATCACCGATGCCAAAAATTGGACTTTTTTTGAATACCTCTATTGCTTCTTTGTATTGTTCTAATCTAGTGTTAACACCGCCAAATTCAGAAAAAGAATAAATACTATTGATCATTCTTGTTCCAAGCTTGAAGATTAAAATGTAAGCAAATAATAGAAATAAAAATTTATATCTAGTTGGCCAATGATTGAATGTTTTTTTTAATTTCTGAATAAATCTAAACGATTCTTTACGCTGTCTTAAAAAAATGAACAAACTGCCAACAAATAATCCTAAGTAAACTGCGCGGCTCAGAGATAAAATGATGTTAATCAGCATTAAGCTTAAAATAAAGGTCAAAGCGTTTTGCGCGTGTTGTGCAATTTTAGACGATTTTTTAAATTTTAATTGCAAGAAAATCAACCAAGCAGAAAACCCAAGAATTAGCTGTTTGTTTGCCAAACCATTTGGGTGAGCCTGTAAACCAAATGGCCTAAATTCGCCGATGTTTTCATCAGCTCCAGCTCCGAACGCAGGAGCAAAACCGGTCTTCTCAATTGCCAAACCAGCTGGTGATTTAGAAATTGTTTGTTTAAAAACAATTAGCGATTCAAAGCTAATGATGATGGCAATAATTGTAAATAAAGTGAGCCAAATGCTTTGTTTTTGTAATTGGTTGGCAACTTTTAAACTTTTGCTTAAATACCAAGCCCACAAAACTCCTAAAAACTGAGAAAACACACTAAAAACACTCAGAGTACTTATTAAACTGCCATAAATTCCAGACAAAATACCACAAGCAAAGGAAATAATGACAAGCTTTTCGATATTAGTTAATTGATTTCTACTTTTGAGCTTTTTTTTCCAACTTGCTATTGATATCAGTGCAATTAAAGAGATAAAAAAATATGGCGCAAAACTAAAAACAATATGTCTGCCTTCCCAATATTGGTTTGTGACGATAGCTTTTGTAGGTACAACGAGAATTGGGTGAACTTGAGCTAAGCTTACGAAGCTGAAAGGAATGGTTGAATAGATGAAAGCTTTTGGAAAAGAAAAAGTTAAGGTTAAGAAAGCAAAAAAGCTAAAAGCTAAAACATAAAAAATTTTTACGTTTTGTACTAATAAAGACAGACTCAAAAAAACTAGTAGTGCTAAAATTGCTCCTGAATCAACGATTTGCTGAGATTTAAAAAGTTTTTTTATTTGCCACATAACCTGAGACGTAACAGAACTCAAATATTTTAATGATTAAATTTGCTAAAATTTTATTACACACTGGTGCTTGGCTCATTTTTTGAGCATATCTTTTATAATCATAAAAATAGTTTTTAATCAACTTGAGCAACCAGATTATAAAGTTCCTAGTGCTCAAGTCAACTAATTGATCTTCAAGTTGCCATTTTCTGTCCAAATATTTGCCTAAGTAGCCTCGATAGTATGCTCTTCTAATGAACCTTATAAATTGCTTTGTTTCTTTATGGTAAACTATCATTTTTTTACAAAAACTACCTTTGAGTTTGTATTTTTTTACCACAAAATCAAAGTCGAAATCGGCGCTATCGTATACTGATTTTTGACATTTTTCATCAAACATCAATTGGTGTTTCTTAATCGTTGCTAAATTTAAAATTACATTTTTTGTATCAAACATGGGAGAATTCTGCTTTTTCCAATATTCATCTCTAGTATGTTGAGCTAAAGCAAAAAGATTTTCTGGATTATAAAGCTTGGTTTGCCCAACTACAAAATCATAGTCACCATTTCTAATTTTATTAATGCCATTTTTAATCCAATTTTGATCTAGTAGGCAATCATCATCGGTGAAAGCAAGATATTTACTTTTACACTTTACAATGGCAAAATTTCTACACTTTGGCACGCTTCCATCAACAGTATAGTAAACAATTGGCAGCTGTTGATACTTATTTTTAACAATCACTTGTTTAGCTGTATGATCGTGATCATTGTCAATAACGATAATTTTCTGTGATTTTTGGCTTTGAATCAAAAGGCTATCTAAGCATCTTGCTAGCTCTTTAATTCTATTTTTTGTTACAATTGCAATGGTGATGTTAGCCCTCATTATTATGGGTTATTATAAACTAGGAAATGTTAAAAAACGCAGTCATTATTATCCCAAATATTTCTAGTGAGGAGCAGGTTTGTGATTTTTTGTGGCAAACAAAAAATTGTTTAGCAAAAAATAACGATGTTTTTGTAATTAATTACTATAATCCGATTAATTTAATTCCTTTTAGTAGATATAAAATAATTGACCAATTAAATAAAGCAATTTACTTCTTATACTTGCAGTTTTATTTAACAATCAAATTTTTTAAAAAAGGAAGAAAATATTATTTCTGGATGTTTTTCCCTCAGCTTGTTACAGCAATCAAATTTAAATTACCGTGGTGGCAAGCAATTTTTGATGTAGTTGATTATCATGACTCGCCAATTTTGGTAGAACATAAGCTTTTACAAATGCAAAAAAAATATTTACTTAGTAAAGCAGATTATGTTTTTTCTATTTCTAAGACATTAAAAAAGCTTTATCAAAAAGATGCTAAAACTGAAATCAGAGTCGTACCACAAGGATTTGATTTGGCTAGTTTTACTTTAGATAGAAAAAAATCGGCTCTTAATTTGCCAAAAGTTAGGCCAGTAATTGGTTTTGTTGGACAAATGAGCCAGAGGCTAGATTTCGATCTGCTTTTGGAATTAATAGCTAATAATCAACAGTGGAATTTTATTTTTGTTGGTCCCAAGCATCATGAATCAAACGTTTCTTTCGAAGGGGAAGAAACAAAAATTAATCAACTGTTTTTTCATAAAAATTTTTTTCATATTGATAAACAGCCACGCCAGGAAATGTTTGACATCATCGAACAATTTGATGTTTGTATTATTCCTTACAATGATAGATATTTATTCAATCGTTACTGCTATCCAATGAAAACATTTGAATATTTTTACGCTGGTAAGCCTGTGATAAGCACAGAAATCGAAGAACTGAAAAAGTTCCCTGAATTTATTAGCATTGCAAAAACTGCTGCAGAATTTTCAAAAGCAATTAATGCTTTTTTAAATCGTCCTTTGACTATTGAACAACAACTTTTTCAAAAAAAAATAGCCAATGCAAATACTTGGAAAATGAAAATTGATGAGATAAGTAAAAATTTGTTGGATCAAAAATGAAAAAGAATTGGCGAGAAACTTTAATATTAATGATTTTATCATTACTATTCTTTGTGCCAAGGTATTTTGCTCATTTACAATATGATGCTTTGGAAGATGAAATTTTGGCTATTGATTTTAATCAAAGTTTTTCTCTAAAAGAATTGCTCCAATGTCCAGATCCAGCTCATCCAATGATTTGGTATCTTATTATGGAAGCCCCAACAGCATTCTTAGGCATTAACAATGGAATTTTTTACTATAGGTTAATTCAGGTAATGCTGTTATTCATTACGATAATTTGCATATATCTATTTTACAGAAAAGAAAATTATTCTTTTCTAATTGCTTTTTTTCTTCTTTTGTTTAGCAATATTTCTATCGTTCATTTAAGCTTTCAACACAGAATGTTTGGATTGACCATTTCTTTTTCAATCATTTATTCATTTTACTGGTTCTTTATTCTTAAAAATAATTTAAAAATAAAATTTGCGAATGTTTTATTTTTGTCTTTGTTCGCTATTTTATTGTTTTTTACTAGTTATAGTTCAGTTTGGTTGATTCCAATTTGGCCATTAACTTATTTATTATACAAAAAAAATTTTTCTAGTCTCAAAATATTTATGCAATTTTTTTTGATATTCTTTTTTGGCATTTGTTGGTTTTTACCAACATTTTTTAAAAATGTCGCAATAACAATAATAGGCAACCAGTGGGCTCCAGATGTAAATATTTTTAATTTTTTTGAATTATTTGCTAATTATTTTGGTATGTTAATGGTTTATACGCCAGAAAAAACATATAATTCATTCATAATTCCATTTTTTATAGTTTTATTTTTTATTATGTGTCATTCAATGTTCTGCAGTAAAAACCAAAGTCTTACCAAATCTCTTTTGTTTTCCACGACACTATCTTTGATATTTTTTGTTATCCTGTCAAAGATAACCGGAAATAGATTGTTTTATCCCAGAACTTCTTTTCCAATCTTAATACCATTTTATATAATAATTACTCTTTTTTTTACAGAAAAAAATAAATTTTCTAATTTAGTTTTTTCCCTTTTTATTGTCATTCAAATTTCACAATTTCCTTTGTATTTTATGTTGTTAGACACAAAAAAAATCTACTCAGTTTTTAATTATACGAAGCACCCTATTTCATTTTTTTATGAATTTAGTTTTCCAAGCAATAGCTGTTTGTTTACTATTCCAAGCTGGAATTACTTGCAAGCAAAATATTTTCTAGGAAGTGTTGTAAAAATACTTGACACAGATTCTTTTTTAAGAAACGAAAGTAATTATGAGTGTGATAATATTTATTTGTTAGATCAGTTTTCAGTTGACAGAAAAGTAGTTTATCAAGATTTATTCCAAATTCAGGAAATGGGATATGACGCTTTTCTCAAATCTAGTCATGACAATCAAAATCTTTATTTATTAAATAAAAATAAATGAAAAAAGCATTTATATTTTTCTTAAGCGTGATCTTGGTTTGTATTGCATCATATTTTAGATTATTTGATTTAAAATTTTCTTATTTAGAACCAGACTCTGGCTACGAATTAGAAGCTGCAAGATTAATCAATTTAACAAAAAGAATGCCATTGATTGGTCCAGCGCTAAGCCAACCCGGATTATTTATTCCACCTACTTATCTTTATTTAATCTCTTTGCTTTATTTTCTAGGAAATGGTCAAATCGGGATTATTTCTTTAGGTTTTGCAATTTTTGGGTTGTTAACGATATTTTTTTTAGCTCTACTTATTTATTTAATAACTAATGATAAAAGAATTGCAGTTTTATTTTTTGTGATGTTTAGTGTTTGGAAGTATTCGATCGTTGTTAGCAGAACCATTTGGCACCCACATCCACTATTTTTATTTTTAACAGTTTCTCTTTTCTTTTTAGTTTTAGCTTTAAAAAAAAAGGCAATTCTTTATTTGTTTTTAAGCCATTGGTTTTTTTTCTTTTCTTTATCAATTTATCCATCTCCAATTATCTTTTTACCAACAATTGCTTATGGATCATTTATTTTTTTTAATAGAAACCAAAAGAATTTTTTAATCAATATTTTTTATACTTTTTTTTCTTTATTTTGTTTTTTCATAATTATTTATTTGCCTCAAATTATTTTTGAAATTAACAATCATTTTCAATCTTTCAAAACATTTTTTACTGTTGTCGAATTAAATAAATCATCTTCTTTAGATTTGGCGACTCATTTTTATACAAACTTTCAACTTTTTTTGTCATTATTTTTTACAACAGAGTCAAAAATTATTGAGTTTATTTTTTTAATATTTGTTCTTTTTTTAATAGCAAGCAATTCATTTAATAGAAATATTCAAAATGATTATGTCAAAATATTCACCACGCCACTAGTATTTTTTTGGATTTTTATTATCCTTATTTTTTTAAAAAGTCAAAGTTTTTATTCTCTTCAAAGAATAGATGTTTTGAGTATTTTATTTTTTATTTTATTAGCAATAAATTTATCTACGGTTATTAATCTTAAGCCTTCAATTTTAAAATTTTTTTCTTACATAATCATGCTCACCTTTTTTATATTTTTTTTGATAATCAATCTTAAAGATAGTTCAAATTTTTGTTCAATAAAAAATGTTGACTCATCATTTGTTTATGAAAAAATAGCCAACTCGATAGTAAATGAAATCAAACAGAATCTTATTTCTATAGACAAAGTTTACATTTTTAATGATATCGCTTATCAAAATGAAAATTATTTAACTGATCCCGGTAATTATCTGTGGTATAGAAAGTGGATGGCAGAAAGAATTGACCATTTTGTTAATAAAGTATTTTATGAGGCAAATTTGCTTGTTGACAATTATCAGCACACTTTAAACTACGGAGGTCAACTAAATTATTTGGATGCAAAATATTATTTTCTAATATGCAGAGAATATGATGAGGAATGTATAAGCAGGTTTTTGCAAAGCATGTATTCTTTTGGGGATAAATTTAAACTTAAAATTGATTATCAATTTTTTGTAATCAAATCAAGCAGCTTAAATACCCATGATGATATTTCAGAAATAAAAATTTATCTGCTAAAAAAACAGAACGATTTCTAAAAATGCAACAATCTCAATATCAATCTATGTTTCAAGCCGAAACCGCTCATTGGTGGTTTGTTGCCAAAAGATTGTTTATTGCAATTTTTTTAAAAAAAATTAAGTTGAGTAAAGAAAATAAGATTTTAGATCTCGGCTGTGGCACTGGAGGCATGACTCAATTTTTAGAGCAGTGGAGCAAGGTAACTGGAGTGGAACAGAACAGCAGGGCTGTTGATTTTTGCAAACAAAGAAAACTGCAAGTTATCCAATCTTCAATCAACAAAATTCCAGTGAATGAAAAAAATTTTGATTTAATTACTGTTTTTGATGTTTTATATCATAAGAAAGTTGATGAAAAAGCAGTTTTAAGAGAAGCGAGTCGTTTATTAAAGAAAAATGGGTATCTCTTAATCACTGACTGTGCCTTACCTTTTTTTTGGAGTGTGCACGATGAGCAAATGATGGCGAAGAAAAGATTTAGAAAAAAGGAGCTGGAGAATTTATTAGCAATTCATGACTTTAAAATTATCCGTTCTACCTATCTTTATTTTGCCACTTTTCCTCTTTTTGTATTACAAAGAATGTTTTTGAAGACATTTAAGCCCAAAAAAATAAAAACTGTTGGCAAAATCAATCCAGTGTTGAATTCTTTATTATTATTTCTCGCTAAGATAGACCTGTTTCTTATAGAGAAAAACATTAATTTACCAATTGGATCCAGTGTGATAATTTTAGCTAAAAGAAAATAACATTGTGTCAAATTCCATATTAACTAGCATAATCATTCCTACCTACAATGAAAAACAAAATATTGGTCGTCTGGTTGATGTTTTAAGCAAAGAACTTGTAACTACAAATTTTGAGATTATTGTTGTCGATGACAAGAGTGTTGATGGCACGATTGAACTGATGAAGAAAAAAAGCGCTGCAAACAAGCGAGTTAAGTTTTTACAAAACCTTCCACCCAGGGGATTGTCGCGCTCAATTCTGTTTGGTCTAAAACAAGCAAGGGGACAAGTTATTGTTGGCATGGATGCTGATTTTAATCACGACCCGAAAATTATTAAGCAGCTGGTCAATAAACTAAAAAATCAAAAACTAAATCTAGTGATAGCTTCAAGATTTATTAAAGGTGGAGGTATGGAAGATCAGTGGAGATTTTTTTTGACTAAACTTTTCAATCAATTTTTAAGAATATTTTTTGCTTTTCCATCGACTGACAATGCTAGTGGTTATTATGCGATCAAATCGAGTGTTTTGCGAAAAATGCCGCTTGATGAAATATTTATAGGTTATGGAGAGTATCATTTGCGCTTGGTCTATTGGGCTAAAAAGCTGAATTTTAAAATGGGTGAATTGCCTGTTTTTTATCGCAAAAGACAATATGGAACAAGTAAGTCAAAATTATTACAGATGTGTTTTAGTTATTTGAAAGTTGCTTTGCAATTAAGATTTCAATCGTAAAATCGCTTGTGTTCTTGGCCAAAAAAAGGTCCTTGTTTGACCTCAAAAATTTCAGCATCTTCCAAAAGCTCAAAGCCATGGCCAAGATCTCTTTGAAAAAGAATGTCGCCTTTTTCTAGAGTTTCCGATTGGATTTTTTTACCTTTTTTGGTGAAAAAGTCGACCCTAACTTTTCCTTTGACGATATAAAGCACTTCTTGTAGGCTATTTATTTGATGACCTTTGAATTGGTGATAATGCGCCTTTAATTTAGTTCCGTTTTGTTTTTTATGATAACCCACTTGCAGAAAATCTTCATTTGGTGAAAAAAAAGCAACTGATTCTATTGGGTGATTAGCCCTGATAATAAAGGCAATTTCTTTTTTTCGATAAAAAATTCTTTTAAGATATTTTTCTTCTAGCATGCTCATGAATCTTTTTGATAGCAGTTACGACTTGTTTGAATTCTTTCATAGTATTGCCCAGTCCAGAAGGTAAATAAAGACCTTCTTGATTTAATCTTGAAGCTACAGGGAATTTTTTTCCCTGATAAAGCCCCATTTTCTTGAAGGCTAATTGTGGAGGATAAAAAAACTCTCTAGTTTGAATGTTAAAATCTTGATCCAGAATTTGCCTTAGTTGATCTTTGTTTAAGCCAAACTTATCTTTTTTAATTAAAATGGCATACATCCAGTAACTTGAAATTGCTTGTTGATCTTGGTGCGGAATAACAATTCCAGGAATATCAGCCAGTTCTTGATTGTAAAAGTTGGCCATTCTGTGTTTGAAGTGGAGAGATTTATCAGCTTCTTCTAAAGAAGCTAGGCCCAAAGCGGCTTCTAGATTACTCATTTCATATTTGTAGCCAATGCCTTGGTGAATAAAGCGCTTATTTTTAACGAAATTGAGGTTTTTCAAATCTCGCATTTTTTGAACAAGTCGTTCATTATTGGTCAGAACTGCGCCTCCTTCGCCAGTTGTAATTAATTTATTAGCATAAAAGCTAAAGCAGGCGAGATCTCCAAAAGAGCCAAGCTTTTTTCCTTTGTAAGTTGCTCCGTGAGCTTCTGCCGCATCTTCAATAATCAGTAAACGGTTTTTTTTGGCTATTTTTAATATTCTATCCATGTCGCATGCTTGGCCATAAAGATGGACAAGCATGATTGCTTTGGTTTTATTAGTAATTGCTTTTTCAATTAAGTCGGGATCGATATTGTAGGTTTTAGGATCGACATCAACCGGCACCGCTTTAGCTCCAGTTTGCCAAATGGCAAAATAACAAGCACCGATGGTTAGAGCAGGCAAAATCACCTCATCGCCTTCGCCAATATTTAAAGCCATAAGAGCTAAGTGCAGAGCGCTGGTTCCAGAATTAGTGGCAACAGCATATTTTTTACCGACATATTTTGCAAATTTTTCTTCAAATAAATCTACGTATTTGCCTTGACCGGAAATCCAAGTAGAATGAAGACAATCTAATATATATTTTTTAGCTTTGAGTGGAGTTTTAACTCGATTGACTAAAATCATTGATCCTAGCTTATGATAACTTATCAGCTTAGTCAACGCATGCGCCTGTGGCAGCTATTTTTTCATTTTACTTTCTTTTTTTTGTTTTTGTTGTCTTTTTTTTTCATTGAAAGTGAACTCAAATTTTATTTATTTGCTCTTTGGGCAAGTTTTTTATTGCTATTTAGTTTAGTTTTCAAGCTGAATAATTATTTTGCTGTCAGCAATCCTATGAACAAGCAAAATAGAGTGGTGTTTTTTTTGCTTTGGTTATGGTCAATTTTACTTGTGCTAAATGTCTTTTTTTCTTCTCATCTGTCTTTATCACTGGAAAAAATGCTGTTTTATTTGCTTGCTTTTGCTTTGTTTGTTTTTTTTAGTCTCATTCCTAATCATTTTTTACAAAAAAGATATTTTTTTTATCAACTATCTATTCTAACTTTGGTTTTAAATTTAATTGTTTTAGGATTTACTTTTTATCCACCGCCCGCAGATTTGTTTCCCAAAATGAATTTGTTTTTGCGAACCTATGGCCACAATCATTACGCTGCTTATTTGTTATTAGTGTTACCGATTTTTTGGTGGCAATTATTTTTACCTCAGCTAGAGAAGCGAATTAGCACAGATCAGCAAATTAAATTTTTGACGATTATTTTATTGTTTTCATCTTATTTACTCATAATGCTGAGCTTAGCGCGCTTAGTTTTGTTTTTGGCTTTTTTGCAATTTTTAATTATTTTCTTTAAACAACGCCATTGTTTCTATCACTTTACGGAGCATGCTTTTTTGAAACAAATTTTTAAAGGTTTGCTATTTCTTGTGTTAGCTTCCATGATTGTTTTTTCAGTTTTATCAATTCCTCTTGCAAATCAATCAAGCAACTTTTGCCCTTTGGTGATTGCTAAAAAGGAAGTTTGTCAGCCTTTGCGGGATAATGATCGCCTGGCTTATTGGCGTAAAGCCTGGTTAATTTTCAGGCAGCATCCGCTTTTTGGCGTGGGTTTGCAAGGTTTTCAATCAGCTGGTAGGCCCATCATTATTGACCAGCGTCAAGCCCTGACTTCTTATGCACACAACATTTTTTTGCATAATTTAGCAGAGACAGGTATTTTGGTCGGTGCTTTGTTTATTATTTTGATTTTCATGATTTTTTATCGCACTTTTCAGCTTGCCAAACAAAACCAAAGGCCTCTCTATAAATTTCTTTGGTTAGGAGCATTTTTTTCTTTGCTAAATGCACTATTTGATTTTGATTGGCATTTTTTTACTATTTTTAGTCTTAGTTTAATTTTTTTAGCCATCATTATGGGGGCCAATCAGGTTACTAACAAAGAAATCAAAAGCTCAACTTGGCCAATCATTAAAATTTATTACTTTTTAATTTTTGCTTTAAGTATTTGTCTTTTACTTTATAATTTGGCCGCTGCAGTTTTAATTAAGCAAAATCAGCAAGCAGTGGTCATTCGCCATTTACCTTATGCAGATCAATCAATTCGCACTTTATTACGTGAACGCCGCTTGCTTTTAGAAGATTTTAAGACTTTATATCCATATTATTCATCTGATGCAGAATTTATTTATAAATTTTTGTTTGTAGAAAATTTAGATTTAAATCATCAAAAAATGATCACTTTGCAATATGCCAATTTAGATCCAGTGGGTTTTTTAAGCTATTTAAATTTAGAAAAATACCAAGCCAGTGAGGCCTTGCCTTTGGTAGAAAAATTAGTAGCTCTTGTCAAAGAGAATAATTTTCTTAATCAGACGCGTTTTTTTGATTATTGGCAACAAAAAAAATTGGCCGAACAAATTTTTAATTTAGCCAATCAAGCTTATGTGAGCAATGAATTACACTTGGCGGTTAATTATTACCAAGTTGCTTTGTGGCTCAATCCTTACATCATGAGCGATTTGCAAGCTAGTTTTTTATTAGAGCCAGATTTGGCAAAAAGTACTCAATTTTTAAAAACTTGGCCAGATCTCGTTCCAGCGGAGATGGGTATTTATTTTTATGATTACATGGCTCTTTATCAGCGAGTTTTGCTTAAACTTTTTGAGCAAAACCGTTTAGATGAGTTTATTGATTTAGCAGAAGCCATTTTTGTTCATGAAAAAAACTTCTCTTGGTTTTTATGGCAAGATTTATTTGATCTTAGTAGTAGCAAAATGCAAAAAGCAAAATTATTAGTAATTTATGAGCATTTTCAGCAATTATCAACTTGGTATGACTTTTTGCCAAAGATAGAAAAAATTCAAGCAGAAAATTGAGTCACATTGAGTCGCATAAGGTTTGCCAACTGGAAATACGTGAGCCGCTAAGCTTTTTTGAGAATTTCAATTCCTGGCAGCTTTTCTCCACCCAAAAATTCCAAAGCAGCGCCGCCTGCTGTGGAAACATGTGTAAAACGATCTCGTAGTCCACAAGCATTAATGACGGCATTGGTTTCGCCGCCACCGCAAATGGTTACAGCCCCATAATCAGTCGTATTTTTCGCAATATTTTTCGCAATTTCTCGGCTGCCTTTAGCAAAAAGAGGATTTTCAAAAACCCCCAGCGGGCCATTAAAGAAAATGGTTTTGGCTTTGGATAAAAGATATTTGTATAGAGCGATGGTTTCTTTACCAATATCTAAGTATTGAAGATCTAAATCATTTGAACTATCTTTGACATTTTTCAGCAATTCCAGTCGCACAACATTTTTTTCATCGCTAATGTCAGCATTTTTTGCTGCTAAAACGTCGACGGGCATGACCACTTTGGGCAAGGGCAAACCCTTTCCAGTGGTTGTTACGTCAACCATGCTTCTTTCACTTTGATGTTTATTTAAAATTTTTTTGGCAATTTTGACGTTTGCTTCAGCATTTTTTCCCATGAAAGATTTATGTACCTCAATGTCGCTCGCTTTGAGAAAAGCATTGGCTAAGCCACCACCAACTAACACCAAATCTGCTAGTTTAGTCAAATTTTCTACGGCACTAACTTTATCATCAATTTTGGCGCCACCTAAAACGACCACGAACGGTCGAGGAGCTTTTTCCAGAATTTTAGTGAGAATATTAACTTCTGCAGCCAAGTCAAAGCCGGCAAACTTTGGCAAAAGTTCTGCTAAACCAACTACGGAGGCATGGGCGCGATGAGCAGCAGAAAAAGCTTCATTGATAAAAACTTCTGCTTGAGTGTCTTTGACAATTTTTTTGGCAAAAGCTTGATCATTGGCTTCTTCTTCTCCATGGAAACGTAAATTTTCTAATAGTAAAATTTCTCCTTTTTTCAATTTGCCAGCTTTTGCAGCGACTTTCTCACCAAGGCAATCGGTCACAAATTGATTTTCCAAGCCCAGATTTTGTCTAAGATAAGTAGCAATCGGCGCAAGACTATATTTTTTGACGACTTTACCATCCGGTCGACCCAAATGAGAAATCAAAATGATTTTGGCATCATGTTCTTTGAGGAAAAGAATCGTTTCCAAAGCGTTTCTAATCCGCTGATCATCAGCGACCACGTATTTTTCTTGGCCATTTTGTTCAATTTTTTTCAGAGGAACATTGAAATCAACTCTGACCAAAACGGTTTTTTCTTTGATATCAGCAACTTTTGGTGTATTAAGCATATTTTTTTTAGTGCAACTAATAATTTTTCAGCTTTGTACTTTGATTTTAGTTCATTTGAGAAAGCTGCTTAATTATTTAATTCAAGATGAAGCTTTGAGACAGCTTTCTCAATTGAGTGAAAAAAAAGAGTCTTTACTAAAAATAGCTAAATTTTTAGTGGAACGTGACTAAAATTAAAGTGCAAAGCTCTAATCTTTATGATACAATCTCCCAATCCAAAAGGAAAGGAAATATTTTTACTATGACTGACAAAGCGGTCAAAAAATTACAAACCATGGAGGAGCTTTTAGCTGCTAACGCAGATAAAATGGTAATTCCCAAAAAAGGCGCCACGGTTTCTGGAGTGATTGTTGAAAAAACTAAAAAAAGTTTGATTATTGATTTAGGTGCCAAAACTGAAGGCATCGTGGCTGATAAAGAATTTGAATTTGCAGTTGATTTTGTCAAAGAACTCAAAAAAGGCGATGAAGTTAAGGCCATTGTTATTTCCACCGATAACGACAAAGGTCAAGTGACCTTGTCTCTCAAAGGAGCTGCCTCAGATGCCAAATGGGAATATTTTGAAGAAGCTATGGAGAAGGATCAAGAGTTAGAAGCCAAAGGTATTGAAATGAATCGCGGCGGTTTAATTGTTTTGGTTAATGGTGTGCGTGCTTTTGTGCCATCTAGTCAATTTAGTCGCAAATACATGGGTAAAATTCAAAACCTCAAAGGAGTGACTTTTCCAGTTAAAGCCATTGAAGTGGATCGTGAAAAAAATCGCTTAATTTTCTCAGAAAGACATGTCAGCGAAGCCAAAGAATTGGCCCAAAAAGACTTGGCCATTTCTAGTGTTAAAGAAGGAGAAATTTATGATGGAGTAGTTTCTGGAGTGATGCACTTTGGTTTATTTGTTACCGTAGAAGTGCCGGTTAAAGATGCAGAAGATAAAGATAGCATTGGTTATGTGGAAGGTTTAATTCACATCTCAGAAATTTCTTGGGAAAAAGTTAATCATCCTAAGGATTATCACAAAGTTGGCGATCGCATCAAAGTTAAGGTTTTAGGAATTGATGAAAAAACCAACAAACTCAATCTTTCGATTAAACAATTGGAAGCTGATCCTTGGGAAAGCATTGAAGAACGCTATGGAGTAGGCACGACCTTTACGGGCGAAGTTACTAGAGTCGAAGCTTTTGGTGCTTTCATCAATGTTGAAAAAGGGGTTGATGCGCTAATCCATGCTTCCAAGCTAGAAGGCCTGGATCTTAAAGTGGGCGAGAAAGTCACTGTTAACGTAGAAAATGTCGTTCCAGAACAGCGTCGCATGAGTTTGTCCATTGTCGACACCTCAACGCCAATTGCTTACAAATAGTGGCCTATTGTTTCTGCTGTTTGCTGATGAAAAAATTCATTTGGTAAGTGTTGAGCTTGTTGTTGACGGAATTTTGTGATGAATTCTTGATCAAAGAGAGCTCGTCTTATTAGCGTACCCAAATCTCTATCATTTTGGGCAAAAGGGGCTGCTCCTAAACGTAGAATTAAAAGTTGATCTGGCTTAGCACTGGTTTCAATATTTTCCATGAATTTATCTAAAAGCAAATGCAGAGTCAAAGGAATGGGTGTTTGTGGGTCACGCAAGGCCCCAAGCAAAGCCATAGTCTGTCCAACCGTTGAACGAATGGTGAGTACTAAATCGCTGGCCAAAGCTAAATGATTGGTATCAATTTGTAAAATATTTTCTCTTTTTTGACCATGATTATTGCAATCGTGGTCACTGCGGCGAGGATCATAACTTAACTGCAAATTGTTTGGCAAATGGCCATTGGAGCTTTGCAAGATTTTTATCCAGAGACTTACTGATAAAGGATCGGCTGGGTGAGGCAAATAAATCAATTTAAATACTTGCTCGGGTTGCTGTTTGGCAATGTCTATCAAAGCCAGCAACGCTGATTGCAAAGCTAAGCTATCATTGGGTTTTTTTGGATCAATGATTTCCGTATCAAAATTAGCTCCATCTGGTCGGCCGATATAAGTGATCAGTTTCGTGCTGTTTTCAATTGTTAATTTTTCTCTCACTTCGCGTCTGATTTTTTTAGGGTCTAAAGATGAGCCATAAATTTCAGGGTTACCAATTGCTTTTACCAAGGCTGAATAATCAGTTGGCAGCTGGGTTTGCACTTTTTGCGCCGCTTCTTGAGTGACGGTCAAAATGAGTCGTGGACTAATTCCGTGACTAATCATGGTTGGAACTGATCGTAGAGCGCTGTTTTCTGTTTGTTCGATAAAAATAATTTTGACATGGGGATTATTTTGTTTGGCTAAAGTAATTATTTCTAGAGGAAAATCAGTTAGATCTGTTACAAATAAATAGTCAAGTTTGCCAATTTCTTTTTCTGTTTGCATCCCATTTGTTTCGATGGGAAAAGGCAAAACGGCTGGGCAAATAAAATGAACCCCTGCTCCTTGTGCTAAAAATTGTGTTTTTAGCCACTTAAACAATCTGTAAACTCCTGGTCGATGTACAACAAAAGCAAAATCAGAATCAGAATAGGGTTGACTGAGGTTTTCTGCTGTTCGCTTTGGCTTAATTGCAGATTCGATAAACACTCTTGGGTGATGATTTGTCTCTTCCTCAGTAATTTTACTTTCCACATTTACCATATCTGTTTTTTCAACTTTAGTTATTTTTCAACTTAATTTGCCGAAGAATTAGCTGAAATTGTTGCATGATAATTTGCCAGACGATTTTAATTTTTTGTAAAGAATTAATCCTGAGCGTTTTTTTTTCTAATTTTTTCCAATAAGTCAAAGATTGATTATGTTTTTTGTCCAACGCCCAAAATGAAAAAACACCCGGCTTAACTCGATGTCGCCACTCGTACCAATCAGCGTCAATGGTTTTTAATAAGTTAGCTTCTTTGATAGGCAAAGGTCTGGGGCCGATTAAACTCATTTCACCCCGCAAAATGTTGATTAGTTGGGGTAATTCATCAATACCTGATTTAGATAAAAATTTGCCGATCGCTAGCTCTGCCTTTTTTTGGCCAAAGAAATTAATAGTTTTTTTGAGAAAACGGGGATCATCGGTAATTTTGAACATTGGCCAAGGAGCTTCGTTTTGTGCTAAATATTTTTTTTGGATTTTTTCCGCATTTGGCTGCATGCTTCTTAGCTTATATAAAGCAAAAACTTTGCCTTTTTGACCAAGACGCTTTTGTTTAAAGATGATGGGTCTATCAAGCAAAAATACTAATAATGGATAGGACAACAAAGCAATAGGGAGCAGTAACACTAAGCCGACCAAGCTTAAACTGAAATCAACTAATCTGCTTTGCTTAAACATATAATATCTCTGTAGCTGCTAATTATAGTTAGTAATTTTAGATCTAAAGTTCTTTTATTTTAGATGAAATTTTCTAAAATACCAGGCTTCAAACTACTTTTTCCTCCTGAAAAATTTGTTAAAAGTGCTATAATAGGCTCATGGCAAAACAAAGAATGATTGTTACTGATGACCAATTACTAATTGACATGGATTTGCTATTCAATGCAATTCGTGAAGCTAATGGTAATTGGCAACAAGTTGAACAAGAAATGAAACAATATTTAGCGGTTGTACAGGGCATGACTAATGCTCGCGAACAAAGCTAATTTTTGCTTCATTTTGACTCTTGGTATTTCCTGCTCTATTAAAAAGGTAGTTTAATGTCAGACTCAAAAAATCAAGAACAAATCTCCCCAGCTATGCCTTGGGTTATTGCTTGTGGCGATGAAGGAGTCCAGATTAATTTTGGTAAACGCTTGGCTTTTCTAGGTGCTGGTCTAAAAATGGCTAATTTTCCACAAATTTTAGTGGCAGTACGTCAAATGCTTGCACAATGCCCGGCGGATGATCGTCGCTTACGTTTAGCAGCCAATGAAGAAAATGCTTATGTCAAAGAAATTTTTAGTTTAAATGATTTTGATGAGGCGAATGCCAGCATGCAACAGCATTTGCAAGTTTTAGCTGATCAAAATGACTTACTATATGCTGGACTTTTGCCTTTTGCTGATCCCTTAGAACTAGCCCACGAAATTAAGGGGCACATGGTTCGTCCTCGCAATGTGCACATTGCGAACAAAATTTGCTTTACCATTGCCGGTGGAGAGACCACTTACAATTTGGGACAATACCTTATCTCTGCCGATTGGTTGGCTTTTAGCGATTTAACTTTGGCTCGTCAAACTTTGGCCACGCAAGTAGAGTTTTACCAAAAATTAGCCAAGAGGCCTTTGTCTTTTACACTTGAAGAAACTGGCGATTTGCCACCAGCGATAATTGCCAAGAACAAAAAAATTCTCCAGAGTTTAGGTTATAATTTGGCTTAGATGTCCAAACTTAAAAAAGCTGCGCCTGTTTCATTATTTGGCGATTCTTTATTTACTTTTGAAACTGAGACTAAGTCTGTCAAAACTCAATCTGCAACCGCTAAAACTTCTGCAGCTCATCATTTTACTTTGGCCAGCGATTTACTGAATGTAGAAAAATATCAGTCTTTAGAAACCAATAAGCACATTGCTCATGAATTTCAGAGTTTTGGTTGTTATTTAGCAGAAACTTTGGCAGACAAGCGGCACACCTCGTTGTATATTAAATTAGCGAAAACAATGTCGCGTAGCACATTAGAAAGAGCTTTGAGTTTTGTGAGTGATGCAAAAGTAGATAATAAAGCTAAGCTTTTTATGTGGAAATTACAACAACTCAAAAAAGAGTTGACGAAACCATGAAATATTGGACTACCAAACTACTGATTTTTATTTTGTTATTATTAACTGCGCTTTCGGCTTACAATTATTTTAAAAAACCATTTTTTTCTAGCAGTTCAGATTCCACTTCCGCTCTTGATCAACCTAGTCTAACTCCAACTCCAACCCAAGTGGCGAAAAAAACTCTTCGTTCAAAAGATAAAATTACTCAATTATTGGCTGTTCCTTTTGATTTAAATGAATTTGAAAAGGATAGTTCTAGTAGCGCGCGCATGTTGCGCTTCATTGAAGATTATCAACCAGGTTTTGTTTTATATTTTGGTGAAAACATCGCTAGTGCCACGGCGCTTTTAGCCAAAGATCGATTGTATAGTTATTTTACAGATACAGATTATTTGCCCTTGTTGGCAGTTGATCACGAAGGTGGCTTGGTACAACGCTTAAATGGCGAAGGCTTCAGCAAATTAGAGCCTTGGCAAAAAATCGTGACGACTTATTCCAGCGCTCAACAGAAAGCAGTTTTTAATCAATCGGCCCGCGAGTTGACAGCTGTAGGCATCAATGTGGTTTTTGCTCCAGTCGTCGATTTGGCTTCTCAGAGTGCTGTTTTAAAAACTCGCGCCGCGGCTGATCCTGAACAAGTTTTTGCTAGTGCCAGTAATTATATTTTGAGCTTTTCCCAGTATGGGATTATGTCGGTCATCAAGCATTTTCCGGGTATAGGCGCCATTCGCCAGGATCCTCATCAAACTGTTACTACACTTGCGCTGCGACCAAATGATACGGCTATTTGGAGCAAGTTGTTAAATAAATTTCCTAATATTGGAGTCATGACGGCTCATGTGCGTCTCGAAAACAAATTGGCTGGCCAAATTTGTAGCTTGAGCGCAGAATGCTTGCAAGAGTTTACTAATTCTTATCAGCAAGTTTTGCTTTTTACCGACGATCTTAATATGAAAGCGGCTAAGGCACAGGGCAAAGATTTGCCAGAAAAAAATTTGACTCAAGTAGCCAGTGAAGCAATTTTGGCCGGCAACGACGTTTTGGTTTTTGGCAAAGGTGTAAGCCCGACAAGTTTAGAAGAAATTACCCTTGCCTTAACTAATCAATATGAAGATTCCGAAAATTTCCGTCGCCAAGTTGATCGGGCTTTAGCAAAGATTTTAAAAATTAAAAAATGAAAACTGTATTTTCAACCAAACAAATTATTTTTAAAGTGTTAGCTTCTTTGAGCCTGCTCTTTTTTTTAATTCTTTTTTTTCAAGCTTGGCAAAATTTAAGTAGTCTTTTTATGTTTGTTTTTGCCTATCTTTGTGGGATTACTTTACTGTACGCTGATGAACAATTTTTGTATAGATTTTACGAAGAAAAGATTGATCTAAACTTGCAAAATAGCTCGCACTTTTCAAGCTTAGCTAGTCGCAATTTTTTATTTCTTTTATTATTGCCTTTTTTAAGTTTATTTGTTTTAACTTCTTCAGGAAGTTTGTGGGGAATTGCTTTTATTCTAGCGATTAATTGCTATTTGTTAATCGAAATGTGGCAGCTTAAAAATCAACCAGAGCTTTTACAACAACGTTTTTTTCAGCATCTGCCACAATTAGCTCAAAAACAAAATAGTCAGCTTGTAGTTTATGGCGCTTCAATTTATTTATTCATTTTATTATTAATCGTCATTTTTTAAGATGAAATTCGCGCCTCAGTTTAAAATAGGAATGTTGTTTATTAGCTTAGTTTGTTTGGTTTTCTGTTGGTCTTACTTTTATCAGGCTGGTGGAATGCTCTTTTTGGTCAAAGATCATCAAATCATTACTTTGCACTTAAAAACTCATTTTTTTTCACCAAGCAAAAAACAACTTAGAGTAGAAGTTGTAAAAATGCCAGCTAGCAAAATGCAGGGCTTGTCAGCTCGTAAGTCTATGCTTGATCAAGCTGGACGAGCCATTGACGGCATGTTGTTTGTTTTTGCTAATAAACAGCGACAAAGTTTTTGGATGAAAGATATGTTGTTTGACTTAGACATTTGTTGGCTGAAGGACAATCAATTTTTAGCTTGTCAAAAACAAGCCACTGCGCAAGAACCACAAATAATTTATCATTCACCCTCGCCCAGTAATTTAGTACTCGAAACTTTACCTGGCAAATTGACTGAGCTTGATTTACAAACAAAACTCTTCTTTCGGTTCAACTAAAAAAACGCTATGATAGAGCATGGTGTCAAGTAGCCAGTCCCTAAAAAGGATTTTTTCTAGTTCTAATCAGGTAAAATATCCCACTTTGGTGAAGTATTTGCCTGTTTTAATTAAGCAGCAGATGACGAAGCCTGATCCTGCTGCTTTGCCTGATGAAAAAGATTTGGCTTTATTTGAGAGCTTAGTTGAGCAAAGCCTTGCCAAACGTTTACTGGATGAGGCGAGTGATCAAACTGGGCAAAATTCGGTTGGAGCAGGTCGAAATAAAGAGTTATTGGGACAAACGCCCACTGCAGAATTAGTTGAGCAAGATGTTGTGTCAAGAGAGTTTGCTGCTAATCCTGAGTTGGCAGATTTAAGCAAAGAAATCCAAGAAATTTCTAAAGAAACTCAAGAACAACGCGAGCAAGCTTTGATTAAAGAAAAACAACAAGCGCTTGATCAATTGGCAGCTGAAGCAGTTACTCCAGTGGCTATTTCTAATCAACCGGTGGTGGTGTTGCCAATTACTGTCAAAAGCAAAGAAGAAGCAAAGTTTAAAAGTACGAAATATAGTGTGCGCTGGCTGATTGAGTGGTGTCAAAAAATCACCAAAATGTTTGCCGGAGCCGTAGTTTATAAAGAAGAAATTGATCATGAATGAGCAAACTCAAAACTTATTAGCTCAATTAAATAGTTTTTTTATTACTGCTTTTGTTTTTATTAGCCTCTTAGTTTTATTGGTTTTGATGATTTTTTTAATTGCTTCTCTAATTAAAAATCAGCGCCGTGAAAACTACGTACTTAATTTTGTAACTTTATTAGTAAAATTGCCCAAAAATAATGAAATTAAAATTGATGCTGCCGAGCAAATGTTCGCCGGTCTTTATTCGCTTAAAAAAGATGGCTTACTATCTTTTCTGAAACCAGAAGACACTCTAAGTTTTGAAATTGTCGGCATGAAAGAAGACATTGCTTTTTATGTAACCTGTCATAAATCAATTCGAGATTTTGTCGAAAAACAAATTAATGGCGCTTATCCTTCAGCTTCCATCAGCGAAATGGATGAGGTAAATATTTTTAATGAGCAAGGTCGAGTTGCTTTTACCTCAGTAGTTTTAGATAAAGCTGATTTTTATCCGATTAAAACTTACAAAGATTTACCTACAGATGGATTGTCTCTGATTACTTCTGCCATGTCAAAAATGGGCGATGGCGAAGGAGCCACTTTACAAATTTTGATGCATCCAGAGGGTAATCGCTGGCAAAACAAAGGTTTGAGCCATAATCAAAAAGAAAAAAAACGTGAGGCTGATCCAGATAAGGCAAATTACACTCACGATCCAAAAGAAATTGAAGCCATCAATAATAAGGTGGGTAAGTCTGGATTTAGAGTTTCTATAAGAGTGGTGGTTTCAGCAAACAGCGCTACTACGGCTCAGTCAAATTTAAATAATATAGTGGGTGCTTTTTCTCAATTTTCTTCCACCTACAATCACTTTAAAAAGCCTGCCTTTTTCTTATTTAAACACCTTTTTATGGTTGATTTTATTTATCGTTACATGCCCATGTTTCATAGAAATACAATCATTCTCAATACGGAAGAGTTGGCAACGATCATGCATTTTCCCAATAAAACTGTTGAAACTCATCATATTCGAACCTTGACCGCCAAAAATGCTCCAGCTCCAAATAAAATTCCGACAGAAGGTTTATTTATGGGCAAATCGATTTATCGGGGAGAAGAAAGAGATATTTATGTGGGTCTAAATGATCGTCGTCGTCACACTTATATCATTGGTAAAACGGGTACTGGTAAATCTGAATTTTTGAAAGATATGGTCTTGCAAGACATTGAGGCTGGACATGGAGTAGCGGTGATTGATCCGCATGGTGATTTAGTGGAAGACGTACTGCAGCTCATGCCTCCCGAGAGAGCTGAGGACGTGATTTATTTCAACCCTTCTGATTTAGAGCGACCCATGGGCATGAATATTATGGAAGCGGAAACAGAAGAACAAATGCATTTTGTAGCGAGCTCGATTATTGGTTTGATGTATAAGCTTTATGATCCCCATCACACTGGTATTGTTGGTCCGCGTTTTGAGCACGCCATTCGTAATGCCATGTTGACCATCATGTGTAAGCCTGGCAGTACTTTTATTGAAATGGTGCGTATTTTGACCGATGCGAAGTTTGTGGAAGAATATTTGCCTTTGGTCAAAGACGGCATGGTCAAGCGTTATTGGACTGATCAGATTGCCAATACCTCTGATTTCCATAAGTCTGAGGTGATGGACTACATTGTGTCTAAGTTTGGACGTTTTGTGACCAATAAAACTATGCGCAATATCATTGGCCAGCCAACCAGTGCTTTTGATTTTCGTAAAGCGATGGATGAAAAGAAAATTGTTTTATGCAATTTGTCTAAAGGTATTTTGGGTGAAGAAGATGCTAAGTTTTTAGGCTTGATCTTGGTGCCAAAAATTTTAACTGCCGCCATGAGTCGTCAGAATGTACCTATGGATCAACGTCCAGATTTTTTCTTATATGTTGACGAGTTTCAAAATTTTGCCACTGAGGATTTCGCTGCCATTTTGTCTGAAGCTCGTAAATATCGTCTCAATTTAATTGTGGCCAACCAGTTTATCGGTCAAATTGATGAGGAAATCAAAAACGCTGTTTTTGGCAACGTTGGTACGATGGTGTCTTTCCGCGTGGGTGTAACTGATGCTAATTTCTTGCAGCATGAATTTGCGCCAACTTTTAATGAGAATGATTTGGCCAATGTGGAAAAATATCATGCTTACATCAAAACGATTGTTGATAACGAACCAGTCCCTGCTTTTTCGATGTCACTTTATAAGGATATTAAGGCACAAGAAGCGCGCATGAACCCCAAGTTAGCTGAAATGATCAAACAACTTTCTCGTCTTAAATATGGTAAGGACAAAGAGTTGGTGGAATTGGAAATCAATCAAAGAGCGAAGTTGTTGTAATTCTCTAAATTCCCCCTTGAAATCATCTATAAAAACTATATAATTCCTCTTTGTCTCTAAAGCTTTTCGGGATAAGCTTACAAGAGTATACGCGACAATCCGTTTGAGGATTCCCTCCGTTCAATATTTGCCTTGTAAAAGGCTATAAAAATAAGACAAAATTTATCTAATGATCTTTTGTCGTTTTTAGCACCTTAAATTGAACAAAAGATTAGAGTCTTAGTTAAGTGTGAAGTTTATCTTTCTTTCACATCTATTTAAGCCTTTTTGTACGTTAGAGTTTTGCTCAAGTAGATTAACTACTATCGCAAAGCTCTGTCTTCAAAAAGTCATAAATATATGCAAAATTAAGAACAAACTTCACACTTAACTAAGACTAAAGCAAGGGCCCTTAGCTCAGTTGGCTAGAGCGCCACATTTGCAATGTGGAGGCCAAGGGTTCGAGCCCCTTAGGGTCCACCAGCAAATTAAAATAGACTATTTGCTGCTTATTAGACTTTGGATTTTTCTAAACTAGAAATTTCTAGAGACTAATAACTAGCAAAGAGCTAGTGTTTGGCGCAAATGCGTCAAATTTGTTCTTTAATAAGTGAAGAAAATTTTTGATTTAAATTTTATTTAAGTTAAAAACTAACTGTTACTCAATATGACTGAGTAAGAGAACATTTCAATGATACAAGAATTTGTGTAAACAAATTCGATATTTTGTAAATTAAAGCAGAAGGTGGATGCCTTGGCTTGTTTGACCGAAGAAGGACGCCTAGGGTGCGAAAGTCGTCGGGGAGCTCCCAAAAAGCTATGATCCGACGGTGTCCGAATGGGGAAACCCCCCAAGCAGCGATGCTTGGGATCTCTGAATTTATTCAGAGAGGGGAACGCGCTGAACTGAAATATCTAAGTAAGCGCAGGAAAAGAAATCGCGAGAGATTCCCTGAGTAAGCGACGAGCGAAACGGGAACAGTCCAAACCGAACTTTTGTTCGGGGTTGTAGGGCTTTCGATATTGGATTCTTAAGATTAGTAGAACAACGTGGAATAGTTGGCCACAGAACGTGACAGCCGTGTATACGAAAATCAAGAGAAGCATAGAAAGTACCTGAGTAAGTTGGGAGACGGCAAACTCCCTTCCGAATCTGGGGCGACCACGCTCCAAGACTAAACATCAAACAAGACCGATAGTGAACGAGTACCGTGAGGGAAAGGTGAAAAGAAGGGCGGAAGGCCCCGTGAAATAGTACCTGAAACCATCTGCTAACAACCAGAGAGAGTCCTGCAATATGGATGATCTCGTGCCTATTGAAGAATGAGCCAGCGAGTATTTGCTAGTTGCTTGGTTAAGACACTTTAGTGTTGAAGCCGTAGTGAAAGCGAGCCTGAATAGGGCGATTTTGTAACTAGTAAATGACCCGAAACCGGAGTGAGCTAACCATGGTCAGGATGAAGTTAGGCGAAAGCCTGATGGAGGTCCGCACCGGTGTATGCTGCAAGATGCTCGGATGAACTGTGGTTAGAGGTAATATGCCAATCGAACCCGGAGATAGCTGGTTCTCCCTGAAATATATTTAGGTATAGGGTTGCGTGAAGTGTAATTGGGGGTAGGGCTCTGATCGGGCGTCTCATGGGAAACTGTGAGCGTCTAGTCAAACTTCGAATACCAAATACATGTTTCGCAGCACTCAGCACCTGGGAGCTAAGTTCCAGGAGCAAAAGGAAAACAAACCGGACCTACAGCTAAGGTCTCCAATAAACATTTAGTGGAAAAGGAAGTTTAAATTCTAAGACACCTAGGAGGTCGGCTCAGAAGCAGCCATCCTTTAAAGAAAGCGTAACAGCTCACTAGCCGTAGAATTTATGCGCCGAAAATTAACGAGGCTCAAATGTTTAACCGAAGCTTAGGATTCGTTCTAGTTTACTAGAATGAGTGGTAAGGGAGCGTTCTGTGTGCGATGAAGGTGACCCGTAAGGAGTTGCTGGAGCGATCAGAAGTGAGAATGCTGGCATAAGTAGCGTCATTGAAGTGAGAATCTTCGACTCCGAATGTCCAAGGTTTCCGCACCCACGTTCGTCGTGTGCGGGTTAGGCGACCCTAAGGCGAGCCTCCGTCTCAGACGGAGGGTACCCGATGGATTACTGGTTAATATTCCAGTCCTTGATAAAAGACATTATTACTTGGGGAGGGACGATGATGGATAGGGGCAGTGTCAAAGTGAATTTGACATTCAAGCAGTGAGACAGTCTTGGCAGGCAAACCCACCAAGGCGTTTATTCAAGCTGTAATAAGTCTTTGTTCCTGCGGGAACATTGATTGCCTTGACTTCATTATCCTGGAAAAGCTTCGCAAGGAGCCTTTTATCAAATCGTACCGATAACCGACACAGGTGGACAGGTCGAGTAGACCAAGGAGAGCGAGAGAAAGTAGTTTAAGGAATTCGGCAAAATAGCTGGGCGTAACTTTGGGAGATGCCCTTCTCTTTCGGGTGTTAAAGCCTGAGAGAGGCACAGCAAAAGACGTAGGGTTGACTGTTTACCAAAAACACAGGTCCGTGCAAACCCGCAAGGGGAAGTATACGGGCTGAAACCTGCCCAGTGCTGGAAGGTTAATTGCGAGGGTGCTAGCGCAAGCTAGTGCCTTCAATCGAAGCCCCAGTGAACGGCAGCAGTAACTATAACTGTTCTAAGGTAGCGAAGTTCCTTGTCACTTAATTGGTGACGTGCATGAACGGCTCAACAAGCCCTACACTGTCTTGAACTACTACTCGGCGAAATTGAGATGGCCGTGAAGACGCGGCCTACTAACATCTGGACAAAAAGACCCCATGAAGCTTTACTACAACTTGGCACTGGTCTTATATATGGAATTGTTTAGGATAGGTGGGAGTTCCTTCATTTATTGATGGGACGTCAGTGAAATACCACTCGTTTTATATGTAAGACCTCACTTAACTTAGATGCAAACTCTAAGAAGGACACTGTCTGGCGGGTAGTTTAACTGGGGAGGTTGCTTGCTAAAGTGTAACGCAAGCGCGCAATGGTACTCTTAGCTTGGATGGAAATCAAGCTGTACGTGCAATAGCATATGAGTGCTTAACTGTGAGGCATACAGGCCGAGCAGATGCGAAAGCAGGTTATAGTGATCCTCGTGCACTTTGTGGAAGGTGCCGGGCTTATCGGATAAAAGCTACTCTGGGGATAACAGAGTCATCGCGCCTAAGCGTCCCTAGCGTCGGCGCGGTTTGCTACCTCGATGTCGGCTCATCGCATCCTGGGGGTGAAGAAGCTCCCAAGGGTTTGTCTGTTCGCCAATTAAAGCGGTACGCGAGCTGGGTTCAGACCGTCGTGAGACAGGTCGGCCTCTATCCGATGTTAGCGTTAGAAAGTTGAGAGAATTTGTTCGTAGTACGAGAGGACCCGAATGAGGAAATCCCTAGTGTTCCTGTTGTTGCTGTCAAGCGCACCGCAGGGTAGCTACATTTCTTTTGGATAACCGCTGAAAGCATATAAGCGGGAAACCATGCTCAAGATTAACTTTCTCCATTAGACCCGTGGGAGACTACCACGTTGATAGGCTGCCGGTGCAAGCATGGCGACATGTTTAGCCTAGCAGTACTAAGTGTCGATTGAACAAAATATCTATCAGTTTTTTGAAAAGTCTTATTGAGTAGGTTAGTAGTGAAAGATTTATCTTTTACTACTAACTTTTATACTCAGGTATAAAGCAGTTAGCTTCACTTATTAGCGAACAATCGCTAATTAACATAATTTGTGTTTCGTGCAAAACCGTACGATGGCACAAATTTGTAAAAACGTTTTATTCTGGTCTCTAGAGCGAGGTGGTCCCAACTCTTCCCATCCCGAACAGAGTCTTGAAACGCTTCAGCGCTGACAATAGTTGGGGGTTCTCCCCCTGCGAAGATAGGTCGAGGCCAGAATAAAGCGTTTTTTTATGCCAATTTTGCAGATTTTTCAAGACTTGGCAATTTTTATTTTTTCCTTGTCAATCTAAATAGCAATGAGTTACACTTTATTGTGCAATTTTTTATGATTTATGATGAATAATCCTAGAGATTTCTTACCAGAAAAATATCGCCACTATTTAGTTAATGATGATCTAAAGACGTCTTTTATTTTTCCAAAAAAGAAAATAAAAAATTTAGCTAATGTGTTTATTGTTTTTTTCTTGGCGATCGGTCTTTTTGTTAGCTTTTTGCTTAGTAAGCAAACGCAAGACAATCGACAGCAAGCTTTTGAAAGTGAACCTTATTCAACCATTACTACTAGTCCAACTCTAATTCCAACCACAACCTCAACTCCAACCACCAACCCAACTCTAATTCCGACTTCGACTTTAACTCCGACTCCAACTACTGTTTCAACTTCAACTACTAATAGACCAACAACAAAAAGTAGCTGCAATGGACAGGGCAATTGGCTTAATGATACCTGCTATCTATACTGGGAAGTTTTGCCTGGAGGAACTCATGTCGTGGTGCCCCCAAATACTATTAATAATTATAAATATCCAACTTTGCAATCGCTTAAACTAGTTGAGTCTTATTTGGCGGCAGAAACTACAAAAAAAACTCCAAAACCTGATGTACAAAAAACAGAAAAATCTGTAAGTGCTTCTCCGACGCCGATAGTTTCCACTACGGCTAAATACGCAAATGATATTTTTTTTAACCAATTAGACAATCGTTGGAAAAATATATACATAGAAGAAAATATTAAATTTGGCAATGTTGGCTGTGGCGTAACATCAGTAGCAAATCTGACAGGTGTTTCTCCAGATAAAGTTTTAGGACTTTATGATATCGGAAATACCAACGGAATTACCGCCAATGGTACTAGTTTGAAGGCAAATGCGGAAGCATTGAAAAAATTAGGTTATGAAACGAGAACAGGTGTTAATGGCAATGGTGTTCTAGAAGATGAGATAAGACAGGCCAATTTAAACAATAATTATAGTGACCTCATCGACAATTTAAAAAAATATCAAAAAGAAGGTAACTGGCAAATTATGTTAAATGGTAATTTTGGCAATCTTGGTGGAGGTGGACATTGGGTTGTGGTGAAAGATATTGATGTCGCCAACGCTAAAATCACTGTCATAGATCCAAATGGAGGCGCCTTGAAAGAGTATTTTTTTGATAATGCTGGCAGCTTTGGAAACAATGACGAAGCTATTAGTCCAAAGCGGCTGCTTTTGGCTAGGAAGGATTAAAATTTTATGCCAAATCACTTAAGAAAGATATTGCTATTATTAATTTTTTTCATCTTGCCTTATTATTTTTGGAAAAATGCTGATTTTTTTAAAGAAAAAGTATCAGTTCAAGAAGAAATAAGCGAGTCGTCCTTGTTGAGTGCTTTGCTTAATCATTCAAGCAATCAAACAGAAATTCGCCAGCCCGCAGAGTTGGCACAAGAAACTTTTGTACAGGAAGCTCCGAAAGAAGAAGTAAGTGAAGAAACAAATGAAGAAGTAAAAGTAATGCCCATTGTTATCTCTGATCATTCAACGTTAGAAACTGAAGAAAGAGCTAAAGAATTTTCTCTTTTAAAATCCAAATGTCCAATTAATCAAAATAATTTTAATATAAATTTTTCCTACGAAAATGATAATTTTGAAGTTTTTCTCACCAAGAATAAAGAAGAAGAATTTTGGCAATGGTTAAAAGTAAACTATCCAAAATTGGAAAAAGACTCTTTTACCATTATCGAATTATAATTTTATAGGAAAAGCAAAAAACCCACAAAAACTCCTGTGGCTAGTAATAAATTGATCAAACCAAGTAAGCTAACTGCAGGAGAAAAACTGGTGATCAGAGTTTTTTTCATGATGTAAATCTGGCGAAAAACGATGAAGGTGTAAATCAAATAAAATAAAGCTCCAGTGACGAATAAAAATTTGAGAATGCCGGCAATAATTTGTGAATCAAAAATATCTAACATATCTCCTTAATTAATTCTTCCTTCGATTTTTTCTCTTTCTTCTTCCAAAATTAATTCATTCAGCAATTTAGTAATTTTGGCTGGCTGAGGAACGTGTTCAAATTCAAATTGATTTTTTTCACCCGCAGTTTGGATCAAAATGCTACCAAAGTTAAAAACTGCTGCCAAAGGCCCGATGGTTTTAGTGGTGACATCTTCAATATTTTCAATTTTAGCGCTGGAAACGTTGTAATAAATCACTGAATGAAAATCTACATCAATAATTCTTTCATCAGTCACAATGTAAACGTTAAAAAACCAACTTAAAAAAGATCTAGTCAAGAGGCCAAAGGCCAAAACAATCCAAAAAAAGTTAAAAGCGTCAGCAAATTCTCCTGGCAGAACAGCCATAAAACCAGCAAAACTGAGTAATTGAGGAATAAAAATTAAAGCCAAAATTAGCCAGAATATTTTTTGCACCTGAGTAATCGGGTGTTGTCGCAAGACCAAAACGATTTTTTCGTCTTTATCTTGAATATTGAGATGAATATTGTTGGGCTTAGGAATAAAACTCTTGAAAAAATTATTCGAAGCACGTTCGTATTTCATCACTTCAGAATAATCTTCAAGTCTGCGACGCTGGTGTTTGCTTGCTTGGTTGAGCATTTTCTTTATTATAACACTGTTCAGTTGAAAACTTTATTTTCTTAGTCTTGAATTCCCACTTTGTTTTTTCTCAAAAATTTGTTATCTTATGATCAGGTTTTAAGCAATAGATTTAGCAAGACTATAGAAAGCGTCATTATGCCAGTTAAAAAAACTCAAAAAACTAACGCCAAAAAAGCAAGCCAAAAAGTTAGTGTCAAAAAACCTTTGTCTCCAAAAACTGTGCCAGCCAAAGTAGCTGCTGCTAAAGTAAGCGCAGCTAAAACTACTCCTGTCAAAGCTTCCTCAAAGCCAGCAGTGGCATCTGTAAGCAATCACAAAATTGAACTCAAAAAAATCGATTCAAAAACATTGGTTAAAGCCTTGATATTTTTACTAATCTTAGCCTTAGTTTACTTAGTCAAAGACGAAGTAATTGTGGCCAGCGTCAATGGCAAGCCTATCACCAGAATTGCCCTGATTCGCAATTTGGAAAAACAAGCTGCCTCTTCTACTTTGGAAAATATGACCCTACAAATGCTAGTTGAGCAACAACTCAAGAAAGAAGGCATTAAAGTCAGCGACGAAGAAATGGATGCCGAACTGAAAAAAATTGAAGAACAGTTAGCAGCTCAGGGTCAAAATTTAGACGACCTGCTCAAGGCTCAGAGCCTAACTCGTGCCGCAGTCAAAGAACAACTGGCGCTTAGTAAAGGCATGGAAATGTTGTTATCCGACAAAATCACGGTTACTGCAGAAGAAGTGACTGCTTATTTTGAAGAAAATAAAGAATTGTTGGGTAAAGATGTTAAATTTGAAGATATTAAAGCTGACATTGAGAATCAATTAAAGCAACAAAAGCTAGCCACTGAACAACAGAAATGGTTTGCAGAATTGAAGAAAAACGCCAAAATAAATTATTTTAAATTTGCACCAAGTGTTAATTTATAAAAAGTGTCAATTTATAAAAATAGTTGCTCAATTTGGGTTTGAGCTCTAATTTTCCAACACCGCGAGGAAAGCGTCTTGATTGAGTTGCACTTGTCCAATTTGTTTCATTCTTTTCTTGCCTTTGGCTTGTTTGGCCAGCAGCTTCATTCTACGAGTGCGATCGCCACCATATAATTTGGCTGTGACATCTTTGCGCCAGGCCTTAATAGTTTCTCGAGCAATGACTTTGGCACCAATACTAGCTTGAATTGGAATTTCAAAGAGTTGGCGCGGAATTACTTCTTTCAATTTTTTAACAATGGCGCGTGCTTTTAGTTCTGCTTTATCAGCTACAGTAATGAAACTGAGTGCTTCGACCGCTTCTTTATTAACTAATATTTCAACTTTAATGGCATCAACTTCTCGAAAATCTTTGAGTAAATATTCCATTGAAGCAAATCCTGAAGTGACTGATTTGAGTTTATCGTGAAAATCAGTAATCAGTTCCGCCAAGGGAATTAAATATTCTAGGCGATTGCGATTACCTGTGCCCACACTGTTAATTAAAGTTGCTCTTTTTTCGTGGCAAAGTTTCATCACTGCTGAAACGTACTCTTCAGCACAAAAAATACTCAAATTAGCAATTGGCTCGAGAATTTTTTTAATGCGACTTGGATCAGGCATTTCTGCAGGACTGTGAATTTCCACCATTTTGCCAGCAGTGGTTTCGATTTGATAGGTGACTGAAGGCGCAGTGGCAATGAGATCTAAATCAAATTCGCGCATCAATCTTTCACGCACGATTTCGGCATGAAAAATACCTAAGAAACCAACCCGCAAACCATTGCCCAGGGCCACTGAATGAGTGGGTTGAGATTGCAAGGCGCTATCGTGCATAGTTAACTTTGCCATCGCATCTTTAAGATTGGCAAAATCATCGCTATCTACTGGATAAATTTCCATGAAAACCATTGGCGTGGGTTCTTTGTAACCTGGCAAAACAGCAATCGTTTCTTTTTCTTCAAAACGAGTAATCGTATCACCCACTTTCAAAAGGGAAATATCTTTGAGACCTGTGGCTAAATAACCTACTTCACCAGCTCGCAAAACCTCTCTTTTTTCTTTTTCTGGATTAAAAATGCCAATCTCGACTGGTAAAAATTTAGTTTTACTAAAATTGAGATAGAGATCTTTTTTGCGAATTTCACCATTGACTACTCTGGTGTAGGCAATGGCTCCCTGGTGGTTGTCAAATTTAGAAGTGATAATTAAAGCTCTTAACTGCTCATTTTCTGGCAACTGCTCTTCTTGAATCAATTTTTTTCCAGGCGGTGGCACTTCTGTAATAATTTTCTGCAGAACTTGTTCCACGCCAACGCCGGTTTTTGCAGAAACCATGAGCACTTCTTTTTCATCAAGATCAAAGAATTCCATAATTTCTAAAATACTTTGTTCAACGTTTGCCGATGGCAAGTCGATTTTATTGATGACAGGAATAATTTTTAAATTTAAATTTTTAGCTTTTTGATAATTAGCTAGGGTTTGCGCTTGTACCCCTTGCGTGGCATCAATAAGTAAGAGAGCACCTTCACAAGCAGCGAGTGAACGATCAACTTCATATCCAAAATCAACATGTCCTGGTGTATCAATTAAATTGAGAATGTAATCTTGGTTTTGATATCGGTAATGCATGCGCACTGGAGCCAATTTAATAGTGACGCCTTTTTCTTGTTCGATCGGATTGCTGTCAAGCATTCTTTCATGAAAATTAAGGGCGCTAACTGCACCAGTTAAACGCAAAAAAGCATCGGTGAGCGTAGTTTTGCCATGATCAATATGAGCAATAATCGAAAAATTTCTGATTAAAGTGAGAGCTTGTGGTTCGCTAGAGGCTAAATTCATGAAAAAACAACTGTGTTTAACAACTATTATTTGTTGCTCTCTAGTTGATTAAGTTTTTGGAAGAAACTTATTTTTTAAGCAATTTACTTAAAGAAGACTTAAGACGAGCAGCTTTATTTTTTTGTAAAATATTTTTTTTGACACTTTTATCCAAGGCGCTGAAAGCCAAGCTAAGTTTTTCTGCTTGAGGATTTTTTTTCATATCATCCAGTGCAGTTTTCAATTTAGCTTTAATTTGGCCATTAATAATGGTTTTTTTCTTACTGGCTCGGAGAGCCTTTTTGGCGTTTTTGAGTATCGGCATAGGCGTTTGATTATACTAGAGGTACCTCTTTTAAGCAAGCTTTAGGCCAATTTTTAGTTTGCTTTTGCTTTTCTTTTTCAAAAAAAATCAAGGTATAATCGAAAGGTGATTTCTTTGGCAAAAATCTTCAATAATAATGGTAAATGGTTAGAGAGAAAACAGAACTCTATTCTTTCTGCGGCTCTAGTGATTACTTTGGCAAATATTTTTTCTTCAATTTTTGGTCTATGGCGCGAAAGAGTGCTGATTAAACAATTTTTTAGCAGCAATGCTTCGCAACAAGCCTATGAGGCCTTTCAAGTGGCATTTCAAATTCCAGACATGATTTTTCAATTGATTGTGATGGGGGCATTGGCGGCTTCCTTTATTCCTCTTTTTAGTGAGTTAAAAAAACAAGATGAAGCCAAAGCTTTCCGTTTTACTGCTATTGTCATGAACTACGTAATGCTGGTTTTTTTGATTTTGTCGATTTTAGCTTTTATTTTTGCTGAACCGATCACCGGCTTGCGCACAGGAAAAGAATTTTCTTTGGAGCAAATTGCGATTGCAGTCAAATTAACTCGTCTAATGCTCTTTGCACAATTATTTTTTGCCATCTCCAATTTTTTAACTGGCATTTTACAAGCTTATCAACGTTTTATCGCTCCAGCTTTAGCCCCTATTTTTTATAATCTCGGCATCATGTTGGGGACAATTTTCTTGGCTAAATATTTTGGCATTTATGCAGCTGGTTTAGGAGTTTTATTAGGTGCTTTTTTACACATGTTGGTGCAATTGCCTTTAGTTTGGAAGTTGGGTTTTCGCTTTAACTTTGATTTTAATTTGAAATTTCCATCAGTTAAAAAACTATTTGCTCTGATGCCACCACGTTTGCTCACAGTCGGAGTGACAGAGTTTCAAAATTTAGCTATGGGATTTTTTGCTACCACTATTGGCGACTTGAGTTTTGTGGTCTTGAAATTAGCTAGTCGTTTGATGACTTTACCAATTCGTTTTTTTGGAGTGCCCATTTCTCAAGCTTCTTTGTCTTTTTTATCAGAGGAGTCAGCCGGGGAAAATCGAGCCAAATTTAACCGCTTACTTTTGCAATCTTTGAACCAAATTGCATTTTTTGCGATGCCGGCCTCAGTTTTGTTATTGATTCTGCGTGTGCCCATTATTCGTTTAATTTTTGGTACCTATAATTTTCCTTGGAAAACCACCGTTCTAACGGGCAAAGTAGTGGCGATTATTGCGATCTCCATCACTGCTCAGGCGATGGTGCAACTTTTGGTCAGAGCTTTTCATGCTCTCAAAGATACAAAGACGCCTTTTTTGATTACCATTGCCACCGTAGCGATTTACTTATTAACGGCTTATTTAGCAGTTTATGAATTCAATTTGGGAGTACTGGGTTTAGCTTTAGCAATCTCACTCACTGCCTTTGTCGAACTCATTTTGTTTGTAATTCTACTTAATCGAAAAATTGCTTGTTTTAATAGTAAAGAATTTTGGTGGTCGCAAAGCAAAATGCTGGGAGCAAGTTTTTTTATGGCAGTTTTTCTTTATTTGCCTTTCAAAATTTTAGATGAAGTGGTGTTTGATACTTCCCGCACCATTGACCTGATTGCTTTAACGATTTCCACTGCCAGCATGGCGAGCTTAGTTTATGTTTATTTTTCGGTTTTATTTGATGTTAAGGAATTATTTTACATTCGCAATATTTTGCAAAAATTTGGCAAATGGCGTGAAGCCATTGAAGATTCTTCAGAAGTCTTGCTTGATAGTTCAATTGAAAATAAAGAAGTCTAGATTGATCTCAGCCTTCAAAAAGCGTTCAATATATGAGAAACTTGACATAGAGAATGCCAAAAAAGCCTGCCAATCGCAAATTGGATATTACTGTCAATCTTGTTCCTCAAGACCCATTTTTTGAAACGACTTTTGGGCGATTTTTGAAGTGGGCCTTGTCAATTGGTCGCTATATTGTGATTTTTACAGAATTAATTGTGATTTTGAGTTTTGCTTCGCGCTTTACCCTAGATCGTATGGTCACTGATTTAAATTCTTCGATTAATCAAAAAGAACGAGTCATCGCGTCTTATGCTGATTTAGAAACAAGATTTCGTTTTGTGCAAAAACAAATTGAAGATTATCAACAATTCAAACAAGAAGCAAACTTGGCTGAGATTTTTCCAATTTTAAATGAAAACATTCCCAATCAAGTGGTTTTTGAAACTTTGTTAATTAAACCAGACGCAATTAGTTTTACTGGTTCTGCTTTATCACAGGAGGCTCTCAATGTTTTAGTCAATAATTTACAATTAAATCCTCGTTTTACTGAGGTTAGTATTAATAAAATTGAATCTCGGGGCGAAAGAGCGCCGGGCTTTAATTTTGACATGCGAGCGAAAGTAGCATTCAATGGCAAAAAGTAAACAAGAACAGCTACAGCAAGCTTTGCTAGATTTTTATAAAAATCCTGTGGCAATGGTTTCTCTAGAGCTGATTTTTTCTATTTTAGCCGTAGTCTTTTTTGCCGTTTTTGCAGTTAAGCCGACTTTGCAAACCATGTCTCTTTTGGTCAAAGAAATTGAAGATAAAAGAGCATTAGATGAACAGCTAGCGCAAAAAATTGCCAGTCTCAACACTGCTCAAGCTCAATACCAGCAATTCAGTTCTCAGTTTTATTTATTAGATGAGGCCATGCCTAAAACCGCCAGCTTAATGACTGGTTTGAAGATTGTGGAAAAAATTGCCGGAAATAATCAACTGGTGATTAAAGGGATAACTATTTCGGCCGTTCCAGAAGAATTAGTTGCCGCTAGCGCTTCACAGGCTACGCGTCAAATATTGACTTTCAACGTGAGTGTAATTGGTGATTATTTACAGATTAGACAATTTATTGAGGACTTGATGAATTCTAGAAGAATGATTTTGGTGGATCAAATTAATTTCAGTTTGGCCAATAATCGCAATCAAAAAGATTTAGGAGCGGTCATACGCATTAATTTGCCTTATTATGATAGTCAAGTAACTGAAAAAAAATGAAAAACAATGACTTACAGCGTCAACTAAGTAAACTTCGCCGTAATAAAAAACTCTTGTGGTTGGGAGTGCTGTTTTTGGTTTTGATTATTTTATGGATTTTAGTCAGTATTTTTGCGACTAGTAAGACTAGCTCCATCTCTCCTGAATTGAGAGAGTTGGCTAAGTCTTTTGTGCCAAGATTAGAATCAAAAGTTTTTGAAGAGATTAGTCAACAGCGAGCTTTTACGCAAGAAGAACTAAATGATTTTTCCATTTTTGTTTTTGATCAAGACGAAATGACTAAAGAAAGCATTTTAGTTGACATAACAAAACCAGAAGAAATGGAGGAGGCTGAAAAAACAACAAGTGTGGAAACAAACCCTGAGGCAACAGCTGAGGCAGCGGTTGAAGTAACAAGCGACACAATAACTGAAGAATTAGGTGATGAAACCAATAATCAAGCAAGTAGTACGAGTACTATGTCCGAAATGCCCTAAGAAAATGCAAAAAAGCTTAGTCTGATACTTGTTGTTGCTTGGCTAATCATGTAAATTTAATATGAGCCATTTTTATTTTTATGCAGGTAAAACTTAATCATTCTACTACTGACCAAGAAGTGCTTGATTTAAAGCTAGATCAAAAAATCCTTCAAGAGGACAAGTCGACGCTCAATGCTGACTCAAGGCCTGCCTCAGCTACTCAAGTTGTGCAGCCCATTGCCTCTTCAACTGTTAGCGAGGCACCCAAAATGGATGCTGTAGATTTCAGTGAAAATCCGACCCAAGTTAAATTGAAAAAATCTGCAAAATTGGCGGGTAAAAAGCAAATTCCTACCATTCTTGGCTTGTTAATTTTATTTGTCGCGTTAATTTCTGGTGTTCTATTATTTGGTCAAGGCACTGGCGTTTTTGCGCCCAGAGCAACTCCACAAACTACGCCTAAAAATATTCGCCTTAGTAATTTGACTGACAAATCGTTTACAGTTTCTTTTTATACAGATGAAAGCACAGTAGCTTTTATCAAATATGGCGAAGAGGCAAAAACACTGAATAAGCAAGCCAGCGATGATCGTGATCAGCTATCAGGCGTAGTTAAAGATTATCGTCTGCACCACGTGACGGTGCGCGGTTTAGAGCCAGGTAAAGATTATTATTATGTCTTAGGCACTGGTTCTAGTACTTTTGATAATGACGGCCAAGCTTACAAAATTACTACGATCGCCAAGCAAAGCCAATCGCCACCCAACAATCAAACCGTTTATGGTAATGTGATGCTTGCTGATGGTAAGCCGGCAGAAGGCGCGATTGTTTACGTTTATGGTGATCAACTAGGTACTTTATCTAGTTTAGTTAAAGCTTCAGGCAGTTTTGGCATCTCCTTAGCTAATGCTTTCAGTTTGGACAAAAGCACTTATGCTCAATTAAGTGACGAAAGTCAGCTAGAAATTAAAGTGCAAGGCATTGAGCCAAATTTATTAAGTAGTGTCAAGACGACGATTGCTAGCGCTCAACCAGTGGCAGATTTAATTTTGGGACAAAACGCTGATTTAGCTTCAACTGATGCTAGTGCCAGTGCTGAACTAGAAGATTTGAACAAAGAGGAGTTATTAGCAGAGACGATAACCGCCAGCGATTCATCTGATTCATCTGCAGCCGCATTGGCTTTGCAAAATAACGCCACTTCAGCAGCCAGTGCCCAAGCCAGTGCCAGTGGTCAAGATAGTGCACTACAAGGTTTATTGGGTGATTTATCATCTGCAGATAGCAGTACTTTTAAGCCAGAAGTGCTAGATCTTAACACCTTGGATCAGCAACAAGCCTCAGCGCCAGCCGTATTAACCACCACCCAGCCACAAATTAAAGCGACTCTGCCAGCCAACACCATGGTAAGAATTGTGATTCATTCCGATACTCAAATTGACGAAACCATGCAAACAGACGCCGACGGCAATCTTGTTTTAGATGTAGCCAATCTGGGTAAAAATTTGGAACCAGGAGAGCACACTGCCTCTTATACTTATATTGATCCAGTAACTGGTAAAGAAGTGACTAAAACTTATAGTTTTACGGTTGATCCGAGCGCCACTCCAAGACAATTAGCTCAGACAACCTCACCTACAACGACGCCAGTGCCGACTGCTAGTATACCCTATGGTTCTGGCAATCCTTATGTTCCAACTTTGACTGCAACTCCATCAGTGATGCCCATCGCAACAACAACGCCAACGATAACTAGTGGCTCTAGCATTGTTTCTACCAGTGCTGGTCAATACAGCGCTGGTTCTGTGGGCACGACTTTTAGCTTAATTTTAATGGGCAGCTTTTTTATGATGGCGGGCTTATGGAGTTATTTTTTGGCCAAAAATATGGCTTCAAAAAAACCTTTGTAGAATATATTGATTGAAGTGGCATGTTGTCGTACAAGAAAAAATACTATTTTATTTCTGCCCTGATTTTGCTTTTTTTGCTAGGAGGATTGGCTACAGGTTTTATATTATTGAAAAACCAGCAAGACATTCGGCAGCAAGCTAGTGGTTGTCAACCTGGTCAGCCTTATTGCGACCCTGCAAATCCCAGTCCCAGCACAGTTAGTAAAAAGGGAATTCTCCAAACTTCATACACCGGACAAAGACCACAGACTCAAAGTGCCTGTAATGGTGTTTGGATGAATAATTTTTGTTATATGCCTGGTGATGAATTGGCTGGTGGTTATATTGTGGTTAATTCTGGTCGTTATAATTATCCATATTTAGAAACCAAAAAAACCTATGAAAGCTTGAGCTTTGGTAGTGAAACAATCAAAAATCAAACTGGCAGTGTAGAAAAACTAGGCGAAAACTGTGGGGGCAAAAGTTTTCGAATTGGCAATAATTGCTATGCCTTCGGTTCAGTGGTCAATGGTTACTTGGTGATGCCCAATCGTAGTAGTAATTGTGATAATAGTAAGGGCGATTATTGTTATCCACATCTTAAAAAAATTGAAGTCAAATATGACGATTGGCAGCAGGCTGTTGAAAAATATCAAAATAACGGTGAGCTTGCCGATTTAGAAAAACTGTACAAAGCAACTTACGGAATAGATTTCAAAGTTGGTGATTTATACAATGCGCAAGCAGCCAATGCCAAATTACTCAAAGCACAAGCTTTATTAACAGCCTTGACCAGTCCAGAAGTTTTGCAAAAAAAAGCAGAGCTTGAAAATCAAGCTTTGCAGACTAAGGCACAAAGTGAAGCACTTAATCAAGAAGAACAAGCTGTTTTTGATTTTAATCAAAGAATTATTGATTATCCCGATTTAGCCGCTCATTATCAAGTTTTAGACCAGCTGAATAGTGCCGCAGCTTCAAAAATTACTGTGAATACAGCCATTTCTCAAATGTATGGCAATTTAATTGGAGCAGCAGAAAATGCCAACCTAGAACAAGTGGCGAGTAATAAATTCAAAGAAATTTTTGGTTATGATCCAAGCTTAAAATATAATAATTTAGATGGAATTTTGGGAGCTTTTGGTATTGATGCCAATAAGTTCAAGCAAGACCGTCAACAATTTTTAGCGCAAAGCGCGGCACAAAAACAGACTGCACAGCAGCAAGCGACGCAAGACCAAGCAAGCTCAGGTGAGCGAAAAGCGACTCAATCAGAAATTGATCAAGCCGCAGCAAGCAAAATCGCCACTTTAAATAAGGCTTATCAAGACTATGCCTCTGGTGCAAGCACTGATCTCAATAAGCTCAGAAAAGCAGCGATAGATGCGGGTCTGATCGAAACCGAAGATGCCAAGCGCTTGGTAGCCAAAGACTTACTTGCTTTAATTTTGGCGCAAATGCCCGACACCACTCCGGCCGAAGCCCAAAAGGCTGCTGAGGCTTTGTTAACACAGAGAAGTACTGTGATCCAAGAGCAACAATTGGTGCAACAATTTGGTGATGGCAAAGAAGATAAAGCGGATTTAGAGAAACTTTATCAATTTTATGTAAAAAGGCAGCCAGCTTATCGCATGACTAGTGTTGAGTTGCAAAAAGAAATTGCTAAATATAATCCACAATTGGCCCTAACTTTTTATGAACAAACTAAGGACGTCACTTATTTAAATAATTATTATGTACAAAATAAACAATCCTCCGATCTTGCTTCGGCCAATATTTTAAGTGACGAGCGGGCTTTGCTGAAAAATATTTATGGTCAATATGGTGAAGAATTTTATCGACAAAAAGTAGAAATTCCTAAACGTCTCGATCAGGCTATTGCCAATTTTTCCCAAGATGCTGGTCAAGAATTGACGAAGTTGTGCCAAGATTTACAAATCACTGATTGTCAAAGGGAAAATTTTAACGATACAAAGCAAGCAACCACCACTTTGGCTTTAATGCTCGACAAAATGTACGCGGGACAAGGGGTCAACATTCCCGACATGGCCTTGCAGTATTCAGATCAAATTCTGAAAAGCAGTCAGAAAAATAAAACCGCTAGTCTCCTTGATAGTGCTTTGGCAAATTTTGGTACCGCCCAAGCTAGTAACTATGGTCTTGCCCTGGCCTTGTCTGGACCAAATTCGGCAGTCAGCAAAAGCTTTGATGCGACCGTGGACAATCAAACTGCCAAAATGCAAGAATATCAGACTGCTGTGGCTGCCAGTCAAATTTTTAATGCTTCGCAAGCTTTCTCTTACGCCACAGCCAATCGTTCAGCTATTTCCAATTACACTTGGGGCTTATCTTATGGCAATGCTTTGATGAACGATGATTTATTTAATCGAGAATTTACAATCGCAGACTTGGGTTTAAATAGTGGTCAGGCTATCAACTTAACCTTCAATCAGTTGAGTACGCAACTAGCTAACGTAGACGTGGCACAAAACATCGCTACTAATTACGCCACAAGTAAATATTACAATTACACTGGGCCTGCTGATACCAGCATTGCTAACGTTGCTTTGCTTGGAGCCAGTCACGCAAAAGATGCGCAGGGTCAAAAACTACTGGATTATAACTATCAGGCAGCTCAGCCTGGTTATTATGCTGCCAAAGATTTCCAAAATGCAGTTGAATCAGTAAAAGAAGCCGCTGTTTATGCTGGTACTTATTTAGCGACCGTCAACATGAATAATCAATTGCTCCGCAATGCGGATTTATCGGCCAATTTAAATTTAGCAGTCCTTGATCCAGTGGCAGAAGCTCAAAAAGTCACTGAAGATTATCAAGTAACTCAACAAGATGTAATCACACAAAAATTATATGATCGATACATCGCGACCACGCCGGAAAATCAAATCAAATTTCAGGATTTCGCAAGTTTTAATAATGACAGTGAAGTGCAACGTTCGAGCAAGGAATTAAATTATGAAAAATTAGCTAAAGTAGTAGCACCTTCAGTGGCGATTGCTACTTTACCTTTGTTGACTTTGGCTGGCGCCGCTCCAGCAGTTGGCCTAGGCCTTGCTTCTTCCGCCTTTTCTCTCTATCAAGGGGCGGGCATGAAGGCTCAGGCTTTAGAAATGCAAAGAATTGACATTGATTCGAGAAGAAATGCGATTTTGCAATCTTATCAAGAAAGCGGTGCCGCCCCAGAAGAAATTAAGCAATTAGAAGCAGATTTAAAATTACAAGTTGATACGCTTAATAAACAAGGCAACTTGATGCTGGCCAACTCTGCGGTGGCGGCTTTGACTAGCGGCGGCGGTTTGTTGACGAGTTTGGCGGGTAAAGCTACGACTGCTACTACTGCCAATTTACTTGCTAATTCTGGTCAATTGCTTACGCGCACTGGCCAATTAGGAGGCATTGGCTTAAATTCTTATAACACAGTTAATTCTGGTTTAGCTGCTTACAATGCTTTTGCTTCGAGCAAGAAGTTTGGTGACGCTGCTTTTAAAGAAGGAGCATTTAGTACTTTAGGGGCTTTTGTGGCTGCTTCTGGAGTGGCCGGTAATAGCTTTGGTTTATTTGGGCCAACTGTTTTGACCAATAAAATCGATTTTGTTTTAGATGCCATGAACGTACCGGCTGGAGCAGCGGTTGATGTGCGACAAGTGGCGCAGGCCTGTTATGGCAGCAGCGGTGCTTTTTCTGAACAAGATTGCGTCAATGCCTGGATTGGCTTGGCTTTGAGTGCTGGTCAAAATGTGGCGCAAATTAGCAGCAGTTATAAAAATTATCAAGCTCACAAAACCACTGTGGCAGCTGAAAAAACTGCCCTTCAAGTTGCTGATCTGCAAAAACAAATTGATGCAGTAGATGGGCAACTGGCTGTCTTGAATGGTTTAAGTGACAAGGCTGCCTCAAAAGCAAGATCTTATTTATTTAAGCAAAGACATTTGGAAGAACTCACTGCGCAACGCCAAGCTTTGCAAGAGCAGATAGTCAAGCTAGATCCGAAGGCGCAAATCCAAAATAAGTTGGCTGACGCCAGTGTTGATCCAGCTGAATATGCGGCGCGTGGGAGAAGTATCGTTGGTGAAATTAGAGCTTTGGCACAAGAAGCAAGCGCCAACAACAAAAAATCAGCTAGTTACTTCAACAGTAAAGCAACAGAGATTGATTATCACATCAAGCAGATTGGCACTCTGCGAGCACAGATTGACTCTATCGATGCGGAAGTGACGAACAGAGGTGTTTTTTTATCTGACACTGAGCTTAGTCGCCTCCAGAATCAAAGGCAAGAGTTGGTGCAAAAACTGAAGACGTCAGCAAATCTCTTGAATGAAATTGAATCACTGCAAAAATTAAATGCCTCTTTGGTGACACAGGTTGAAGCCAACCAAGCTTTGAGCAAATTAAATGATCTCTTGGCCATAGACAGTCAAAAACAAGCTCTTGTTGAGAGTTTTGCTCCAAATGAAAAAACGGTTCAAGAACAAATGACTGCTCTCATTCAGAACGAGCAAACTTCTCGCTTGTTCAGTAGCCCAGAAGAAAACTTATCATCTTTGGCTATTTTAGAAAGCAGCTTAAGCAAGCTATCTGCCTTGAGACAAGAAAAACAAACTCTCGTCAATGACGATGGTGCAGTTGATCCAAACAATCAGACTCGTTTGACAGCCTTAGATACGGAAATTGCCTCTTTGGAAAAAATTACCGACAATCTTTCTAATCAAAATCGTTCTTTATGGCAGAAAGCAGCAGATCTTTTAAGACCAAAGGCTAGTCGACAAGCTTATCGCAGTGCTTTGGATTTAAGTAGACAAATCGACTCGCTACAAAATAAATTGCAAGCACAAAACATTTCTCCAGATGTGCAAAAAGCCTTGCAAGCAGAATTGGTTCAAGCTAAGCGTCAATTAGTCGACCAAAAATATATTTTAGCGCAGGCTGCAGCCCAGCCAAGTCAAAACCAGCTTCAAAAAATTGCCAATTTAATCAACAACTGGCAAAACAATCGCCAAATTGCTGGTCTCAAACAAGCAGCACAAAAATTGGGTACGGCCAATTTAGACCTTGCCAAACAAATTTCTCAAAAACAAAGTGAAATTAATCAATTGAGAGAACAAGGAGTTTTAAACGAAGCAGAAACTCAAAAAATTGAGGCACTAGAAGCAGAAATTGCCAATTTAACTCAAACGGCGCGAAATTATTTAAAAGGCAGCAATCCTCTAATTCGAGTTGATCAAACTGGGGAATTTACGAGATATATTGTTGAAGATGCTGGCCGAAAAGCAGGTATCAAACAGGAACAGCTCGACATCTTAAATCAAGAGCTAGCCTTTTTTGAGAGCATGCAGCGAGACTTGACTGGTCGAGCTGATTTTAAAATTTATAGTGGCACCAACACCTTTCGTGATCAAGATATCTTCTTATTAGCCGAATTGGAAGCTTTTGGCACTGGCAGCCGCGGTTCAGTTTTTGGAGCCTTACCTGGTATGGGTAAAACCGACGTAGTGATGCCTTTCAATGTATTAGTCAAACAACGTCTCACTAAGGCTACACAATTTGTGGTTTTTCCCGAAGCCAAGTTAATGAAACCATGGGTAAGTGATAATGATTTTACCCCCAATCAAGCCTTTATTGATCAAGTAGAAAAAAGGTTTGGTGTAGGTAGTGTTTTAATCGTTCGACCAAACGATCAAAACATTGACGAAGCGGCTATTGCTCGGGCTAAATTTATCATTACCACTAAAGAAGTTGCTTTCGATTTACAAAACACTGGTAGTCAAATTGGTTTAGCTTTACGCCAAAAGTGGCGTCAATCATACGTGCACGCTGACGAAGTTGATTGGACTTTTAATCCCAATGAAAATTACAAAATTTCTGGTCGTCAAGTAGCTTTGGCAGATAAGCCAGAATTTGCTTTGTATGCCGCAGCGCAAAGAAAAGTTCTTGGTATTGATGAGCGCGGTCAATCCTTGTCTCAAGATCAGGTTGGTTCACCAACCTTGCGAGGCTTAGTGGAAAGTTTAGAGCAAACTGGTTTAATTCCTAGCGCGATTACGCGCACCAATGATGGCAAAGGTGGTCGTTTTGCCGATGTGGCAGTGGAAAAGCAAGTTTTGAGCGAGTGGTTAAGTACTTGGAGTGGACAAGAAAAAATTGCCGATTTGGATATGAACGCTGACATCGCGGTTATTCGTGGTAAGATTGATGCTTTTTTGAGTACAGATAGCGATTCAGATATTCATCAGCGTCGTGCAGAATTGGCGATGATTAACGAAACGGTCAACTTCTTATCGAGAGTGCCGGGAGAAGATTACGGTTTAAGCACAAATACTGTAATGAGAGATGGGAGCGAAGAAATTATTAAGAGTATTGCTCCCAATGATCAAAATCGAGAAACTGGTCGTTCTTATAGTGCCGTAGCAGAAGCCTTGCTTTACAACAGTGTTGGAGCTAAAGCGCTAAAAGTAGCGGAACAAATTGACATTAATAAATTGACGGTCGGTGAAGAAGGCAGTGAGATCAACTACGCTTTGTTAATGTTGGAAAGTCAAGGTTTTTCACTCTATACTGGTACTCCAGAAACCGTGGCTCAACTGTATAAAATGGCTTACGGTATAGAACTGAAAGTCTTTACTGATTCAGCTTTAGATTCAGCAATTGAGAGATTCAAAAATAGTAATTCTGCTTTATTTACTGATTTAGCAGCACAAATTCAAGCCCGCCTCAATGAAGGCCGCGATCAAGTTTTTGTCAACATGATAGCTGGTAGAAAAAGCAATCAAGCTGCACTGGCGGACTTAGTAGCTGCTGTTTCCAATGTTGAAGGTTCTCAACTTTATCAAAAATTATTTTTAGTTGGAGCTAGTGGTAATTTCACTGAATATGATTTAGTGGCTGGTCAATTGAATCGAGTTAGCGATTTTGTTGATAGTAATGCTTTGAATCTTAGAACCAAAGAATTGAATGTAGCTAATCAGCGCTTCATTAAGTTTTACGAATATGGAGCACACGTTGGCGTAGACACTGCCAATGATGTCAATTTAAGTCGAGCGGTGGGTTTATGCAGCAACTGTGATGCTACCACTTTTGCTCAGGGTATTAACCGCGTGCGGGTGCAAGTAATTACTGATCCTGATAATCCAGCACAAAAGAAAGTCATTGCTGCACCAATGGACATAGTGTGGCTGGATGCACCTGCCAATAGAACTGATCTTAGCGTTGATGATTTTGTCAGTACAATAATGCACCGCCAAACAGTTAATCAGGCTTTGGCAGAAGTTGCTTTCAAAGAAACCTTATTGAAAAATTCGCTTGAAGCGACATTTGTTGAGCTAATTGATTTAGCTCGCAATGGTAAAAAGGGCTTTTTGGGAATTGAAATATATCGCGCTAATCCAGATTTAGTGGCTCAACTTGAAAGTGCTCAGCAAAAATGGAAAGAAACAAGTCAAATGAATTATTTGTTGAGTACTGATGATTTAACCGCACAAGCAAAATTAGAAAAAACTGCTTTGCAAGTAGCAACAACTTATGAACAGCTCAATCGCTTGCTGGCAGGCAGTGGCGAGCCGGCCAAGTTATTGGCCAGGCGAGCCGATGGAGCCTTGGGAGAACAACGCATTGCCTTGGGATTTACAGGTGATGAGCAATATCAGCCTTTGGGGAAAACTCCTTCTTATCGTCAAATTGTGGAATTAATCAATCAAAGCTCCAAACATTTAGATGATGTAGAGATTGCTTTTACCGATCGCAGTTCAACCGCAGAGCTAATACGCAATCAAATCGAACAAAGTGTTGGTCGAGCAAATCAAGAAAGTCAGGAAAATCAAGCTCAACGAGAAAACGAAGCTCAGCAGGAAAATCAAGCTCAGCAAGAAAATGGAGTTCAACAAAATGATCAAGCGGATGGAGTTGGCCGAGTAGATACAGCTCAAGTTGCTCAAAATGCACCAAATGCACTAACTACAAGTAATCGATTGCTGCGTTTCCCCACTTGGTTGGGAAATTTATGGCGCGGTTCAGTCAATACGGCTCAATTGTTAACAGAAAATTCCAGTCAAGTGGCTGCACAAGTAGCCACAATTAAAGCCGAGTACCAAGATCAATTGCAAAATTTACAAACGCAATTGGCACTAATTGACCATGAAGCAGATAAAGCTCAATTAGAAAAGCAGATAGCTAGCGTCAAGAGCCAACTCGATGATCAAGCGACCATTCAAACCTTGGCGGAAGAAAAAACAATCGCCAGTTTGGCAGAACAATATCGCAGTGGTGGCTTGCGTCGCCTTTTGCCAGCTGATTTAGAAAAAGCAGGAGGTTTAAGTACAAAAAATCTTGGTTTGGTGGCAGAAGCTGCTGTAAGTGCTTGGCAGAACTTTGGCCAGAACAGAGAATTTCGCGCCACTGATTATTTAATTGTTGAGCAGAACAACTCAAAGCGTTTTATTAATCATTCAGATCAAGTGTTAAAAGTGATTGATCTTATTAATAAAAATGAGCGATTGATTTTGCCAGGAGCAAGCATTGATTTAGAAGAAAATCTTTTGATAGAAGTGGTTAAAACTCCCCTGGAGAATTTCAGGAATTTGTTAAATAAAAAATTATTTACGGCTAAATATATTTTTATTGGCTCAGATGGCAGTAGTCAAGCATTTAGTGTGCAATCTTCTCAAAAAAATCCGCTAGCACTTTTAGCAAGTGAGTCAACAAATTGGCCAGACGGCAGTCTAAAACTAGATAAAAATAAACTTGGCAACTTTCAATCGGTAGACATTCTTATCAATGGTCAAATCGTTAATACTTTCCATTATTCAAACGAATTTAATTTTGCTGGTGTTGAATACGAACAATCTCTGTCTTTGAATAATATAATTAGTGATTATTCCGCACGGGCTATGTGGGCGATGTTGAGTGCTGAAGGAGTTTTAGATCAAGTAGCCGCGAACTTTCACGAAACTATTTTTTTGTCACCTGATGTTTTACCAAGATCTTATGCTCAAAATACTAAAAATTACTCGTTACAATCATTTGCAGATGAAATGAGCTATCAAGAAGTATCTGAAGTAATTGCTCATGAGCATACTCATCTCCTACTGGGATTATCTCCCTTGGCAGATTTAAGTGAAGGAATTGCCATGTATGTAGGACGCAAAGTAAGCGGTCTTCCTGTGGCAGATTCTTTAAAACAAGCTGAATTATTTGTTCGACAAGAAATATTTGTGCGTTTACAGCAAAGTGCAAAATCAGTTCAAAGTCCGTTGACCGATACTCTTTTAGATGCAATCTTACCCAACAAAAGTAATCTGGGTGTTTATGAATGGTCATATTTTTCTGGCTTATTATTGGTGCAAGCCATGATTGATGTTACAGGCGATAAGTTTTTACCAACATTTAAAGATATTTATCAGCTCAGCGCAAACTTGTATGAAGTTGTTGATTTCTATCATTCACAATTAGCTCAAGTTGGATCTAGAGAACCAATCAGTAATCGTAAGGCTATTGAATATTTACTTAATTCATTTTTCGGATCTGAAACAAGTCAACAAATTTTTAAACGTCAAGTAGAGTTGATTAAACAATATGGATTTTCAGAGCCAGTTTCAGAAGTAATAATTAATTTGGGTAGAAATGATTTAAATGACATTATTATTAATAATTCACAAGTTTCTAGAAACCATGCTCAGTTTATCATTGAAAATGGACGTCCATTTATTATAGATGTGGGCAGTACTAACGGGACTTATGTTAATGACCAAAGAATTCCTTCTCAACAAAAGTATCCTCTTAGAGAAGGGGACATAATTGCCTTAAGTGATCCTAATAATCAGATTAAATTGATAGTGATTGCTCAGGCTAAAACTGATGCTGATGGATCAGTAAATCTAATTTATTCTTTAGAAGAATTCATTGAAGAAATAAAAGTAATCAATGAGCCAATTGTAGAGCAGTCAGTAGAGCCAGCAATAGAGCCAGCAATAGAGCCAGCAATAGAGCCAGCAATAGAGCCAGCAATAGAACAACCAGCAGTTGAACCAGCAATAGAAGAGATTCTGGCTAGTGATTCAATAGATTTGACAATAGACCCAATAGCCTATTCACTCGAGGCGCTCTTAACTGGTCGTCGACAAATCACTGATCAAATTAGTTCAATTAAGGCAGCCATCAGCGATTTAACCATTGAGCTTGATAACCTGAAACAACAAAAAGTTGAAATCGCTACTCTTAATGAAATTTTAGAAAGAAATGAAGAATGGAAAAAGCAACTTGATACGAGGATTGCTCAAAAGTCAGCAGATCTGTCAAGAATAGCAGCAGAATTAGCTTCAATCGATCAGCAAATAAAAAACTTAATTGAGCAAAATCAGCTACAAAGTTCCCAAGAAAAGCAGGCTCAAGTAGCAGAAAAAATACTTGAAGCTAATGTCGCCATAATTGACTTTCAAATAAAGAAAGGGTTGAAACGACTTATTCAAGAACAACAAATAAATCACTTGAATGAAGCTCAGCTTAGAAGTGAAATGGTTGAATGGATAAAATATGCTGTTAATCAGCTTATAAAACCTGCTAATGTTAGTAGTGCTTTAGCAAGAGACCCAGCTTTCTCCAATGATCCCCAAAATGTCCAAGCTTACACTCAACAAATTTTCTCATCTCTAACCAATTGGCAGTGGTTTGCCGGTCGACATTTATCTGCTGCACAGCTGCAAATCTCCACTCAAAATAATGAAGCTCAAGTACGGAACGTGACAGCAATTGGTGATGTTCATGGTGATTGGAATGCCTTGCTAAGATTACTTAGCGGTCAAACAAAAGATGAAAACGGACACAAACTGCCTACGGCTTTACTTGACAAAAAAGGCAAGTGGATTGGTGGAGAGAATGATCAGTTAATTTTAACGGGTGATCTGATAGGTCGTGGTCCAAAAGGTGTAAATAGTGTTGAAACTGCCTTAAAAATTATGAACTTAGTTCGAGAAGCTGGTAATTTTGCCGATGGAACTCCTCGAATTAAAGTTTTACTGGGCAATCATGACATTAATGCTCTTTTTGCCTATCATAGATTTTTTAATTTTCAAAAAAGTAGACCTAATGCAAGTCTAGCTAATTTAGTTGATCTGGCAAGTTCTACTGGCATGAGTCCTGGAATTACCAATGATGAATTATTGTTTTTACTCAATTATCCCCAACTTGCCGAATGGCTAATGAGCTTAGATGTAGTGACAATTGTTGACGGAGTGCTTTATATGCACAGTGATACAGATAAATACTTAAAACTTGGAAAAAGTGTGAGCGCGATCAATGATAAGGTTAAACTAATTGTAAGTGGCAAAGATGGTTTTGGTAATTTTAGAAGATTAATGGAGGATTTGAGCGATAGAGGAAGACTGAACACGCCAACCGTGGATAACCTGCTTAGGGTTTTATCTGCTACTCAGATTGTCCATGGTCATTCTGAAAATGAGCAGCCTAAAGATTCAAGAGTAAGTAACATTGATGGCGGTTTATCAGAATTTTACGCAAAAGTAAAAAACAGTGGGCAAAATCGAGGAAGATTTTTTACTCACAAAACTCCAGCTGCTCAATTAGTAGTAAAACTGCAAGAAAATCAGCCAGTAGCTGATCTCCCAGCCTTGAGTATTTTGCCTTTGTCTCCAAACCAAGAGAGCAAAACTCAACTCTCGGCTGAAGCCGCTCAAAAACTTACCCGGTTAAGGCAGCAAAGTGAAACATTGGAACAAGAACAAATTGATTCTACTCTTCAATTGAAAGATTTGGATTTAAATTTAAAAACAACTGAAACCTTTATCGATCGTGTTAAAAAAAGGATTGCTCAACAATTGGTCGCTGATCAGGAGCAAAAGCGCATAGAAGCTCAGCTGGCAATTTTAGAACAAGCATTAACAAATCAAACCACTCTACTTGCTCAAACTGACGATCTCTTAAATAAGCGAAGAACTTTGTTGGAATTAATTAAATCTTTACAAGCCGCTGGCTTTAGTTTTGATAGTGACTCGTTGCAGAACTTATCTGACTTGTTAACTTCGGGCAAAGATGTTGGCCAAGAATTTATTAGACTAGTAATAAATGTCTTTAAAACTAAACAATTCATTAATCAAACTGAAATCGAAGGGCTTGGCGCAACTTTGGCCAGCTCTCTTTCTTTACCCTTAGCTTCGCTACTTAATTCTGCGGAGCAAGTGGAAAATTTGCTGGCTGAGTTGCAAAAAATTTTGCACGAATCGGCTAGACTTGTTGCTGAAAAACAACGCAAAACTGAGTTGATTAATGTGATTGGTGAATGGCAAACAAATTCTGGTCAAGCCTTGTTAATTGCTGATCCTTTAGAAACCTTAACTCTAGAGGAATTAGAGCAAATTGCTAGGCATATTGAAAACTCTCAAAGTGTCAACGCTCAAAAAATTGATCCTATTCTTGAAGAAAATTTGAGTCAGAATGTTAACTCCGATGAGGACGAAAATCTAGAAATAATTGAGATTGATGAAATCAGATCTGTTTTACTTGATAAGTTTTCTGCTTCAGATGAAGGAATTATGCGAGCAAGTAAATCTAAGGCGGTCTTGGCAAATTCACAACAACTATCGCATAAAATATTAACTTGGTTAGTAGAAAAAGGTATCGAAGACGAAAATAGTATTGAATCTTTTTCCAGTGCTCTTAATGAGCAATTTAATAGTTTTGGCTATGTCAGATTGGATTTTCTTGAACATACCGAAATTTTAATTAACAAAAAAAAGGCAGCTCAATTAGATGTTAATTTCATTGTTACATCAGAATTAATTAAAACCCTAGCTCTTGGCGGATTCGAATATGAAAATACGAATCGCGTTGTTTTTCATCATTATCTCAATGAAGGAACTGCTCAATTACTAGCACTAACTGTTAAGCACGAAGGATTGAGCGAACAAGAGCTACTTCAAGAACTTTTAAGTGAACATATTACAGTTAATTATAAATCTGAAGTAATTAGATTATTGCTGTTGTTAACAGCCACCAGCAGAGAAGATGGGAAAAATCCAGTTATTGGTACTTCAGAATTGGCTCAAATGTATTTTTCTACAGAAGAAAAAGAATTAAAAAGCAATTTATTTGGAATCAAATTGGGGCAAGCAACCGTTAGTAGTGTAAAAGAAACAATGATTAATATTTGGCTTAATTTTGAGGAATTAAGCCAAGAAGATCAACTTGTTTCTGATTTAGGTGTTGGAGAAGCGGATCAATTATTTGATCAGACGGAGGAAAAAATCAGATCTCCGAAACAACTTTTAGATTTAATAACTAATGACACTTCTTCTAATTTAGATTTTGCAAAAAATTATCTTGATTCATTAGTTAAAGCAGGTTTAGCAACGATTTTAACAGATGGTTCGTATGAAATTAATGCGAAAAAAATTTCTTCCCTACCTTATTTCATCGAGCGAGAATTTATCTTTCGTGCTAAATCTTTATATCCAGATATACAATATGCAATTTCCAATTTAATGGATTCTATTAAAAAACAGGATGTTTCTATTGAATTGCAACAGGTTTTAATAAATAAACTATTAGATCCGCAAGCAAAAATCTTTTTCAATCAAGCCGGAGCGGCTGCCAGTTTAGAAGAATATTTTAAAGAAATTTATCAAGAATCGGTAGAAATCATTAGAATTTCTGTTGAAAGACTAAGTGATCAACAAATAGCTGATATTGCCACCATTTTAACCGATGAACAACAGCTGTCAAGATTTTTATCTTTAAGTCGAGATTTGCCAATTGCGACTATCTTAATCAAAAAAAATGGCAAAGAAGTAACCGTTCCAATTATTAGTAGTGTTTTTGAAGAGTCTGCCAATGCATATGCTCAGCCAATAAAAGATAATGATACCTTACATCCCATTTTTATTAATAACAAGCTAAATCGCAGGTCTTTGTTTGATTGCATTACGACAATTACTCATGAAGTTGATCATGCAGTTGATAGGCTTGCCAAGCCTAGACGAACAGAACAAAACACTAATGAAGTTTTGGATTATATTTTTGACAGTTCCAGATTTGATTCTGATTCAATATCTAGTTTAACTCAAATATTGAAGGAAAATGACCATTTTACTTACGAAACAGAAAGAAATTTATCAACTTTTATTGGAGAAATGGGAGGAGAAAGAGCAAGCGCGAGGTTTCTCCAAACATTTTCTAACGGCCTGAAAAAACAAGGCCAAAGCAATCAATTGATTGGTGCTATAGATTTTTCAATTTTTAGTAACTATGTAAATAGAGCTGCCTCAATTAATCTCTCATATTTAAGACCCTATGCCTTAGGCATGGTTTTAGGAGAAAAAATTGAAGCAAAATATGGTTCAACTGAATTTCTAAGAATTATTCACGATACTCCATCAGATTTTGCCACTCTTTTATTTAAAGATGTATTCGCTGAATTACAAAGAAGATTGCAGCAGAGAGCTCCTTTTTTTAACACCCTACTTGCATTAGAGGTTGATAAAGATGAAAAATTAGTTATCAATTTGAATGATTTTGATAAAGTAATTCCTCAATTACAAATGGAAAAGGATTTACCCAGTAGCATTAATTTGCTACAAGCGTTCAGTGCTATTGATGAATTAAGTATTTATATAGAAGTAGCAAAATCAATACCTGGTCAGCCAAAAAAATGGCAGGATGTCGCAATAGTTTTAAAGAAAATCATTAGTCATCTGTCTTCTCAAAATAAAATCTTTATTGATTATGTCAAAAACTCAGCAGTTTCTGAAATTAGAGACTCAGATATTGAAAATTTGAAACATGAATTAGAAATGTTGTTTAGAATTTATAAAAATGATTTGCCTCCAGAAATTACATCTTCGCAGGATTTACGCAAAATAATTTTTTCTATTGCTTTTAAAAAGACTGCCGCTAAATTTTCTTTTGATAAGGAAATAAATGAATATCAACAAGAGCTTAACGATTTATTGAGTCAATTATTTGAAAATGAAATGGGTAATTTTAGTTATTTCACTGGACAAGATTTATCTTTGCCAATAATTTTAAACGAAGCAGGAATCCAAACTGTTGATTTATTGAAATTTCAAGAATTAAAGAAAAAGATATTGTTAGAAATTAGGTATAAAGATTATTTGCTCAATCACCTTATTGAAGTAAATTTAACTGACAATCCTTCTTTTACTGAAACTGAGAACAGATTTAGATCAGCCCTTAATTCCATCAATGTTGAATATCAATCTTTGCAAACAGATAGCCCTGAATCAAATTTACTCGATTTTTCCTCCCTCTGCTCCGATTGCAATCAAGTGCGCTTAGATACCCAAGCTGGAGTAGAAAAGGCGAATGCCCTGATGCAAGAAGCAGAAGCTCTGCTTGTGCAAGTTGGTGAGGCTGAAACTGCTGGGGATCTGAAGCAAGCGCAAACTCTTACTCAGCAAGCAGCAGATAAGAAACAAGCAGCCCTTAAACAACTCAGTGATACCAGGCTTCAAGTGGTCAATTCACACGGTATGCAAAACCAGTGTGTTCAGCTTTACCTCAATGCTTGGGTCGATACTAAAGAAGCAGAGATTAGACAAACTAAAGCAGATACAACTCGTGCCATCACTTCTGTCTATCAAGCCACTCTCATTGCGAAGCAAATTCTAGCAAGTAAACAAATGACCATAGTAACTAAACCCGGCTTTTTAAGCATTGGTCGTCAAACAGAAACTCTCAATTTGACTCCGCAAGAAATCTCTGATGTTAATGATCTTCTAGAAGGTAATCAAGCAGCAGCAATTGTTGGTCTCAAGCAAATGGCTGAATTTGAAGAAAAGGCTGGCAAACTAAACCGCAATAAACTTATTGGCGGAGTATTACAGGGAATAAAGAATGTAATTAGCAGACGATTTTCATTTTTTACTTTTTTTGATCAAGCTAGAATATTAAAAACAGATGCTAGTGTTTTGCTAAAGCGTGGTTTTACTCAAAACTTTAATCAAGAAGAAAGAAACTCAAAATTAAATTCATACATTACATCAGTGTTAGATTTAGATAAAAAAATGAATTTAATTCCCCTTTCTCAAGAAATAGCTTTGAATAGCACTGATCACATACAAGGAAATTGGCAGAGAAGTAAAGAAGAAGTTTTAGAGGAAATTAGGAATATTTTAAATGCTGAGCATTACAACACTCGATTTTTAAGCACAGATGATGAAATGGTAAGAGATATCCAAACCTTTGTCGACCAATTAGCAGACTTAATTAATCAAGAAAGAGCAGAAGCTGGTAAAGAACCTTTGCCAAAGGCAAAGGTTTATGTATCTCTTAATCAAGGATTAAATGCTTTTGCTTTGCCTGATGGTTCTTTAGTTGTTAATCAGGGCTTAATTAATGCATTAGAAACTAAAGATCAATTGTTTGCCATTTTAGTTCATGAATTTTCTCACTTTGAGGATAATTTTTTGAATTGGAACGACATGCTATCTGAATTAACTAGTGGTAGAGCACAAGAATACAAAGCTGATAGAACATCTTTGCTCAGGTTGGGCAGATTAGGGTATCAACCAAAAGCATTTCAGGGAGCCGCAGAAATTATTGGTAGTTATTCGGATAATAGAACCGCCAAAAAATCTTTTTGGGGTAATAGAGGTGTTCAGCTCTTTAATATGAGTAAATTCAAAATAATTTCTGATTTAGATCATGGCTCTTTATTTAATAGAAACATAAATTTAGAAGTAGCCTTTAATTTTCAAGAATTAGGTATTGCAGAAAATATTAGACCGACCGCAATGCCTTTTTCGTGGAAGAAAGCTACTAATTTTGGTTTTATCTATGAATTAAGCAATTCGAAAAAAAATGCAGTTTGGGAAGGGCTGTATTCTGCTGCCAATCCAAGCATTAAAAAACAATACTACGAAAATTTTGTTCCTGATTTTAGAAAAAGAGTCAGTAATACTAAAGATTATATAAACAATTCATCGAAAAAGAGTATTGGTTTTTGGCAAAAGCTTTACAATACAATTCTATTTCAGCAAACTCTTGAAATAATTGATCAAGAGTTCAAAAAATTCGATTACTTACTTAGAGATCTTCATGTAAACACTGATCAACTCAAAGGGATAAAATTGCTTTGGATTTCTTCCTATAGTTCTACAGATAGATTTGGCGATTTATATAATCATGTAGATCTTTTTTTTGAAGCATTCCATTTTAATTTTCTCTTTGATTATGACAAATTATATTTTTCTATCTCGCCATTATTTTTTAAAACTAGAAATCTAGTTAACAAACTAAAACCAAGTGACGCCGACTTAAATAGCCAATATTATGAGGAACTGTTAAATAAAGATCCTTGGTCAAGTCTTCTTGAAAAGAATAAGCCGGATTTAGTCTTGAAGCCACAATCAATTCTTGATTTTCAATTATCAAGTCGCAGAGAGTTTTTAAAAAATAAAAATCTGAGGAAAACTATATCCGATTTGTTCGATGATGTAGAAAAAGAATTTCCATTAATTATTCAGTTCGCAGGCGGTCTAAATCTGGGCAAGCAAGCTTATGCACATTCAATAAGCTATCACTTGTACTCATTATCTCTTGATCTTCAAGATCGCTTGATAAGCGAAATTCGATTAAATGATTTAGATCCAGAACCATATTTGGACAGATTGATAAATTTAATGCTACAAAACCCAAATTGGTCTAAAGATCAAATTTTAGAATATTCGAATAATAATTTTAAATATAGTGAATTAAAAAAAAGAGAAGAATATTTTAATTATATTAAAAAGAAACTCGATCTTAATGAAAAAAGAAATGACGATACTGACACCTACATTGACCTCTCTGCTTATAAAGGAGTTTCTAAGCTTAATCAACCAGAGCAAGAGATAAAAATTCAAGAATTTAATCAAAAAATATTAACAATTTTTACAAAAAATAAACCAGTCACAAGATTTGATGTTGATACACTAAGTGATTTCTTAAATCATAGCTTTCTAGAATTAGAAGATCGAGTTTTTTTAAATAATTTATTAGTTAAGTTCGCTTTAAATGAAAATAATTTTAAACAAATTTTTTCAGGTGAAGCAGACATTGAATCCAATAGTTTTATCTTGGCTCAACATTTTATTCTTACTTTTTTTAAGAACTCGTTTTTGTTGTCGGATTTCGATGATCAAACGAATATAGATCAAGCCTTTTTGGATCTAAACAGGCAACTTCAGGATCAGTACCTAGATTATCTAAAAAGTCTAATTTACGACAAAGAATGGCAGATTTTAGCTGAATATTTTGATGAAATCAGAGAAGCTTGCAAAAATACTCCATTGTCTAATAAAAATTTTTCTTTGTTTAGTAATTTTACGATCATCCAAGAATTGCAAAACTATTTAAACACTTTAAATATTTCTGATATCAATCAAGACATTAGTGGTTTTCGACCAGGTATTCATTTTGCTCCTGAAACAATAAATTTTTCTGTATCGACTCAATTAAGATGGTTTTTTGAATTAGCTAACGGACGTTATGCTTCGGCCATAGATCGAACAGCTGGTGAAGAATATTATTTTGGAACCAATGAAGTTGAAGCAAATTTATTAAAACCCTTGATCAGCTATGAATTAAAGTTTGTTGAAGAAAAATCCAAAAATTTACAAGGAGTTGATTTGTATAATTTTCTTGAAAAAAATTTCCCTTCATTGCAAACTAAAAATCAAATTCTTGAAGAAATTGCGATTAAGCTCTTTCAAGAGTTACCTTTTAATGAGGCGTATGATTTTCTCAAACAATCTTTAGAAAATGGACATAATCAATACATACATTTTTTCTTAGAAAGTCATGTCAAAACTTTTGAGGAATATAAAATTATTTCTGAAGATCAGAGTTTAAATCAAAGTTTGGGGTCGGAGCAAAAGAGTTTAGACAGAACAGTTGCTGTTGATACTCTAGTTTCAAACTATATTACTAATATGAATGAGACAGATTTACTCGGATTTTTTGAAGCCTCAATAAAAGGAGATCACGAAAAAGTTAAATACTATTTAGCAAAATATTATTCATCGCTATTAACTTATGATAGAGACTCCGGCAGTTTGCAAGCTTTTTCTATAATAGCGAGTTACTTAATTCACAAAAAAACAAGCGTTTTTGTTGATGAAAATGGCAACTTGTCTGGTCCAGGATTAACGTCTTTTCCAACTTTTGAGGAATTTGTGGCGAGTTTCTATAATTTATCAAAATTAGAAAAAACAGCTTTTATTGCCAAATTGCTATCTGAAAAATTACTATTGAATGAGGATAATCATCTCAAAATAGCTACATTTTTAACTGATCAGCTTGAAGATTCTGAAGAATTAAATTTAAAACCTCTTTTAAAAAATATTATTAGCTCAACTTTATCCCAGGTTGAAGGTTCAACGCGCATTGAATTGGGTATTTCTAGAGCCCTAGCTGATAGTTTTTTGCAGGGAAATCCTAGAGCGGTCAGTAATAATTATGCAGTTGAAACAATAATCAGTGAAAATTTGCCATCAGACGTTGCAGAGGACTATCGAGAAAAAGTTAGAAAAATGCTAACAAATTTATTCAATCAAGATAAAAATATTGTTATAAACAAAAACAGTAATTATCAGTTTGTCTTTGATCTCAACGCTCAATTTGAGAATATTGCTCTTAGAAGTTTAAAAAAGTTTGGTATTAAAAGAGAGCCAATTCAAAACTTAAGCAATAACGGTAAGATTCAGACCGGTCAATTCATTGTTGAATTGGCTAAAAGCTTGGGCAGCTTGGGAGTGCGGTTTTTGCAAGTATTTGGTCAATATTTTGATTTACCAAAAGAGTTGCAGCAAGAATTTTTAAGTGTTTATGATAATGCCTCAAATTTATATATGGCGAATTTATTTCAAAGTGCAGAAACAGCCATTGATTCCTTACAAAATCCAGCTAATGCAGCTTCTCAAGAAGAAATTGATTATAATTTGGCGCAAGCAAAGCAGCTCAAAGAATTATTACCCAATATCAGAATCATTAAAAAAATTGGAGGTGGATCAATTAATACAACTTATCTAGTGGAAATTCTCAATCCAACGAACGATGAGATAACTATGAAAGTTCTTAAAATCAGTAATCCCAATGTGATTATAGATGTAGCAGAAACGAGAACTTTAGTGGAGTCAGTTGTCAATGATTTGCAGAAGTTAGATAAAAGTAATAAGAAAAATTACGAAGTTGTTCAAAGATTAATTAATACTCTAGAGCAATGGAATACTGAAGACATACAAGATAAAAATTTTATCTCGAATGACATCCTGTTTAATCAATTATATCCACATCAATCGAGGTTTGGTTTTACTTTCAATACTTCAAACAAGCACGAAATTTATAACCGTTGGATTAAAATTGAAGATTATGTTGAGGGCGATACTTTAAAAAATCTAATTGCAAATTTTGAAAATGAATTAATTAGCGAAAACCATCATGTGAATAATCAGGATAATGAGAGAGCGAAGCGTATTGAAGAATTGATTTCTGATATCGTTACCGATTATGTCAAACATCTCAATTACCCTGTTACCTTGGCAGATGGTAAAACAGCTTATATTTTGCACTCTGATTTGCATATTGGAAATATTATGGCCGATGAAGCCTTATCCAATGTTTCAGTTATCGACAGAAGTTATTATTTAGTTCTTTCTCAAGAAGAAGTTGATTTAATAAAAATTCTCTTGTCTAATCAAGAAACTGATTTTCATAAATTTGTTAATTTGACAAGATATCTATTAAACAGTAATCAAGTTAGAAAAAGTGGACTATTTAATTATTGGAAAGCCTACGCTTCGTATTTAAGAGTTGCTCTTAAAGAAAAGCTAATCAAACGCGATACAGATAGTAATTCACAAATTTCATTTTTTAATGCCATGATGCAAGAAACAGATAGACTTAAGCTAGAATTTCCTTTGAATATGAGATTATTTGTAAAAAACATGGCTGCTATAAACAGAATGTTGTTAAGAATAGGAAATGATCATCTAAGTGACTATATAAACGGCACAGAAAAAACAATCTATGATGGTAAGAGCTTTTTAGAAAGTATTGGACTAGATGTTTTTGGTCTAGAATCATTTGAAACAAATAGTGATAACTTAAATGATGAAGAAATACTTCTAAATTCTTTATATGAAAAACTTAAGAATCAAATTGTATTTAATCCTTTTTCCTTCTCTTTCTTATACACGTAGAATTGTCCAATTTCAAATAAGCAGTAAAAACTCAAGATGATTATGACTAAATTCCAAATCAAACCACTTTCTTGATTGATGGTGCGCACGATCAAGTTGATGACTTCCAAAATTTCTGACCAAAAAAGATAAATCCAACCCACAGCGTTGCCCGCCCGCAGCGGTTTGAAAGATTTTAGTAGCAGGAGGGCGCTTAGCAAAGTTATCCCAAAGTTGAAGGCATTTTCAGCTAAAAAGCCCCATTCGCCGGCGAGCAAGCCCAGAACGACAAAAGAACCAGCCAATATGCTCGCTACTAGGCCAATTAAACCGAAAATCAAGGCTAAGAAAGGCACAAAACGGCTGATCAGTAGCCTGAGTTTTTTAGGCAAGTGAGGTAATTTAATAAAGAATTTGTCCAAAGAACTGATCAACAAGGCGATTTTTTGATTAGCAAAAATTTTTTGAAATAAATTAAATTTTGGCCAGCTTTTCTTTTTCCACATGATTTTTAGTATAGCAAATTTTCTGCTATTTTTGGGCCAAGATTTATGCTAAACTTTTAGTTAAGATGCAAATTCCTGTCACTTTTCCACCCACCTTATCAAATAAAAAATCACTTTTATGGGTTTTATTGTTGGGCATCGGTTTTTTTATTTTGCTGCGCAGTGTGATCCTCAAACCGGCAGTCATCACCGTAGTTGGCACAGGCAAATTGCAGGTTGCGCCAGCCAAAGTCGAAATGACGGTCAGCCGAGTTGACTCAAGTGTAGATCCGGTGGTAGCAGTCAATCAAGGTGAAACCAGCACCAAAACTCTAATCGATCAGAGCAAAAGTATGTTGACGAACCCAGAAATTCAAAGAGCTTTTTATCAAATTACACCCACCATTGTTGGCGGCGACAAGCTTTATCAAGTGGTCAATGTGTTTAAGCTAACTAGCTTTGAGCCCGCTAAAACCTCTGATCTGATCAAGGCTCTTTATACTAATGGGGCCGTCACCATCAATAACATTAGCTTTTTACCCGATCAACAGACCGAGATTACTCAGGAAGCGCGTCAAGCAGCGATGAAGGACGCCCGTGAGCAAGCCAAAAAAATTGCTCGCGCTGCTGGTAAACGTTTGGGTAGAATTGTGACGATTACCGATGATCTAAGCGAAGTGGCCGGCACTCTTTCTTCTCAAGAACAGAATGGCGATGTTTTAGCCGCTGATTTTGCCGCTACTGCCCCAGAAAAAATTGAAGTAGCCAAAGTAGTTTCTGTGACTTACGAAATTTGGTAGAAATTTGGTAGAAAACCGCCTTGTTATTTTTCTTAGATGCCGTTTTTGATCGCTTGCCAGAGGGTGCCGTCAGCATCTTCGTAGCCCAGTGCCCAAATGGCAATTCCCGCCAGATTTAGTTGACGAGCATATTCGAGCTTATAAGCGATTGAAATCGGATCTTCGTAATAAATTAGGTATTGCTCTCCATCTTGTTGGTAACTTAAATATGGAGAAAGGGCGTTTTCATCAAAACCTGATTGAATCTTACTTGCTCCAGGCCAACTGCTGTCTTCTTGTTGCTGTCCAGCGGCTAAATTGAGTAGTTCTTTGGCTTTTTTATAACTGACAGTAAAACCTGTATCTTGATAAGTATTGGCTTTGGGTTGATTAGAATCAGTGCGCCAGCCATAACCATAAAAAGGAATGCCCAATAAAATCTTTTCTCTCGGAATTAAAGTAAAAAATTGTTTTAGATGTTGATTAATATCTTTGTTCCAGGAGTTGCTTTCACTAAACAACGGTGCGACTGGCCCAGCCTGTTCGCTGCTTCTTTGGTGAAAATCGTAAGCCATGACAATCACGTAATCAAGGTATTGGCTAAGTTTTTCCAGATCCCAAATGCTTTGCTGATTGCTCGCGGCACTGGCATAAACATCAATGCTGAGTGAAATGTTTGGATATTTACTATCTAAATACCAATCTAATTTGCGTAAAAAGGTGAGGAAATGTTCGCGTAAGTCTTGACTATTTTCGCCCGCATATTCGATGTCAATATTAATACCGCCAATGGGATAAGCCAAGAGCAAGGAATCTAAGCTTTGCAAGAATTTAAGATGAGCTTTTTCATTAGTTAAAAAAGCTCTGATTTCATCAGCATCAAATTGTTTGAGCACCAGCTCCACTTGGCCATTTTGTGCTTGCATTTGTGTAGCTAACTCTAAAAATATGTCTTCATTCATGTTTCGATAGCCAGGATCAAGACTGCCATCGGCATTTTTAATCATAATTTCACCATTGGCTTGAATATTTAAGCCGAAATAAGCTAGATGAGTCAATTCTTTTTCGATCTTTGTTTCCCGAAGATTCCAATAGGGTAAAAAACCGTAAACTACTTTTTTATCTTTTTTAGGAATAATTAATTCTTTAAGATAACGCAAGCGGCTATCATTATTAATCGCTGAGGACAAAGGCATTTCGTAAAAAATATTAATGGAAAATAAAATAATAAAAATTAGCAATAAAAATAAAAAAAGACTAAAAAATATTTTTGACATCAACGATTTGTGCTTCATAAATAATTTTGCCAGTTTCGTCAGTGGGGCGGTTACAATCAGCACAATAAAGTTTGGTTAAAGGATCATAAAAAAAGCTATGTTCTTCAAGTTGCAAATCAGTTGCTTCCTCACCTTCTTTGGGCGGCAAGCCAGTGCTACTGCGAATCCAATATGCTTTGCGAAAAGTCCCTGCATAGCTTGGTTTGGAGTTTTCCCAATATAATTCTTGGCCCTTGCTTTCACAACTGGCAATCGGATCAGTATCAGTATTAGTTAGACTTAAATTTTTATCTTGATGATTGGGGTCATTAATTAATAAAGTTCCAAGACCAGCTTTTGCTGGCATGCCCGTTAAACAAAGATTGGCAATTTTGACATCGTTTGGTTTTTCTATCCAGCTCACTTCTTGATCTTGTAAAATCCAAGTCATAATATCATGCCAAATTGGAGCCGCACCAGTAATACCAGAAGCTAAATAACTCATAGATTGACTATTATTATTACCTACCCAGACAATAGTCAGATAATCTGGAGTGTAGCCGACTGTCCAGTTATCTTTGAGATCATTGGTGGTGCCAGTTTTGGCAGAAACAATTTTATTTTTGATGACTAACTTTGAATTTGAGCCAAAAGCGTTAACTCGAGCATTATTATCTTGCATAATATGATTGGTCAAGTAGGCTGGTGCACGTTCCATCACTCTTTTGGCTTGATTTTGTTCCAACACTAACTCATTTTCAGTTAAGAAGGCGACGTCAGCTCGAGCTTGTTCAGGATCATATTTTTCCAAAACTTCGCCCTTATAATTGCTGATTTCTAAAATTCCAGTCAGAGGCAAACGTACGCCCTGATTAGCTAAGACACCAAAAGCTTCTGCTAGCTCAATCATTTTAACTTCGCCCCCTCCCAGAGTTAAAGATAGGCCATAATTAGCCGGATCAGTCCAAGTATTGATGCCCATCAGTTGAGCTTGTTTAATGAAAGTCTCAATGCCAATCGTGGCTAAAGCTTTGACAGCAGGGATATTCAGTGAGTTGCCCAAAGCCTGACGAATAGTGACTGGGCCCATGAATGCGCCAGTGTAATTTTTGGGACAGTAATCTTTTTGTCCAGCAACGCGAAAACAGGTGGGGATATCTAAAAGCATCGTGCCGGGATTGAGAGTTTTTTTCGCAAAGGCAGTGGCGTACATAATTGGTTTAATGGAAGAGCCCGGTTGTCTGAGAGACAAAGTGACGTTAACTTGACCGTCGGCTTCATTATCAAAGTAGTCTTTAGAGCCAATCATCGCTAAAATTTCGCCAGTATTTGGTTTGCTTACTAAGGCTGCGCCGTTACCCACTTTTAAATGACTGAGTTTTTTCAGCTCGCCTGATAAAGATGCTTGAGCGGTTTCTTGCAAGCTTAAATCAAGCGTAGTGGTGACCCGCAAACCTCCTGTTTCAACAGTTTTTTCACCATATTTAGCATAAAGCAAATCTTTGATGTAAAAAACGAAATGTGGAGCCTTGATGTCAGTTTTAGAAAGTGCCAGGGCTAGAATTTCGTTACTGGCTTGATCGGCTTCTGCTTGACTAATGTAACCATCTTCAACCATGCGACGCAAAACTTCTTTTTGGCGATTTTTTCCTTTTTCGGGATTAGAACCAAAAGGTGAATAAATAGTTGGAGCTTGAGGTAAACCCGCTAAAAGACTGGCTTCAGCTAAACTTAAATCTTTGGCAGATTTATTAAAATATTTATTAGCCGCAGCTTCAATGCCAACGGCTGTGCCGCCATAAGAAATATAATTTAAGTACATTTCTAAAATTTCTTGCTTACTGTAAATAATTTCGGTCATGAGGGCCAGCACGGCTTCCTTGATTTTTCTCTGCAAAGTTTTTTCTTTGCTTAATAAGGCATTTTTGACCAATTGTTGAGTAATGGTTGAGCCGCCTTGCAAATTACCACCGCGGAAATTTTTTAAACTGGCACGAATTAAACCACTTAAATCTAGGCCATGATGTGAATAGAATTTTTTATCTTCAATGGCCACTGTAGCCTGTAAAACGTGATCTGGTAAATCGCCAATCTTGATGGGAATACGATTTTCTTGGCCATAAATTTCATAAAGCAAGGTGCCATGACGATCAAAAATCTGTGTACTGACGGGAAAATTTTCATTAGCGGTCAAATTGTTGGGAGAAGGTAGTTGTTTGTATAAATAAATTAGCACACCAAAAAAAATTAAAACAATGCTCAATAGAATTAATTGATACAAACGATGATTTTTAATTTGTTCAATGACAGCAAAGCCTTTGTCAGCGATTTGGCGACGATGTTTTTTGGCTTTTTTTCTTTCTGCCAATAAAAATGGATTCATGTCTTTATTATACCCTTAGCTTGCTATTTTTATTTATTGCCAATTCTATTATAATTACTTCATGGATGATCTGAAGCAGACAGCTTGGTATCAATATCTAGATTTACACCAAAAAGAATTGGTTGAGGTTAGCTTTTTTTTATTACAAAAAAAAGATTTTTTACTTGATTTAAAAGATTTTTCTTTCATGGTTTTTCCGATGTCCAAGGCCTACGAAGGTTTTTTAAAGAAAGTTTTTTTTGATTTAAATTTAATTAATCAAGAAACCTATCAAGGGCGACGTTTTCGCATTGGGCGCGCTTTTAATCCCGATGTGCGAGCACAACAAAGAGATGAAGATTGGCTGTATGACAATGTAGAAGCAGTTTTTGGTCGAGAAATTGCCAGACAATTATGGGAAACTTGGCTACAATGTCGCAATCGCGTTTTTCATTATTTTGCCAGTGAACAACAAGCTTTGAGCCTAGCAGAAGCGAGGCAAAAAATCGACATGATGGCTCAGTCAATGCAATTGGTTGCCACTCACTTATTAACAAAACAAATAAAAAATAGAAAGTAGTTCGGACAGACTATGCAACAAAAATATCGAAACATCACTATTTCTGGTTTACCAGGTTGTGGTTCAACCACTTTGCTCGGCTTACTCAAAGAAGAGCTAAGTCAAGATCAATGGGTGGCTTTTTCTGGCGGTGAATTTATGCGAGCATATGCGATTGAAAAGGGTTTGTTTAATCCAGCCCAAACTACGCATCACAGCGCCGCGGTTTATAATGATGACTTTGATCGTCAGGTCGATTATGGTATTCGTGAAAAAGTCAGCACTCAAAGTAAATGGATCATCGAATCATGGCTCTCTGGTTTTATGGCGCAAAACGTGCCAGGCACTTTAAAAGTCTTGATGATTTGCAGTGACGATGCAGTGCGTGTTGATCGTATCGTCAATCGCGATGGCGTCGATGTGGCGGAGGCGAAAAGAAGTATTCAAGGTCGCTATCAAAGTAATTTAGAAAAATGGCAACGCATGTATCATCAGGAATGGCAAAAATGGGTAGTAGAGACTGGAAAATTGCCAGCAACAGCAGCAATTGATTTTTGGCGACCAGAGCTCTACGATTTAGTAATTGATACTTTTTCCAATAATAAAGAAAAAACCTTAGAGCTTGTCCTAAATGCCATCAAAAAAAACTAGAGCAAAAACTCTTTCTGGAGTTAAAAAAACTGAAACTTTTTTGCCAATTTTATTATTGACTTTTTTGTTGTGGATTTTTTATCGCAGTATTTTTCATTTTCCTGTTTGGTTTGATGAAAGTATTGGCAAATTAATTTTTTTTGCCTTGCCTAGTTTAGGTTATATTGCGATTAGTCACGACACGCGTATTTTAGCCACTTTTGCGTTTAAAAAAATGAAATCAGGCTTATTAATGGGTTTAGCAATTGGCGGTTTATTTGGTTTTGTAGCAGCCTTGTTGGGTTCTCTAAGCAGAAATGGCCAGGTTGAATTTGTGCCTTATTATTTGGCTGATTGGTTTTGGCTGGAATTATTTTTAGCCCTGCTCACTGGTTTCTGGGAAACACTGTTTTTTTTCAGTTTTGTGATGCAGGCTATTGAAGAAAAATTTTCTGCTTGGTCTCTGCAGAAGCAAATTTTTACCGTTGCTTTAATTTTTTTACTTTTTCATTTACCCAATATTTTATTGCGTTTTGACATGCAGAGTGTATTTTTACAAATTTTATTATTGTTTACTTTTGCGCTTGGCCAAGCCCTACTGTTTTATCGCCAGCGTAATGCATATTTATTATTGATGGTGCAAGCAATTTGGGGCATGGCCTTATTAATTCATTTTTAGTGTTTTATGAAAAAGATTAATTATTTATTTATTGTTTTTGCTATCTTTTTTGCGAATGCAATCATTTTACTTTCTTTACAATCAGCCAATAAACATCGCTTGGTCAATCATGAAAAATTAGTGGCTGGTAAGTTTTACATTGCCAAAGAAATTTTGCCTGATCACTCTTTATATCCTTTTTTAATGATGATTGACCGCTTGCGTTTAGAATCAGCCGATAGCGATAAAAGATTGGAGCTTCTAGTTTCTAATGCCAATCGTCGCCTGTTTTATAGTAAAAAATTATTACAAAAAAATGATCAAGACTTGGCTTTTACTACTTTAAGTAAGGCCATTAAATATCTTAATCAAGCTTTAGAAGAAAACATTGTTCTCTTGGAAAATGCTAGTTTGAACAAAAAACAAAGGTATCAATTGAGTGTCAAAGCGATCGTTAATGCGAGTGACAAGCACCTTGATTTTTATGAGCAAAATCAAGATCAATTTAGCAATGAAGCCAAATCTTTTTTAGATGAACTTTTTGCTCAAAATGAGGTGCTCCAAAAAAAACTACTTAGCATGATGAATCAATCTTTGCAAAACTGATCTTGTTTGTCATAGTTGACAAGCTACCAGCTGGCGTGAGATCCTTTTAGTCCCAACTGAGCAAACCACAATATTTTGTGTTTTTGATAAATAAAAAACACTACCAGTTGAGATTATAAGCTATGCAGTGTCCTTTTTGTAAAAGTAGTGAAACAGCAGTCATTGATTCTAGAGAAACAGATAATGGGGATAGCGTCAGACGCAGAAGAGTTTGCGAAGTTTGCAAAAAACGCTTTACGACTTATGAAAAAGTAGAAGGAGTAGATTTAAAAGTTATTAAAAAAGATGGGGTTAAGGAAAATTTTGATCGTGAAAAAATTAAAAGAGGCTTGATCAAAGCTACTTGGAAAAGACCAGTGAGCATGTTGCAAATAGAATTATTGATTGAGGATGTAGAAGCCAAATTGCGTCAAAGAGAAGTTTTTGAAGTTAAGAGTTGGGAGATTGGCAATTTAGTACTCAATCGCTTGAAAAAATTAGATCCACTTTCTTATTTGCTTTTTGCTAGTGTTTATCGCGATTTTGGAGAATTAGCCGACTTTGAAAATGAAATTAAAAAATTAAAAGAGAATTAATTTAGTCCTTTAACATAAGACACGTTAGACGAAAATTATTAGCTTATTTAAGTTAACAATCTTCTTCTACACTCATTGCAGTCGCTGTCTATAAACATGATTTTTTATTGATGTTTGGATTCAGCTCCTACAAATGGTCTTATGTTAAAGGACTAAATTAATTTTTGGTATCAATAAAGTAATTAAAAATGAAAGATTTGCATATGATGGCGCAAAAAATTGCTAACAATCAGCTACCAAAGAAAAAAATGAAATTCATAGATCGTAAACTTTCCAAAGGTTTGGGTGAAGCTGTAGCTAAGCGCACTATTTTGCGTACTAAACAAAACGGTGAATTAGAAACTTGGGCAGATGTGGCGCATCGCGTGGCTTTGGGCAATGCTGCTTTATTACCAGAAAAATTCAAAAAAGATCGTCAGGGTGAATATGAATTATTGCGCAAACACATCGCCAATGCTTCGCTTTTGATGAGTGGCCGTCATTTACAGCATGGTGACGAAAGTCAGCCGGAACGCAACATGGAAGTGTTTACCAATTGCAGTACGGCTTCTTCTTCATTCTTGTTATTTTATTTATTGTTAAATGGCTCAGGAGTGGGGCGAGCTTATGACGATGCTTTAATGGTGGTGGATTGGGATTACATGCCGATCGTGCGTTGTGTTTTAAGTGACGCTCACGCTGATTTTGTGTGGGGTGATGATGAAAGCACTCGTGAAGCTCGTCATAAGTATGAAAATGCCCACTGGTTTGAAATTCCGGATACGAGAGAAGGTTGGGCGCAAGCAGTCGAAAAAATCGAAGAAATGGCTTACGAGCGCAAATTCAAAAACGATACGCTGATTTTAGATTTTAGTAAAGTGAGAGCTAAAGGCTCGCCTATTGGTGGTATGCAGGGTCGCCCGGCTTCAGGGCCAAGACCTTTAATCAAAGCGATTCAAAAAGTAGCCACAATCAAAGGTTCGGGAATGAAACCTTGGAAGCAAGCTTTGTACGTTGATCATTATTTATCAGAATGTGTTTTGGTGGGCGGCGCGCGCCGCGCCGCCCGTATTGCCGTTAAAACTTGGACTGATCCAGATATTTTTGAGTTTATTTCGATCAAAAAAGGTGGTTTTTTATGGTCTGCTAATAACAGCGTGGCGGTGGATGAAAAATTTTGGAAGCAACGTAGTCAGCATTCAATTAAGGTTTTAGATGCGATTATGCGAGCTTCTTATTTTGACAAAACTGGTGAACCTGGTTTGGTTAATCAGCACAAGTTAGTGCAAAACGATGAGGGTTTTGATGGTTATTTAGATGGGCGCTATGCCAAAAGTAAAAAATTTGCACCGATGAAAAAAACCGTCAAAATGTTAGCCGAAGTGGCGAGACATGCTGGAGCGAAATATTACACTCAAATTCCCAATCCTTGTGGTGAAATTACTCTTAATATGCTTGGTGGATACTGTGTAATTGCTGATGTGGTGCCTTATCATGCTCCAGATGTTGAAGCTGCGGAAGAAGCTTTTCGCGTGGCAACTCGTGCTTTGATGAGAGTTAATACTTACATGGACAGCTTGTATTCGCGTGAAGTCAAAAGAACCAATCGCATTGGAGTAGGCATGACTGGTATTCATGAATATGCTTGGAATGCTTTTGGTTATGGCTTTCGTGATTTAATCGATGAAGAAAAAACTAAAGATTTTTGGATGACTATTGCTAGATTTAAAAGAGCTGTTCAAGATGAATCTATGAGTTATGCCAAAAAACTTGGAGTTAATGTGCCGCACACTAACACTACTATCAAGCCGGCTGGGACGACTTCTAAACTTTTTAGTCTGTCTGAAGGAGCACATTTACCTGCGATGCGCGAATACATTCGTTGGGTGCAGTTTAGTAGTGACGATCCCTTGGTCAAAAAATATCAGAAATTAGGCTATCCAAGTAAAGAACTGAAAAGTTATCAGGGTACAACGGTCATTGGTTTTCCTACTCAGCCAGAAATTTGTAGTTTAGGGATGAATGACAAACTGATTACGGCCAGCGAAGCAACGCCGGAAGAACAATATAAGTGGCTGATGTTGATCGAAAAATATTGGATTGTGGGAGTTGATGAAGCTGGTCAACCTTTGCCAGAAGATAAGGGTAATCAGGTTTCATACACTTTGAAATATGATCCGGAAAAAGTTTCCTATCGTAAATTTTCTAATATGATTCGTAAATATCAACCATTAATTAAAACTTGTAGTGTGATGCCCAAGATTGACGTCACAGCTTATGAATATCAGCCAGAAGAGGCAGTGACCATTGGCCAATTTATGCAAGTGATTAATGAAATTAGTGATGAAGACAATGAATTATTAGAAGATATTAGTTTAGAACATCTCAAATGTGACAGCGGTGCTTGTCCGATTTAATTTGATGCTTTTTGTTCATTTTTACATGCTAAAATAGCCCCATTGTGGCTCAAAAAAATAATTCGCAAAAAGCTAAAAAAAATAGATTAAAGCAGGAAAAAATTGTTTTTGAAGCTGTTTCTTCAACTAAATTGATTAAGCGTGGTCGCCCCAAATTGCCAATTACGATCAAACTTAAAAGGTGGTTAAAAAATTATTTTTTGAAACTGTCTAAAAAAATAGATAAATCAATAAAAAAATTGATCTATCAATATATTTTAATTTTAAAATTTCTAAAAATTAAAAAAGGTCGTGGTCGAAAAAAATTGCCTTTTTATATTAAGTGGCAGCGTTTTTTTGTTTTGCTTAGAGAACGTTTGCAAAAAAAAAGCAAAAAATTTAATGATCAATTAATTTTTTTTAAAATTCGCCTTTTAAGATTTTTTCATTTAAATCGTAAAGTTGGTCGGCCAAAAAAAAAGCCCATTTTTTATTCTTATTTAACTTCAGTTTTTTTAACTTTACTTTTTTTAGGCAGCTCTTATTTGTTTTATGATTTGGCGATCAAAGATTTGCCTTCTCCTACAGATTTATCTAATAAAGAACAAAATTTAACTACAAGAATTTTGGATCGAAATGGTAATTTACTTTATCGGATTTATGAAGATGAAAACCGGACTTTGATTGCTTTGCCTTTAGTTTCGCAATATCTAAAAGATGCCACCGTCGCTATTGAAGATCAAAATTTTTATAAGCACTGGGGATTTTCTTTCAAAGGTATTTTTAGAGCAGTCTTAAAAAATTTTGCAGGTGAAACGATGCAGGGAGGCTCGACAATTACTCAGCAATTAATTAAAAATCGTTTATTAAGTAATGAAAAAACCTATCGCCGTAAAATTCGTGAACTTTTATTATCTTTAATTGCTGAGCGTATTTATAGCAAAGAGCAAATTTTAGAAATGTATCTTAACACCGTGCCTTATGGTGGTTCAACTTATGGAATTGAAGAAGCTTCTTGGCGTTATTTTAATAAGTCGGCTCGGAATTTGAGTTTGGCAGAAGCGGCATTGTTAGCGGGTTTACCTCAAGCTCCCTCAACTTACACGCCTTTTGGGGCTAATCCGGAATTAGCCTATGAAAGACAAGCTGAAGTTTTGCGTCGCATGGTTGAAGACGGTTACATTAGCCAATTACAAGCTGATCAGGCAAAGCAAGAAATTTTAGTTTTTAATCAAGATAAAATTGATATTCAAGCACCACATTTTGTGATGTATATCAGAAAATTATTAGCTTTAAAATACGGTGAAGAAGTGGTGGCCAAGGGTGGTTTAGAAGTGAAAACATCCCTGGATCTTGATTTACAAAATCAAGCACAAGAAATTGTAACAGCGGAGGTGGCAAAATTAAAAAATTTTAAAATTAGCAATGGCGCTGCTTTGGTGACCAATCCTAAAACTGGTGAAATTTTAGCGATGATTGGTGGAGCTAATTACTATGATTTTGTGCATGATGGGCAAGTTAATGTGACTATTCGTCCGCGTCAACCAGGCTCATCAATTAAGCCGCTGACTTATGCCTTAGCTTTTGAAAAAGGTAAAAATGCGGCCTCAATCATTGAGGATGCGCCCGTGGTTTATCAAATTCCTGGCAGTAAACCTTATGCGCCCAAAAATTATGACGGTCGTTTTCATGGGCGCGTGACCCTAAGAGAGGCTTTAGCTTCTTCTTATAATATTCCAGCTGTTAAATTAGCAGCGGAATTGGGCGTCAATAATTTAATTGATAAGGCTGAGGCTTTGGGCATCAAGACTTGGCAAGATAGAAAGCGTTTTGGCTTATCTTTAACTTTGGGTGCAGGCGAAGTACTAATGACGGAGTTGGCAACTGTTTATAGTACCTTTGCCAATCTTGGTTATCCAGTTACCCTTAATCCATTTTTAGAAATCAGTAATTACAAGGGAGAACTGCTTTATCGCAATCAATGTGCTTTGGAAACAAGTAATTGTTATGAAAATCTTGAATTGAGCCCTAAGGCGGCTTATTTGATCACTGATATTTTACTTGATAATCGAGCACGCACGCCTGCTTTTGGGGCTTTTTCTGTGCTCAATATTCCTAATCAACAAGTGGCTGTTAAAACGGGGACCACCAATAGCATGAAAGATAATTGGACGATTGGTTATACTACCGATCGTTTAGTCGCTACTTGGGTGGGCAATAATGACAATAGTCCCATGAGCTACGTTGCCTCTGGAATAACTGGGGCTTCACCAATTTGGAATAAAATTATGCTTTTGCTTTTAGATGATCAAAAACCTCATCGTTTTTTGATACCTGAAAACATGATTAAAATCAAAATTTGCGCCACCACTGGCACTTTGCCTTGCGCTAAATGTCCTCGAGTGACTGAGGAAATTTTTATCAAGGGCACTGAACCCAAACAAGCTTGTGGTGATAATTCTTTTGATAATTTAGTGATTAAAAATGAGTGAAACTAAAAAACCAGTGACGAGAGTCATGAGCAATAATAGCGGAGCCACCCATCTTTGACTCAGCTCTTCTTTTTCAACTTTTCTTTGACGCTTTTTACTCTGTTTGGCTAAATAAGCGGCTTCAATTTGCGCGGTTTTTTGATTAAGATCTTGTAGCAAACGTGGATCTGTTTGATAATTTTTCTTCATTTTATTATGAGTGCTTTGTTTATGACTGCTTTTGCTGTAGAGTTTTGACTTTTTGGATAATTAAATCTACTACTTCTGGAATTTCTAAATTGCTGGTGTCTAGAACCCAAGCTTCTTTGACAATTTGCAGCGGATCAGTGTTTCTTTTCATATCTCTTTCATCTCTTTCTTTGATTTCTTGCTGTACTTCTGCCAGGGAAATGCTCACACCTTTATTGAGGTATTGAGCATGACGACGCAAAGCTCTTGACTGCACATCGGCGGTGAGAAAAATTTTTAAATTAGCGGTGGGTAACACCCTAAACGTGATGTCTCGACCTTCCATGACTACGTTTTGTTGATCAGCAATTTCTTGTTGTTTGCGCACCAAGACTTGTCTTAATTTCGGCAATAAAGCAACTTTTGAAGAACCATCGCCACATTTTTGGGTGCGAATAGCCCAAGAAACGTCTTCGTCATTAAGAATGACTGTAGTGAGGCGACCATCTAGCTCTTTAGGCGCCAGAGGATTACGCATTTCTAATTTACTATTTTTTAGTAAATTGACTACTTTTTCTTCATCGGCAAGATCTACTTTTTCTCTTAGAGCGAGCAGAGCGGTAGCTCGATACATGGCTCCAGTATCTACGTAAAGAAAACCTAGTTTCTGAGCTAGAAGTCTGGAAACAGTACCTTTGCCCGCAGCCACAGGACCATCAATGGCGATTTGAAATGCTTGGCGCATAGCAATCATTCTTTATTTTTTTGACTTTTTCTTTTTTGGGGCAGTTTTTTTAGTAAGGGTTTTTTTATTTTCTACTAGCCATTCTTCACGATCGGCAGTGATCAGTCCACCCAAGCCAACGATGACCAAAATGAGTGGCCACAAATTCCAAAAAGCTTGAGGTAAGTAGCCCATATTGGAAGCCATGAAAATGAGTCCCATAACTACTAAAGTAACTGGCCAAAATACTTTTTTAGGCATAGTTTCATTAAAGCTTAATTTCTATGATAGAACAAGTGGGATTTTATAATTTAATTAAATATTAATTCTAATTTTTTTATCTTTTGAAGCTAACTCTCTTTGTAAATCTCTTTTTTTCAAGCTTTCTCTTTTTTCGAATTCTTTTTTGCCCTTGGCGAGCGCTAATTCCAGCTTTAGTCGATTATGAGCTAAAAAAATACTCAGTGGCACAATGGCCAAGCCTTTTTGGTGACTGGCTTCAATCAAATTTTGCAGTTCACTTTTTTTGAGCAATAATTTGCGCAATCTTTTGGGATCGTAATTTTCTTGTTGAGCAAAAGCATAAGCGTTAATTTGAGCATTGATCAGATAAAGTTCTCCGGCAATTTCTTTGATGTAGCTGCCATTTAGGCTGCCTTGTTTTAAACGCAAGCTTTTGACTTCTGCTCCACTCAAAATCAGGCCGGCTACAAATTTTTTGCCAATCACATACTCATACTGAGCTTTTTTGTTGAAAATCAGCGACATTTGGCTTATTTTAGCATTTTTTCAAAGATTTGCTCATGAGGGCTTTGGGCAACTATTGGTGTTTAATCAGATTTTATAAGGTTATTTCGTAAATAATTGAGCCACTGAGGGCATAAATTTTTTGTCCATTTGAATTAAAAGTAATACTACTGACACCAGATAATTCATTGCTTTTGATTTCATTAATTAATTGACCGTCTTTAGTTAAAATTAGTAAGCGTTTGTTTTGTTTTTCTAAGACCGCCAAGCGATCAATCTGTTCATTAGTACTCAGAGTAAGTGGACTATTAGGCAAGCTGCCTAAACCTTTAATTTGAAAATCTACTTGAGAACCCTTACTAAATTTCATGATTTGACCGCTTTTAGTTGTTAGCCACAGGTCGCCATCGACCGCTAAGTCATTGATTTGTTCAAAACTAAGTCCTTGTTTGTCAATCAACCAACCGATCGGTTCACTTAATTGATCATTGTGATAATAGTAACGATAGATGTTGCGTTTATTTTTATTGATCAAATATAAGTATGGGCCAAAACTCTCTAGTTGGTTGGCTTCTCGATCTGATTCACCCGTCTGTTTAATGGTGCTAAACCCACGCTCTTTTGCAAGTAAGTCGAGCATTTGTAAACCATTGCTTAAAATAAATAATTTATTGTCGCTAATCGTAAAATCTTGGAGCTTGCTTGTATTTGCTAAAGCAATTTTTTCTTGACTGCGATCTGCATTAATTTTTAAAATTTCTTGATTATTGCTTTCCAAAACATAAATATTTTCATTTGCTAGTGCAATTTTAGTCCCTAGAAAGTTACCTAAATCATAAGCAATCGACAAACGATCTAAAGAGTTTTCTCCAGCAATTTGAGCAATTTGATTTTCTAATTGGGCGATGGCTGCATCGATGAGCTTCGCGCTACTTGGCTGATTATTTTCTTTTTTCAAGTTTTGCAAAGCTATTAAACTAGTTTGTGCTTTTTCTCTGGCAAGTAACGGTTGTTGTAATACTAATTGATCAATTTGACTAGTTTCCTGTTTGATTAATTCAATTTGGGTTTGAATGGCCGTCAATTTTTTTTGCTTATCCTGCTTGAGCCATAGACCTATAGTTGTAGAAATGATGATGCAAGCTAAAATCGCTAAAAGAGCGATGATTACTTTTTTTCTATTTTGTTTTTTGAGCCATGTATAAATTTTTTTTATTAAATCTTTAATTTTTTTGAAAAAATTAGGGATTTTTAAAGCAATTGTTTGAATTTTTTTGAATAAGTTTTGAATTTTTTGTTTTTGACTATGCTGAATGACCTGAGTGGCCGCAAAAATTTTTTCTTGATAAGTCACAAGGGCCAAGCTACTTTCTAAGTCTTGCTTTTGATTTTGCAATAAACTCAGTGAGGCAATCAATTTTTCTTGGCTGACCTGCGCCTCCAATAATTTGAAAATGTTTTCATTGAAGGTTTTAGCCGCTTGATTGCTTAAAATAATTTGGTCATTTGCTTGCCAGTTGCCGACAATCATTTTAATTTCACCCACACTCTCCAGGATAATTTTGGCTTGTTGTTTTCTTTGTAAAATAATTTGGCCATTAAAACTCGCTAAAATGATTTGCAATTGCGGTTGATCAATGGCTGGCAAACAAGCGAGAGAAAAAGCTAATTCTAGTTTTGCTTGATGAGTAAAAACTAAAAGATCAAGAATTTTTTGATGCAAATTTTCTGGACTACTGATGTGCCAGCCTGAAAATTCTTGGGCCAAATCTTTGCAAAAACTATTGGCATTTTGACCTTTAAGTGAATAGGCAATCACTAGCTGGCGATTGTGATTGGCTACAACCTCAGCACAAAAATCTACTCTAGGATGAGCTAAAATTGATACGAATTGAGCCTCTTTCACTAGATATATCTTAGCACAAGCTTTAACTAGTTATTTTTAAGAAATGTTTAAATTTGGTTTTCGGTCCAAAATAGCACTATTTGCAAATTCGCCTTTTTGGTATTTAAAGTTTGCAACTAAGCCAATCATGGCCGCATTGTCCCCACAAAGTTTTTTGCTATAAGGAACTTTTAATTCGATTTTTTTGCTACTCAATTGTTGATATTCCCGAAGAGTTTTTCTGATTATTTTTCTCAAGCTTATATTGGCGGCGACGCCGCCACCAAGCCAAATTTCGTTAATTTCACTAGGTATGATTTGGCCTTTTTTGAGATGTTTCATAAAATCGCGATGGGGATAAAGTTTTTGTTTCAAATTGGGACTGAACAAAATTCTTTCTAACTTATAGGCAATTTGAGCAAAAACCGCTGTTTGTATGGCGAGGGCCAAATCATAAATGCTTTGTTTGTCTAATTGCTTTTGCTTTGCCAAATCATCAATTAAAGTGCGCGCAGCAGTTTTGAGTCCTGAAAAACTTAAGTCAAAATTAGCCTGAGCAGTCATGGCTTTGGGAAAAGTAAACTTATCAGGATGACCTTTTTTAGCAAATTTCTCCAAGAGTGGCCCAGCTGGATAGCCTAAATTCAACAAGCGACCAACTTTATCCAAACATTCGCCAGCTGCATCATCAATGGTTTGGCCAATAATCTGGTAATGGCCGATCTTATTTACGAGAATAAATTCGCTGTGCCCGCCAGAAATGACCAGCGCTAGACTAGGTAGATTTATTCTTGCCGCACCGCTATTTTTTTGACCATGATTGATCGCCAAAGGCGAGAGAGCATGAGCTTCAATGTGATTAACCGCAATGATTTTTTTGTGATATTTTTGGGCCAATTCTTTGGCTTTTTCGATTCCCACTTCAAGTGCTGGAGCCAAGCCAGGACCAATGGTGACGGCAATCGCCACGATTTCTGACCAGGCAACCTGTGCTTGTTTCATGGCCAAATGAATGGTGGGATCGAGATTTTTTTGGTGTTCACTTTTAGCAACGGTTGGGAAAACCCCGCCATATTGCTTATGAATTTGGTTTTGTGAGGCTACAATATTACTCTGCACCGTTGAGCCATCTACAATAGCAGCGCTGCTGTCATCACAACTGGTGTCAATCGCTAAAATTTTTGGCATTTTATTTGATAATGATTTTTCTTTGCTGATTTTCTTCACTAAAATTCAAAGTTAGTAACTTAGTTTTTTGATTTAATTTTAACCACTGACTGATTTGCTGAAACCACTCGATGAGCACAATGTTATTTTTTTTAATCATTTTTTCAATTTCCAGAAAATTCACTGCTGCTTGATCGTCAACTTTCCAGGCATCAATGTGATAAAAAGTGCCTTTTGTGCTTAAACGTTTGTATGAATATTCATTGACATATGAATAGGTGGGAGAATTAATGTTTTCTTTGATCCCTAAGAATTTAGCCACGCCTTTGGCAAAAATAGTTTTGCCCACTCCCAGCGGTCCGTTAAGCGCAATTACTAGGCCGTTTTTTTGCAAATCATTTAAGTGATTGAGTAAAAGTCTGCCCGATAATTCAATGGTTTCTTGCTCACTAGCACTCCATAGAACTTCGCCTGTTTCGTCTTGCAATGATCCGCGCAAAGCAATTGGCGTGGAGAGTGTAGTATCGACTACGATCGAGGGCTCATTTTTGGGCAATTCGCCAGCATCAATGACTAAGTCAATTAAAGATTTTTGTTTTTCTGATAAGCCAGCAAAAATATCTTGAATGGTGTAGGGTCGTTTTTTACCAGAAGCATTAGCGGAAGTGCTAGTGATGGCCTGGCCAAGATTTTTAATTATCTCAATAATGAGTGGATAGTCTGGAATACGAATGCCCAAAGTCCCAAATTCAGAGTTAACTCTAGGATCAGTTCGATTTTTACTTTTTGAAATGACAGTAAAAGGACCAGGTAAAAAGTTTTGATAAAATTTCAAAGCCTGTTCATTGATCTCGACATATTTTTCTGCCATTTTTTGGTCAGTGACAGCAATAGACAGAGGTTTGCCTTCACGACGACCCTTATATTGCAAAAGCTTACTAATCGCGATGGAATTGTTGGCTATGGCCCCTATGCCATAAACGGTTTCTGTCGGATAAATTACTAAGCCACCGTTTTTTAGACAAGTGACTGCGGCAGTGATTATTTGCTCTCGATTAGAATTGAGCTTTAATATTTTCATATTTTTTTGTAAGATATAGGCTCATATTATAATGCCAAAAAGTAATAACAGTTACCAACTTTTAAATAATCTTGATTTATCCACTTTAGTTTCAATTGAAGATAGCGCTGATCTCAAATTTGATCTTTATTTACGTTCGAGAGAAATGCAACAAATTGTTTTTCATTTGGAAAAAGTAATGCTTAAAAAGAAAAGCGAGCGAGAACTTTTTGTAACTGAAAACAAAGTTTTTCTTGATAATTTAATGAAAACTTTTGTTGACGATTCCAATTTAACTTTGGAAGGCATGCAGGTCGATCAAGAAACAGCTCAATTGTCGATGCAATTAGCCATGGATATGCGCAAATCGATCTCTTTGATTAATGCACTTTTTTATGGAGTTGAAGGCCTAAGAAGCTGAGGGTAAACTTGTAGAGTGAAGTTTTGCCAAATAAACAAGCTTACTTGGCTTGATTATGTTTTTCTGCTATTCATTGTTTTTGCGATCGGACTGCGTTTTTATCGTTTTGAACAAACTTATGATTGGATTGCTGACAATACTCGGGATTTTTTGGTAGCCAAACACATCGTCGAATACCAGGATCTTAAGTGGATTGCCCCTTGGGCGGCGGGAAGTCACAATTATTTAGCCAACAGTGTTTTTTATTATTATTTTCTTGCGGTTTTTTATTTGCTTTCATTTGGTCAAGTTTTTTATTATCAATTACTGTTTGCCATTTTTTCAACTTCAGTCATGGTAGTTTTTGCTGATTTATTTGCCAAATTGCTGTTTGCTGACAAAATCAGACGCTATGGCACGGTACTACTATTTTGTTTAATGCCAACTTTTAATTTATACGGCAGAAGCGTTTTCCAACCCTACTTATTGGCGCCATTTTTAATGATGTCTTTTTATTATTTTTTAGCTGCTTATAAAAAACAAGCAATTAATCAGTTAAATTTAGCGCTTATTTTTTATTTTACGGCCTTAAATTTGCATTACGCTGCTTTGATTCTCTTGCCTTGGGTGATGACTATGAGCGCTTATTTACAATACAAATTTTATGTTAAAACAAAAAACCAATCAAAGCTGCAAAGATTTTTACTGAGTCAATTAAATTATCCTAACTTGATAATTTTAGGCGCAATCTTGTTTTTGCTTGCCAATCAACTAATGCTTAAGGGAAGTGATCAGGGTTTAGCTTATTTTTTTACTTTTCTTAATAAAATTTTCATCGCTAATTCAGCTTTATACTTAAACAGTCTCAGTTTAAATCTCAATACTTTTTTTAATGGTTTGACGAGAAGTGGCGAATTTAATTTTGCCGAGATATTGCTTGCTTTATCCATTTTTTTAATTTTTATATTATTTCTTTTCAAGAAAAAAACATTTTATTCATTAAGTCTTTTATCAGTTTTTTTATTATTACCAATAGTTTTTTTAGTGACGCATGATGATTTGAGTTTACCAGAAAATTATTTTTTAGTTTTCTACTTAGCTGCTCCTCTTTTTTGGCTCAGCGTTTTATCGAGTTTAAAGAAAAAATGGTCTTTATTGCTTTTGACTAGTTTACTTTTGAGTTTTTTTCTTTTATCCATCAAGCAGCAAGTTGTTTTGCAATCTGTTTCCAACCGAGAGTTGATTAGTAAATATCGCTGGTCAACCAAAATGATCAGTGCAGATGTCAAACTAAATTTAGCCGATCAAAGTGATTTTTTTATTTTTGTGATCGACGATCAGCTCGATTGGTCTGCTCCGGCTTATTGGCTTTATTTGGAAGAAAATTTGGAGTTACCTTTGGTGGAAACAGCCAGATATAAATATAATCTTGTTTCTATTAAAGAAAGCAGTAAAAATATTTATTTGATTTGTGATAATCCGCGGGTTTCTTGGAATCAAGGCAAAGAGCATTGGTGTTTAGAATATTTTAACTCGACCAATAAACTGCAACTTCAGCCAACACTCATTGCTGAGAATGCAGAGCAAAATCTTAGTATTTACCGTTTATTATTGAATTCCGCAGTGAGAAATGTGGGTGTGTACACTCTGGCAGTGCGCTAAATTGCTGTTTTTAGCAATCAATACTGCTTATTGCTAAGTAAAAATTTTTGTGATAAATTTTGCGCAGTTAATTAATTAATTTAATTTCCAAAATAAAGAAAGGAAAAATATGCAAGCTCTCAATATCAAGAAAATTCAGCCAAGTGCAGGCTATGTTTTAGTTGAGCCAGCCAAGGTAGAAGAAAAAACGGCCTCTGGAATTATTTTGCCTGAAAATGAAAGTGAAAAACCGCAATATGGAGTGGTTTTAGCTGTGGGCGAAGATTGTGCCTGCTCTTGTTCTTGTGAATGTGATTGTGAATGTGAAGATCAAAAATCCGGTCAACAATCTTGCAAAGCTCCCGCCAAAGTTGGTGATCAAGTGATTTACAAAAAATGGGGCGGCAATGAATTTAAAATTGACGACGTGGAATATCAATTTTTGAAATTTGAAGACATTTTGGCCATTATTAGTAAGTAATAAATACAAATAAATGTATAGAAAGGAGCGATTAATTTTTTGAAGAACTTCGATCACCTGAAGAGATATATCTCTTCAAGAGATCGCTGATGAAAAAAATAAATCGTGACGCACAATTATGTCAGCAAAACAACTTCTTTTTGGCGATAGCGCCAGACAAAAAATGTTAGTAGGTATTAATAAATTAGCCGATGCGGTAGTGACGACTCTTGGTCCCAAAGGTCGCAATGTTGCCCTCGATCGTTCTTGGGGTTCTCCCAGCGTTATTCACGATGGTGTTTCCGTAGCCAAAGAAATTGAACTTGAGGATCCATTTGAAAACATGGGAGCGGCTTTGGTCAAAGAAGCTGCTTCTAAAACTAATGATGTCGCGGGTGATGGCACCACCACTTCCACTCTTTTGGCGCAACAAATTGCTGTCAAAGGCATGAAACAAGTTGCCGCTGGCGCTAATCCGATGATTATGAAACGTGGTATTGATAAAGCTGTCAAAGCTGTGGTGGCAGAAGTGCGCAATTTAGCCACTGATGTCAAAGAATCAGACTGGGAAAAAGTAGCGACTATTTCTGCTCAAGATAGCGTAATTGGTGCCAAAATTGCCGAAGCGCTTAAAAAAGTTGGTAAAGATGGCGTGGTTGAAGTCGAAGAAGGCAAGACCATGGAAATTACTATCGAGCACAAAGAAGGCATGGAATTTGATAAAGGTTACGCTTCTCCATATTTTGTGACCGATGCCGATCATATGGAAGCGGTGAGCGAAAAGCCATATATTTTAGTGACCGATCAAAAAATTGCCAACATCAAAGACATTTTGTCTTTACTTGAAGCAGTGGTGGGTGAAAGTCGCGAGCTTGTCATTATTGCTGATGAAATTGAAGGTGAAGCCTTGACTACTTTAGTAGTCAATAGATTGCGTGGCACCTTCAAATGTTTAGCAGTTAAAGCTCCTGGTTTTGGTGATCGTCGCAAAGAAATGTTACAAGATATTGCGATTTTAACTGGGGCCAATCTGATTAGTGCGGAAACTGGCCGCAAATTGGCTGATGCAAGCATCGCTGATCTTGGTCAGGCCGATAGTGTGCGTTCCACCAAAGACAGCACACGAATCGTAGGTGGCCATGGTAAGCAAGCTGATATCGACGCTCGCGTGGCTCAAATTGAAAAACAAATTGAGGCTTCCACTTCCGATTTTGACATTGAAAAATTGCAAGAACGCAAAGCCAAATTAACTGGTGGCGTGGCAGTTATTCAAGTGGGTGCTTCTACTGAAATTGAAATGAAAAATCTTCAAGAGAGAGTCAAAGATGCTAAGGGAGCCACTAAAGCAGCTATCGAAGAAGGGATTATTCCTGGTGGTGGAGTAACCTTGATTAAAGCGGCCAAAGCTTTAGATGCCATTAAAACGGATTCTGATGACGAAAAAGCTGGGGTTGAATTAATTAAAGCAGTTTTGGAAGAGCCGCTACGTATGCTAGCTATTAACTCTGGCGAAGATGCTGGTTGGGTGGTTGGTCAAGTCAAAGCCAAAAACCAAGACAACTGGGGTTTTAATGCCTTAACCAATCAATTTGAAGATTTAATCAAAGCTGGCGTGATTGAACCAGCCAAAGTGGCGATTGCCTCTTTGGAGAATGCTGCTTCAGTCGCTTCAATGATTTTAACTACTGAATGTTTGGTCGCTGATGCTCCAAAGAAAAATGAACCTGCGATGCCAGCTGGTATGGGTGGGGGTATGCCGGGGATGATGTAAGCTTAATCAGCTCTGATCTAGACTTTCACAAATAGCCTCAATGCAAATTGGGGCTATTTTTTTATTTAAAAATGATTAATAAATATCCATATATGAACGAACAACCCAAAGATGCGAGCTTAGAAATATTTACGCCCCCTTCTTGGATTGAAGAAATGGAAATTGTCTTTCAAATTCTTAAAGATACTTTTCAAGCTTTGGGTCAACCTTTGCTTAGCTGTGTTGATAAAAGAGACGAAATTCGGGCTAAGATAGAGTGCTCGTTGAATGAAAATGGCACGCTAGTTGTTTCTTGCTTGGGTAGAAATGAGTTGACGGACAATCTAGTTTTTAAAATTTTTATTGCTCAAAGAGGTGAAAACTTTCAACCTCATCTTTTTGAGCAAAGCATTCTAGTTCCAACTTCGGATGGTAAAAATCCACAAGAAGGAGCTCTATTAATTAGATTGGGCTCTGTTTTGGAGAAAATTTTGCGAAGATTTTATCAAAGTGCAGATGTCGCAGATTTTAAAGAGTAAATAAGCTTTTTTAAACGATATTGTAATAATGTTTTTTTAGCGGTGTCTGTTTTGTAGCGGGACTGAGAGTCGAACTCAGGACCTTCGGTTTATGAATCCGATGCTCTAACCAACTGAGCTATCCCGCCTGATTTTATGGACAATTCTGTATTTTATCACGAGCTTGCTTGATAATGCTAATTTATTTTGTTATAATTTCACTCTAACAACAAGCCTATCTAAGAGAATTGCTTGTTAAGCAAACGCGGGATAGTGTACGGTGCACGTGGGGCTCATAATCCCACAGGCTAGGTTCGACTCCTAGTTCCGCAACATTTTTAAAGTATTTTTGATCTTTATGTCATCTCCGTTTTTTGCTCAATTTTTTGGAATTAATGAAATCAATTTATTGCTCGATTTAGGCTTGAGTTTTTTGGCGGGTTTTCTGATTGGTGCGGAAAGGGAATCTCGCGGTAAAGACGCAGGCATTAGCACGCACACGATGGTGATTATTGGAGCGATGTTGTTTACTTTTATGTCGAGCTTAGTAGATCCAGCTTCAAAATCGAGAATTGCGGCACAAATTGTTTCAGGCATTGGTTTTCTTGGAGCAGGTCTAATTGTCAAAGATGGGGCAAATGTCAAAAATTTAACGACTGCAGCCAGTATCTGGGTTTCTGGAGCCATTGGCATGGCTTTTGGCTTCAATTTTCACGCTATTGGCTTGATTGTAGCCTTGTTAGTAGCTTTTATTCCTCGCATTCCTCACATCAATAAAAAAAGTCCAGAATCTTTATTAGAGCAAAAAAAATCAGCTTAAAACAATGCTTGTTTAAGAGCCGTAGAACAGTGTGTTTGGTCTCACGTCATTCAAGATTGTCTCTATTTTGTCTTTTAATTGGCTATCATCGCCTTTATATCTTTTCAATTTGAGCAAAATGATTTCTTTTAAGATTTTATATAAGGTGAAGAAACCCTGGTAAGCTTCATTTTGATTTTCTGAAGATACTGAGTCATTTGTGCTGAAAAAATTATTTTGGCTCATTCTTTGCTTAACAATTAAAAATTCTTGTTTGATTTGAAATAACAAAGTCTTAATCAAAAATTCAAGTGGCTGATTATATGTTGCTTTAATTTCAAAATCTATTGATTTTAACCAATCGATAGGATCAAATTTTGTTAATATTGGATTTTCCCTCGTTTTTCTTTCCAGATATCGATCGGGATTTAACAGTGCCACATCGAGAGATTCTTCGGCTAATAATAGCTGTTGTAAAATAGTTTGAATGATCGCTGGTTGTTGGTCTGGTGCTTTACAAATTGCTGGTATTTTGTCGTCTTGCAACAAAGCCATCAAAGCTGTTAATTGTTCACTGTCTTGATCAGGAATTTCGTCAATTAAAAACCAAAGCGCCATGCTTCTTTGAGCTAATTGAATTAATAGTGCCGTGTTAGTTTCAGAATCTTCTGCTTGTTCTTCTTGATCATTTTGTAAGTCAATGATTTTATTTTGCCAAGCCAATTTTAATAATTTTAAAAATTCTGCTCTAAAATTTGGATTTGTTTGTGCGCCTTTGTTCCATGTTGTTAAAGATTGCCAATTTGTAAGAATGTTTTCGATTTTTTCTTTTTCTTTTTCTTTTCTGTTTTTGTTCGGTTCCGTGTTTATTAATTTTTCTGACATAATTTTTCCTTTTTTAAAAATTTAAAAGTTGCCACCATTCATGAAGTGGGCCACCATTGACAGCTGGAGGTGGCAAGTTGCGTTCTGCTCGCGAATGATTTGGTTCTGGAATTTGCAAAACAATTTCTTCTGCTCTTTTTTTTAATAACTCATTGCGCATGATTTTTTCGATGGCCAATGGAGTTTGCTGCAGTGCCGCTTGGCTTTGCTTGGCTAAATAATTTTCTTCTACTAATTTAAGATTTTCCTCTACTTGTTGCAGGCTTTTTTGTGATATTAAAGCAGATCGAGTGTTGTTGCGTAGTGAAAAAATACTCATTATGCTGAGTATGGTGATGATGGTCACAATCAGTGGATGACTAAGCAGTGCGAGCAATGATTGGCGATGCATTTTGATCTTTTTATAAAAGAGATTAAACTTGTTAATAAACCTACTTCGTGATATTATAAGACCTTATTTAGCTGTCCCATGAAATTATAGCAGATTAATTATGCACACAAACTTAGTCGATGCGCAAGTCAAGTTCGTTGCTCACTTACAAAATAATGGCAAAGCTCACGCAACTGTGATTGCTTATAATAAAGATATTGAGCAGTTGGCAGATTTTTTAAGTAAAAGATCAAAAACTTTGTTAGCGGAAGTGTTGGCGACTGATATTGAAGATTTTAAAGAATTATTAAAAAAACAAAGATATAGCAGTAAATCAATTTCTCGCAAAATCAACTCTATTAAAGCTTTTTTTCGTTTTTGCTTGAGTGAAGGTTTAATCGAACACAATTTAACTGAGGAGATTAGTCAGCCAAAATTTGATCAAACTCCCCCGAGAATTTTATCTCGTTTAGAATATCGTGCTTTGCGCGATTCTTGTCGTGCTGATGCTCGTATGCACGCCATTGTGGAAATTTTGTTACAAACTGGCATGCGTATCAGCGAATTAGCTTATTTGCAAATGACAGATATTGATTTAGAGAGGGAGCTAATTTACATTCAGGCACAAAATTCTAGAGAAGCCCGTCGTATTCCACTGAATGCTGCCGCCAAAAAAGCTATTTTGGATTATTTAAGACTTCGCCCTCGAGCTAAAGAAAAAACCTTATTTTTGACCAAGACTTGTCGACCTTTTTTAGTACGCAACATTCGCACCGCCATTGATCGCTATTTTCGTCTAGCTGGTATCAAAGATGCTAAAGTTAACGATTTGCGTCATACTTTCATCGTTGAGCAATTAAAAGCAGGTACGCCTCTGGTTTATGTTTCTCAGCTAGTGGGTCACAAACGCATTACTACTACAGAAAAATATCTTCATTTAATTGAAGCTCCAGAGATGCAGCCAAATATTAAAATTGAAGAGCTGTAATTTTCAATTCACTTAGAACAAGCACGTTCAGCTAAAAGTGTTTGTTATTTAAATTAACAATCTTTTCTTCACTCAACGAAGTCGTTGTCTACCAGCAAAGCAATGTTTTTTATTTGGTTAAGCAACTCCTTCGATGGCTTGTTATAAGTAAATTGAAAATACTAAATGAAAGCTAGCTTGTTTTTTGATAAATTTTCACATTTTTACCAATGATGATCTCATGCTAAGATAGTTTTTACAAAAGGTCTCTTATATGGCAAAAACTTATTTGGCTTTGATTTGTGGTGGTAAATCTGTGGAACACGAAGTGTCTTTGGTGTCAGCCAAAAATATTATTGCTGCTTTAGATTTGACCAAGTATGAGCTCTTGCTTTTTGCAGTGGCCAAAGACGGTACTTTCCGTTTTTACAGCGACTATCAACATTTTTTAGCTCATGATGATGATCCAGATCTTATTTCTCTCAAAAAGACTGGCTTTACTGAAGTTGCTTGGAGTGTGGCTGATGGCGTCGGTCAAGCAATTTTGCCCACTGGCAATCAAAAAATCGACGTAGTTTTTCCGATTATGCACGGTTCTTTTGCTGAAGACGGCAAAATGCAGGGTTTTTTAGAAATGTTGAATTTACCCTATGTTGGTCCAGATGTGCTTGCTTCAGCCATTGCCATGGATAAAGAAATAACTAAAAAATTAGCAATCATGTCAGCGATTAAGGTCGCCAAGTATTTATCTTTTGAGCAAACAACAAGGCAAGCAATTGATTTTAAACAAGTTGCGCAAGTTTTAGGGTTGCCATTTTTTGTCAAACCAGCGAGTGCTGGTTCTTCAGTTGGGATCAATAAAGTTAATAATCAGGAACAATTTTACAGAGCTTTGAAAGCAGCTTTTGCAGTGGATCATAAAATTTTGATCGAAACGGCTATTTCTGGTAGAGAGCTTGAATGTGCAGTTCTGGGCAATCGAGAAGAATTAATCGTCGGTGAAGTAGGCGAAATTATTCCCAATGCTAAACACGGTTTTTATTCTTATGATGCCAAATATCTTGATGAAGCTGGAGCTCAATTGTTAATTCCCGCTCCACTTTTGCCAGCTCAACAACAAGCCATTCAAGCTTTATCCAAAAAAATTTTTAGAATTTGTCAAGCTGAAGGCATGGCCAGAGTAGATTTTTTCTTAAGTGACAGTGGAGAGATATTTTTTAATGAAATCAACACCATTCCTGGTTTTACCAAGATTAGCATGTATCCCAAATTGATGATGCAGGCGACTGGCATGACTTATGGAAGATTGATAGATCATTTAATTAATTTAGCCATTGCTCGCCATAGCAGAAATTCTAAAATTCGTTTCGAGAAAAAAATGATAGAATAACACTTCCTATGTCAGAAACCATTCAATTTACTGATTTTTTAAAAGTTGAGCTGCGAGTCGGTATGGTGACTTTTGTAAAAATTCCAGAGTGGAGTGAGAAGCTTTTAGAATTTAGAGTTAATTTTGGCGCAACACTTGGCGAAAAAACGATTTTTTCTGGAGTTCAAAAATGGTATGATGCAGCTGATTTTTTGAATAAAAAATTTCCTTTTGTAGTTAATTTAGCAGAACGCAAGATGGGCCCAAGTGTCAGTCAGGGGATGATGCTGATGATAGACAATGCTGATAAGCCAATGCTAATTAATTTAGATGATCAGGCAGAACTAGGCGCCGTCTTGTGCTAAACTAAGCATCAACTATCGCTACTAGAAAGTTTGACTTTTATGAACGATCAAAATGAAAAAAATCCTAAGAAAGCTGAGCCAAAAACTCCCAAGCAGAATGGAACATATAAGCGCGTGGAGCTAAGAATTAATTTAAATAAATTTTTCAACAAAACCCTGATTTATTTAATTATTTTATTTTTATTTGTCCCTTCACTTTTAGGTGCTTTTGGCGGTAATCGCGGTCGTGAGCAGATCACCATCAGTCAAATGGTGACAGATATTAGAGATGAAAAAGTGGCCAAAATGGAGGTCTATGGCCAAGAACTGCGCTTAACTTATAAAGACAATGCTAAAAAAGTGGCCAAAAAAGAAGAAGGTCAAAAAGTTTTGGAAGTGCTCGATTCGGCCAACATTGATTTAACAAAAGTAGATACAGAAATTCATGATGCTACTTTTATGCAAATGCTTTGGGAATTGGTGATCAATTTCTTGCCAATTATTTTAATGTTTGTGCTTTTAATGTTTGTTTTTAGACAAGCTCGAGGTGGTACTGACGCCATGTTTGGTATGGGTAAAAGCAAAGCTAAAGTTTTTGTCAAAGGTAAACAAAATATTTCTTTCAAAGATGTTGGTGGCATGAATGAAGCCAAAAAAGAACTCGAAGAAATTGTCGATTTTTTAAAAAACCCCAAAAAATATACCAAAGTCGGAGCACGTACTCCCAAAGGAGTATTATTAGTTGGTCCAGCTGGAACGGGTAAAACTTTATTAGCTAGAGCTGTAGCTGGTGAAGCTGGGGTGCAATTTCTTTCCATTGCTGGAAGTGAATTCATGGAAATGTTGGTAGGTGTAGGAGCTTCTCGTGTGAGAGATTTATTTGATACGGCTAAAAAGATTGCTCCATCAATTATTTTCATTGATGAAATTGATGCGATTGGTCGTATGCGCAGTCGCAACAGTATGTCTTCTCATGATGAGCGTGAACAAACTCTTAATCAAATTTTAGTCGAGATGGATGGTTTTACGCAAAATGACAACGTCATTGTGATGGCCGCCACCAATCGAGGAGATATGCTCGATCCAGCCCTAGTTCGTCCTGGTCGCTTTGATCGTCGCGTGCAAGTTAATTTGCCAGATCTAGAAGAACGTAAGTTTATTTTAAATATTCACGCTAAAAATAAAACTTTCAGCAAAGATTTGGATTGGGAAAAAGTGGCCAAGCGCACAGTGGGTTTTTCTGGAGCAGATTTAGAAAATATGCTTAATGAAGCAGCTATTGCTATAGCTAGAGAAAGTCGCGAAGAAATTACTTTGGAGGATATTGAAGAGGCATCTTTGAAAGTGAAATATGGACCGAGCAAAAAACGTTTGCAAGATGAAAAAGAGAAAAAAATGACGGCTTATCACGAAGCGGGTCATGCAGTTTTGGCTCACATTTTGCCTTATGCTGATCCAGTGCATCGCATCTCAATTGTTTCCAGAGGCCAGGCCTTGGGTTACACCTTTACTCCTCCAGAAAAAGATAAATTGCAAATTTTGAAATCTGAATTGCTTGATGACATGACCGTGATGCTAGGCGGTAGGGCTGCCGAAATGCTGATTTTTAATGAGCAAACTGCCGGTGCTAGTAATGATATTGATCGAGTGACTAGAATTGCTCGCAATATGGTGGTGCGTTTTGGCATGAGCAAATTAGGTCCCATGAACTTTGGACCTCAATACGAAGGGGAAGATTATAGTCGAGCTTGGGGTGAAGCAGATAAGCCTTCCACTAAGGTTTTAGAGCAAGTAGATGAAGAAATGATGAGCTATGTTCGTCAAGCAGAAAGTAAGGCTGCAGCCTTATTAACCAAATACCGTGCCAAACTCGATAAAATTGCTGAAAATTTATTGGAAAAAGAAACTTTAGATGCAGATGAGTTTGCCAAACTCATGGACATGCCCAAAGCCAAAGCGATATAATGGCGGGAAATCATCAATTATGTCCCGTAAAAAATTTCTTTTAGTTGATGCTCATGCTCTGATTTATCGTGCTTATTATGCTATTCCCAATTTAACTGATCCGGCAGGAAATTTGGTCAATGCAGTCTATGGTTTTAGTAAAATGGTCTTGGGGGCGATTAGTTATTTTGAACCTGAGTACGCTGCAGTTTGTTTTGATCATCCTAAGCCTACTTTTCGCCATAAAAAATTTGATGGCTATAAAGCTCAGCGAGCCAAAATGCCCGATGATTTAATTCCACAAATTCAATTAGTCAAAGATGTTGTTACCGCTCTTGGTATTCCTAAGTTTGAGATTGAGGGTTTTGAAGCTGATGACCTGATTGGCACTGTTAATCATCAAGTTGAAGATTTAGATCGCCAATTATTGACGATTATTGTCACTGGTGATCAAGATGCTTTTCAGTTAGTTGATAATGATACACACATTTGGATGCCAGCTCGTGGTAAACAAAAAGGTGATATTGAATATGATGCGGCCTTGGTAGAAAAAAAACTTGGGATAAGTCCGAAACAAGTAATTGATCTTAAGGCGTTAATGGGTGACAATTCTGACAATATTCCGGGTGTGAGAGGTGTTGGTCCAAAAACCGCTGCTGCTCTTATTCAAGCCTTTGGCACGATTGAAAAAATTTATGAATTTTTAGCAAGCAATCCAACTGGTAACGATTTAATTAAAGGGGCTTTGTTAAATAAGTTGATAGCTGGTAAAGAGGAAGCTTTTTTGAGTAAAGAACTAGCTACTATTGAGTGCCAAGCACCAATTGATTTTGATTTAGAGAATTGTCGTTTAACAAGTTATGATAAGAATCAGGTAATTGAGATTTTTAAAACTCTAAATTTTAAATCTTTAATCAATTTTTTACCTAAAGATGCTTTTGAAACCTCAGTGCAAGAGGCTTTATTTTGAACTTGTGACAAATTGATAAAATATGGCAAAAAAAAACTTAAAAATAGCTCTAGTTCACGATTATTTGAGAGAATACGGTGGTGCTGAACGCGTGTTAGAAGCTTTGCACGCAATGTTTCCGACAGCCCCGATCTACACGGCTTTTGTTGACTCAAAAGCTATGGGAAAAAATTGGCAAATTTTTGCCGATTGGGACATTCGTCAAAGCAAATTAATTCGTTTGCCTTTTTATAAACAACTTTTTTCTCCAATGCGCATTTTTGCTAAATGGGCTTTTGAACAGTTTGATTTAAGTGGATATGATGTAGTGATTAGTTCTTCCAACGCCTATTTCGCTAAGGCCGTGAAAGTGCCCAATGGCGTGCATTATTGTTATTGTCATACTCCGCCGAGAGTGCTGTATGGCTACAGTGCTAAAAGTAATTGGCAGGCAAATTCACTCACTCGTTTTGCTGGTAATTTGCTCAATCACTTCGTCAGACAAATGGATTTTCAAGCAGCACAAAATCCAGATTTTTTTATTGCTAACTCTCAAGAAACAGCGCTTAGAATTCAGAAGTTTTATAAAAGAAAAAGTGTCGTCATTAATCCGCCAATTAAAATCTATGATAGTGCTCAAACTTTTTTTGATCAGTTAAATAAAAAAACATTGGCTGATTTCACCAAACAAAAAACAACTTCTTATTATCTTTATGTCAATCGCTTGGCTTTGGCCAAACATCCAGAATTGGCTGTCCAAGCAGCGACTAACTTAAAAATTCCTCTCAAAGTGGTGGGGTCAGGAGCGATGTTGGAAAATTTAAAAAAAATAGCTGGCGAAACAATTGAATTTTTAGGAGCGGTCAATGATCAGCAATTAATCGAACTTTATAAAAATGCTCAGGCTTTAATTTATCCTGTCGAAGACGAAGATTTTGGCATGGTACCGATTGAAGCGATGGCTTTTGGCACGCCGGTCATTGCTCATTTTTCTGGAGGACCCAAAGAAACTATTGAAGCAGGAAAAACAGGTGTGTTTTTTCAAGATTTAACCGTTGAGAGTCTTATAGCGGCGATTAAAAATTTTCAACAAAACTTTCGCGTCGATTTATTAAAAATTCATCAATGTACTCAAGTTTATGCGCCGTTGATGTTTGCCAAAAAAATTAAATTTCTCTTGGGGCTTAATTCTTAATCAATTTTATTTTGGCGACTTCATTAATAGGCATAAAAATTTCGGTTTTTAAAATAGCGGCATCGGTGGCGAGTTGCTGATTTTGTTTACTACCTCCCAAAAATTCTTTGTCTAAGGTGTAAGAGCCTGGTTCAATATTTAAAAAAGTGAGGGGGACTGTTTCACTGTGTGCGCCTTTGGCATCAAAATTGGCAATAATAATTTCTGTTTCACCATTATCATTTTTGGCAGCTAGGGCTTTAACCCAAGAACCCAAGCCAGTGATTTGTAGGCGTTGGTCAGCGATGCTGTCAAGCATTTTGAGAGCTCGATAACGCGGTTTACTATTTGCCCCAAAATCATTATGCGTAAACATTCCCCAACGACCCCATTGGCTTTTGCCTTCAGGGTCTTTGCCATCTTGAATTTCGAAGGCAAAAGCTCTAGTCACGCGATTGCTCATGGCAATTGCGCCAGCTACGGTGTGGGCTGCTCCGTATTGTGAATCATAGCCAGCATGATTTTTGCTATCATGCCCCCATTCCGTAATATGAAATTCTAAAGTGGGTTCTAGTTGTGGGTAAGCTGCTACCCAATTTTTTACTAATTCCATATCTTCAGCATACTGATCTAGATCGTTACTGTAGCGATGCCAAGAAAAGAAATCACAACGCCAGCTATTGCCAATGCAAGCTTTAGCCCAAGCATCAAACCAATTTTTGTAGAGAGCAGTGATAGCTGGGCCTCCTAACTTGAATGGTAAAACACCTCTTGCATTTTTAGCTCCGGCGCTGGCGTAGGCATAAAGAGTGAGATAGTTTTTCTCTCCATAATATTTAAATGAACCAAACAAATCTGGTTCATTCCAAACTTCATAATAAACATCACGAATGCCCTTGCTACCACTTACATGTTCAATGGTTTTTTGCACCACTAATTGCCAATCAGCCCAATTAGTGGGATAGGCCAAAATATCTCCAGAAGAAATGGCTGGCGGCATATAGCTTAAAGCGACATAGGGTGTGGCACCAGTTTTAACAATGTCATCAATGATCAAGTCAAATTTGGTCCAATTGAAAGTTAAATTGCCTGGTCCCCCTTGAACAATGTCGTAGAAATCATAAATATGATCGAGACGAATGTATTCTGGCTTAAGAGCCGCAACTGGCCCATTTAGTTTATCTAAACGCCAATTATGATCTTCACCACCTTGAGCCAGGTTTCGCCACGGTCGAGGCAAAGGGCCTAAAATAGCCTGTGTATCAATGATTAAGTTGGCAGGAACACCACTGGCTTGTCCAAAAAATTCACGCACAATTTTTAATTGCCAGGCACCCAACATCACGCCAGTAATTAAAAAGATCAAAGCCAGAAAAGAAAGCAAAGTTTTTCTTTGTTTTCGGAGTCGAGGATTGAGTGGATAGTTTTGATTCATAACTAGTTTTGTGAGAAAGCCTAATTAATAAAAAGCATAGCAAAAAAGTCGGCTCTTGTCTTATTGGCTTTGGCTATTTATAATTCGAGCCATATGGGAGGCCAAGTACTACACGTTTCAATTTCTGCAGAAACCATTTTTCATATTTTTGGTTTAGCGATCAGCAATTCGATTTTAACCAGTTTATTAGTCACTTTCTTCTTAGTGCTGTTTGCTCTCTTTTTTCATCAATTCAAATTTAAGCAGACTCATAAGCCTGGTGCACTGCAAAATTTTGTGGAGATGATTGTTGAAGCTTTGTATAATTTTGTTTATTCCATTACTGAAAATACCAAAAAAACCATGTTATTTTTTCCAGTGATCGCCACTTTCTTTATTTTTATTATTTTGAATAACTACATCGGCTTATTGCCAGGAGTTGGTTCGATCATGGTTGAGAAAGCTCATGAAACGGCGATCAAGCTGCAAAGACAGTTTCCAGCTTTAGCTAAGGCTAGTCAGGAGCAGGTAGCTGAAGAGGCTACAGTTACAATGACTGAGTCAGATTCTAATCAAGAAGGACTTGATCCCAATCAAGAAAATGCAGCATTAGCAGAAACTCATGTCGAACAAGGCGAACAAGGTGAAGGAGGCGAAGTAGAGTCCCACTCAGCTAAGACTCCTTTGTTGCGTGCGGCGACTGCAGATTTGAACACGACTTTGGCTCTGGCGATCATTTCTGTTTTCTTAACTCAGTTTTATGGAGTTTCTCACCTCGGCCTGTCATATTTCAAAAAGTTTATAGATTTTTCCAATCCTATTAATTTTTTTGTTGGCATTTTGGAAACAGTGCTGGAATTTGCCAAAATCGTTTCTTTTGCCTTCAGATTGTTTGGAAATATTTTTGCCGGAGAGGTTTTATTGATAGTGATGACTTATTTACTTGCCATTGCAGTACCAGCCCCATTTTATGCTCTTGAGCTTTTTGTCGGTTTCATTCAAGCTTTGGTCTTTTCAATGCTTTCGCTGATTTTTTTCAATTTGGCTACCAAAGGTCATCATGAGGAAGGCCATGAGGCAGCCGGTAATGCTTAGTAATAAAATATAATAATAATAAAAATAAAAATGAAAAAGGAGTTTTTATGCAAGATTTAGCAGTCGGTTTGGCAATGGGCTTGGGAGCTTTAGGACCTGGCATCGGCATTGGTCTATTAGTTTCCAAAGCATTGGAAGCTATTGGTAGAAATCCTGACGCGGGTAATAAAATTCAAACCAACATGATTTTGGGTATGGCTTTTGCCGAAGCAATCGCCATTTATTCTTTGGTGGTCGCCTTAATCATTAAATTTGTTTAGGGCTTTTTAGCAAAGGAATCAATCTATGGATATACAATTAGCACAAATTATTTTTCAGATTATTAATTTTGGTCTGGTTTTGTTTGTTTTGACTCGTTTCATTTATCAGCCTGTTTTGAAATTATTGAATGAGCGCAAGGCGAAAGTAGCGCAAGCGGCGGCGGCTTCCAATGAAATTTTGCAAGAAAAAGCCAATTTGGAAAAAATTAAACGTGAGACTTTGGATCAGGCACAACAAACAGCTAAAAAAATCGAACACGAAACTCAGGCTGAAGCAAAAAAAACAGTCAAAGCTTTAATTGAACAAAATAAGGCTGATTTAGCTTTGAAAGAAAGTAAATTTACGGCTGAATTGGCCAAATTGAAAAAAGAAAAATTAAAAATGATGGATCAAGAATTAAAACAAGCGGCAGTCAAGATTGCCGAAACAGTTTTACAAGAATCTATTGATGCCAAAAAACATCAAAAACTAATTGATCAACAAATTAACCAAATTATTGAAAGCTTATAAATATGTTGCAAGTTAATATTGCCAGCGCAGTAGAGCTAACTGATCAACAAAAAAAGAAGCTAGAGCAAGCTTTAACTGATCAATATTCAAGCGACAAGCTACTTTTTAATTATCAATTGAAAACAGAGTTGATTGCTGGATTACAACTCAGTGTAGCTGGTAAATTATATGATGCGAGTTTGAAAACTCGTTTAAATCAGCTTGCTAGTAAGATTTAAATATGTCAAAAGTCGATGTTTTTAATCACTTAAACACTCTCAAAAGCCAAGATCTTAATCTTCAGGCAGTGACAGTTGGTAAAGTGATTGCTTATGCCGATGGCATTGTTTTTGCTGATGAATTGAATGATGTGCAAGCTGGTGAGTTAGTTTCTTTTGAATCAGGAGCAACTGGCCTAGCTCTTAACTTGGAAAAAGATAAAGTGGGCATTATCGTTTTGGCAGGTGCAGATCAAATTAAAACTGGTGACCTTGTTTATCGTAGCAAACAAATTTTAGCCATTGATGTTTCAGAAGAGATTATCGGTAGAGTGGTTAATCCACTTGGTCAAGTAGAAGATGGCAAAGCTGCCATTCAAAAAGATAAATCGATGCTCCTGGAAAAAATTGCTCCTGGCGTAATTGTACGTGAAGCAGTTAATCAACCATTACAGACTGGAATCAAAGCTATTGATGCCCTAATTCCAATTGGAAGAGGTCAAAGAGAATTGATTATTGGCGATCGTAATACTGGTAAGTCTTCGATCGCTTTGGCCACGATTTTAAATCAAAAAGGTCAAGATGTGATCTGTGTTTACGTGGCGATTGGTCAAAAAAAATCGACTCTAGCACAATTTATTCAAGTGTTAGATGACAAAGGAGCTTTGGAATACACCACTGTGGTTGCCGCTTCAGCTAGTGAAGCTGCTTCTTTACAGTTTTTAGCTCCTTATGCTGGTCAAGCCATTGCCGAATATTTTCTCGAAAAAGGCAAAGACGTTTTAATTGTTTTTGATGATCTGAGCAAACACGCTCAGGCTTATCGAGAAATCTCTTTGTTACTCAAAAGACCTTCAGGCCGTGAAGCTTATCCTGGTGATGTCTTTTATTTACACTCTCGTTTATTGGAGCGTGCTTGTAAATTAAATCAAGAGAATGGTGGCGGTTCAATCACTGCTTTGCCCATCATCGAAACTCAAGCCAATGATGTGTCAGCTTATATTCCTACTAATGTCATTTCTATTACCGATGGCCAAATTTATTTGGAAACTGATTTGTTTAATGCTGGCATGAGACCGGCGATCAACATTGGTCTTTCAGTTTCTCGTGTGGGTTCAGCTGCTCAGCTGAAGGCAATGAAACAAGTGGCTGGCAGCTTGAAGCTTGATTTGGCCCAGTTTAGAGAACTAGAGGCTTTTGCCCAATTTAGTTCAGATTTGGATAGTGCCACTAAAAAACAATTAGATCGAGGCAAAAGAGTCAGTGAAATTTTAAAGCAGGCTTGGGATTTACAAATGTCCGTAGCCGATCAGGTTTTAATTATTCATGCTGCCGTCAATGGGTTACTTGATGAAGTAGAAATTGCCGATCTCGGTGCTTGGGAAAGCGAGTATTTGGCTTTTGCCAAAACTAAACAAGCTACCTTAATGAAAACTCTTTTGACCGGAGCAAAGATTGAAGCTTCGGGAGAAGCAGCTTTGCAAAAACTTAATCAAGATTTTAAAATAGCTCGTCCTCGTTTTTATAAGAAAGAAGCCTGAGTTTATGGCTAACGCAAGAATTATCAAACGCCGCGTCAATTCTGTCCGCAATATCGCTAAAATCACTAATGCGATGCAACTGGTTTCTGCCAGCAAAACTAAATATTCTCAAAAAATGGCCACCAACTCTTTGCCTTACATGCAATCTTTACTGCTTTCTTTGGAAACAATTGCTAATTTTATTGATCCCAAATTACATCCCTTCTTGAACAAAACTCGTACTGGCGGAGATTTAATGATTGTTTTATCTACCAACAAAGGTTTGTGCGGTTCATTAAACACTAACCTATTCAAGCAGCTACTGCTTTGGGCAGATAATAAGCCTCAGGCTCAATTTATTGCTGTGGGGCAAAAGGCTGTTAATTTTTTACGCAGTCGAGGTTTTAATTTAGTAGCGCAATTTACTGATTGGCCAGAAAAAACTAAATTAAGCGATGTTTTACCCTTGCTGGATTTAATTAAAAGTAAATATTTATCAGGTGAAATTGCAAAAGTTGACGTCTTATTTACCGATTTTATTAATGTTTTAAAACAAAGAAGTTTAGTTTTCAATTTATTGCCATTAGACGATCTCAATATTCAGAAATTGGAATTGCAGTACCAAGAAAAATTAAATAAAACTCAAGAAAATGCAAACACTTCTCAAGCTAAGGCCAGTTATTTACTTGAGCCAAACCCTAAAGAACTATTAGATTTTTTACTCAACTATTATTTAGAATTAAGTTTTTATCACTTGGTCTTAGAATCTTTGGCTAGTGAACACAGCGCGCGCATGATTGCCATGAAAAGCGCCAGTGATAATGCCAAAGAATTGGTCGAAGCTCTCAAGCTGGATTTCAATAAATCACGCCAAACCATGATTACCAACGAATTATTAGATATTAGTAGTGCGAAGATGCGTTAAGGAAATAAATTTTATGCAAAAAAATCAACATGTAGCGGGCAAGATTGTCGGCATCATCGGAGCCATTGTTGACGTTGAATTTGAAAGTCAATTACCTGCGATTTACAACGCTTTGCGTCATGCCAAAAGTGACTTAATTTTTGAAGTTGAGCAACAACTGGATGAAAAAACTGTTCGCTGTTTAGCTTTGGGTCCAACTGATGGTTTAGCTAGAGGCGAAGAAATTATCGATACCCTTGCTCCTATTTCTGTCCCAATTGGCGAAGAAACTTTGGGTCGTATGTTTAACGTAGTGGGTGAGCCAATTGATAACAAAGGTCCAGTTAAAACTAAAAGAACTGCTCCAATTCATAAAGCTGCTCCCGCCTTAACGGCTTTGGAAACAACTCCATCTGTTTTGGAAACAGGAATTAAAGTAATCGACTTAATTTGTCCGTTTAAGAGAGGTGGCAAAATTGGTATTTTTGGTGGAGCCGGTGTAGGAAAAACGGTGATCATTCAAGAATTAATTCGCAACATTGCCGAAGAACACAAAGGTCATTCAGTTTTTGCTGGTGTGGGTGAGCGTTCTCGTGAAGGCAATGATCTTTATCACGAAATGAAAGATTCTGGGGTTTTGGCCAGTACGGTGATGTGCTTTGGTCAAATGAACGAACCACCAGGCAATCGTGCGCGCGTCGCTTTGACCGCTCTGACAATGGCTGAATATTTCCGTGATGAAAAAAAAGAAGACGTGCTGCTATTTATTGATAATATTTTTAGATTTTCTCAAGCTGGAAGCGAAGTCTCAGCCTTACTTGGTCGCATTCCTTCAGCAGTGGGCTATCAGCCTACTTTAGCGACTGACATGGCTACTTTGCAAGAAAGAATTACTTCCACCAAAGATGGTTCGATTACTTCGATGCAGGCAGTTTATGTGCCAGCTGATGACTACACCGATCCAGCGCCGGCTACTACCTTTGCTCATTTGGACTCCACCGTTTCTCTAGATAGACGCTTGTCTGAGCAAGCTATTTATCCAGCAGTCGATCCTTTGAACTCTGATTCTAAGATTTTGGAAAAAAATATCGTAGGTGAAGAACATTATGCAGTAGCTAGAGGTGTGCAAAAGATTTTGCAACGCTATAAAGAGTTACAAGACATCATTGCTATTTTAGGAATTGATGAATTAAGCGATGAGGATAAAAGTGTAGTGGCTCGAGCCAGAAGAATTCAAAAATTTCTGTCTCAACCAATGTTTGTGGCCGAACAATTTACTAATATTAAAGGCGCTTACGTGCCCGTGGCCGAAAACATTCGTGCTTTCAAAGAAATTTTGGAAGGACGCTATGATCACTTGCCAGAACAAGCCTTTTATATGGTGGGCACCATTGACGACGTGATTGCTAAAGCGAAAACCTTAAAAGATCATGAGTAATAAATTAAAACTAACCATCGTTTCTCAAGAAGAAGAGCTGCTTAATCAGGAAGTGGATGCAGTGACTTTGCCGACTAGCACTGGTTTTATCACTTTACTCAAAGATCATCAGCCTTTAATTAGCAAATTAGTAATGGGTGAACTAAGCTATCAATTCAACGGTAAAAAAGCGGCCTTTTTTTTGACTCAAGGTTTTGTCAATAAACAACTCAATAATCAAGTTTTAGTCGTGGTTGACGCAGCTTTTAGTGCTCGAGAATTAAATGATCAAAAAATTCAGGCAGCGATTGCCAAAGCTAAAGAAGCCTATCAGGTTACCAAAGACAGACGTGAATTACTCATGATTGAAACTTCTTTGAAACAATTATTTTGGGAATTACAAATTGCTCGTAAAAGCAAAAAAACTTAATTTAAAGAAATCGCAATTTAAGTCAGAGGTTGGTGGATTTTTTGTTAAATAAATGTGTGTTTAATTTGTAGCATCCATAAAAAATCAGGCAGAACAAAACTAAAAAAGATTTTTTAAAAACGAGCAATTCTAACAAAATTAATAAACAAAGCGAATTGGTCACAAAATAAGCGATTGCTAACTTGTTTAGTAAATTTTCACTTGACATCGCAAACCTCCTTTTTGGGAGAGGTTTACGATTTACGACCGCGAAGTTTTAAAGCGTCAACCAAACTTGGTAAAAGACTATTAGCATCTAGGCTAAATTGGGTGTTTTTCCTTTATGCTTAATCGTCTGATTTTTAATGATGTGATTTTTAAATTGACTCTCGTAATCTTGTTCTAAAATAAAAATTTCGATCATTTCTTCGGTTTTAGTGCTGACATCACTATGAGAACTAATCACTCGACATTTAGTAATTTTTTTGACCAAAAGTCCAATTTGAGTTGTAAAAGCTTCGTGCATCAACTCATGAATATTTTTAACCAAATCAATGCCTTTTTTATCTTTAAGCAATTCTTTTTCTAGGGGAAGTAATTGTCCTTTAAGCCGAACAATGATCATATCTGACAAGATGCGCACGTGAGTTTCTTTCGGACCGTAGCCAATGGTCTGGTGATAGAAACTAGTAATGGTTTTGGCCAGCCTATCTTCTATTTGACCTATTGTCATTTTATGATGGTATATCAATTATATCCTTTTTTTATCTAGAGACAAGCTCTTTTTTATTAAAAAAGCGTTCTTGTCTCTGCTTGACACATTAGCAAACTATCGATATGATTGCTAATATATGATCGATTTAGTTGCCCGCCAAATCCAAATTTTACGTGCTATTATCGAGGAATTTATTGAAACTGGCATGCCAGTTGGTTCTGAAACGATTGATAAGAAATATAATATTGGTGTTTCTCCAGCGACCATTCGCAATGAAATGGTTTATCTCACAAAACAAGGCTATTTGATTAAATCCCACATTAGCGCAGGTCGTGTGCCCACTGCTTTAGCCATGCGTTTATATATCAATGAATTAGTCAAAGAAAAAGAACTTTCGGTGGCTGATGAGGTGGGAGTTAAGGAAAAAATTTGGCGTTATCGCGACAAAATGGAAGATTTACTTTATGAAACATCGAGAGTTTTAGCCGAAAAATCACATGCTTTGGGCATTGCTATGACTCCAGATGGTAAGCTTTATCACTCTGGATACTCCAATTTATTACAGATGCCAGAATTTTATGATATCAATTTGACCAGACAAGTTTTGCGCATGATCGAAGAAGAACAAGTGATGGATCAAATTTTTGAAAGCAATCACAGTGAAAATGCCGTGAAAGTAGTTTTTGGTCAAGATTTAGGCAACAGAGATTTAGACCAAATCAGTATTATGTTTGTGGAATTACCCAACAATAATTGTCGTTTTGGCGTGTTAGGTTCGACGAGATTTGATTATTCTTATGTTTTACCGATCATGAAATATTTTAAGGGTTTGATCGAGAGCATGGTGGATTAAGTTTTTTACTCTTGGTACTTTAATAAGAGACACATTCGACGAAAATTGTTGCTTTTTGAAGTTGACAATCTTTTTCTCATTCGGAGAAAGCGCTGCTTATGAGCATGATTGCTTATTTTTTGTTTTTGTTCAGCGCTTTCTACGGTCTTTATTAAAATACCAAGAGTAAAAATTTTCTTTAATTGAAATTAAAAATTATGAAAAAGATCAAAATTAATATGAAAAATAAAAACAACCAACAAGCTACTGCTCAAAACTCATCTGCAGAAGTGGTGAGCGAAGAGCAGAGAAAAATTCAAGAATTGCAACTTCTATTAAATGCGTCTTTGGAGAGAGAAAAAAGAGCTTTGGCTGATTATCAAAATTTACAGCGTCGTAGCCAAGAAGAGCGTATGGCTTTTATCAAAATGGCCAATAAAGATTTTTGTCAGGCACTGTTGCAACCGCTAGAACATCTTTCGATGGCGGCAGATAACATTAACAATCAGGGTTTAAATATGGTCATAGCTCAATTTTGGAAAGAATTAAAAGAATTTGGTTTAGAAGAATTGGATGTCTTGGGTCAAAAATTTGATTTAAATACGATGGAAGTAGTAGACAAAAAAGGTGAGGGCGAAAAAGTCGCTGAAGTAGTGCGCAAGGGTTATAAGTTAAATGGCGAAGTGATTCAGCATGCTCAAGTGATTTTAGCCTAAAATTGCTACTAGCAGTCAAAGCTTGCGTCTGCTAAAATAAGTTAATAATTAAAAACAAATATAATTGAAAAAGAAAGGAAAAAATTGATTTTTTAGACATTTTGATGACGTGAAGAAATGTATTTATTCAAGTCATCTCTGTCTTAAAATTAATTTATGAGGCTATGTCAAAAATCATTGGAATTGATCTTGGAACTACTAATTCTGCAATCGCAGTCATGCAAGGTGGCAGTCCAGTAATTATTCCTACTAGCGAAGGTCGCAACACTTTTCCTTCAATCGTAGGTTTCAAAAATAATGACGTGATCGTGGGTGACCCCGCCAAACGCCAAATGGTTCTTAATGCTAAAAAAACTGTCAATTCTGTCAAAAGATTTATGGGTCGCAAGCTTAATGATGATGCAGTGAAGCAAGCCATTAAACATGTTTCTTACGAAGTAGTTGAGGGTAAAGATGGTATGGCTGTGGTTAATATTGATGGCAAAAAATATACCCCACAAGAAATTTCTGCCAAAATTTTGGCCAAAGCCAAAGCTGATGCCGAAAGTTTTCTTGGTGAAAAAGTTGATCGTGCCGTGATTACCGTGCCAGCTTATTTTAATGATGCCCAACGTCAAGCTACTAAACAAGCTGGTGAAATTGCTGGTCTCAAAGTAGAAAGAATTGTCAATGAACCTACCGCCGCCGCTCTTGCTTATGGTTTAGACAAAAAAGGTTCACAAACCATTGCTGTTTATGATTTAGGCGGAGGTACTTTTGATATTTCCATTTTGGAAATTGGTGATGGAGTTTTTGAAGTGAAATCGACTAATGGCGACACTTTCCTTGGCGGTGATGATTTTGACAGTGCCATCATTGAATGGATTGTCAGTGAATTCAAAAAAGATCAAGGTAAAGATTTAACCAAAGATCCTCAAGCCATGCAGCGTATTAAAGATGCGGCTGAAAAAGCTAAGATCGAATTATCTGCCAGTGCCAGCACCGAAATTAATCAGCCCTTTATTACTCAAGGAGATGATGGTCAACCTTTGCATTTGACCTTAACTTTGACTAGAGCCAAGCTAGAAGAATTGGTCGATGATTTAATTAAAAAATCTATTGAGCCAGTTAAAAAAGCTCTTAGTGACGCTAAGTTATCAGCCAAAGATATCAACGAGGTGGTTTTGGTAGGTGGTATGACCAGAATGCCCAAAGTGCAAAAGATGGTTGAAGAGTTTTTTGGCAAAGAACCTCATAAGGGAGTTAATCCAGACGAAGTGGTGGCCATTGGGGCTGCTGTGCAAGCTGGAGTGATTTCTGGTGATGTTAACGACGTGGTATTGCTAGATGTTACGCCTCTTACTTTGGGTATTGAAACCTTGGGGGGGATTCGTACGCCTTTAATTGATAGAAACACCACCATTCCTACCAGCAAATCTCAAGTTTTTTCGACCGCAGCTGACAATCAAACTCAGGTGGAAATCAATGTTTTGCAAGGTGAACGTGAAATGGCCGCCGACAATAAGAGTTTAGGACGCTTCATTCTTGATGGTATTCCGGCTGCCATGCGTGGCGTACCTCAAATTGAAGTGACCTTTGATATCGATAGCAATGGTATTTTAAACGTCACTGCTAAAGATAAAACTTCTTCAAAAGAGCAAAAGATTACCATTGCCAATAGCACCAATCTTTCTGAAGAAGAAGTTGAAAAAATGAAAGCTGAGGCAGAAAAATTTGCTGAAGCTGACAAAGCCAAAAAAGAGTTGATTGAAAGCAAAAACAAGGCCAGTAGCATTGTTTTTGAAATGGAAAAACAACTCAAGGAATATGGTGATAAATTAGAAAGTGCTGATCGTGAGAAAATTGAAGAAGATCTCAAAAAACTCAAAGAAATGGCTGCTAAAGAAGATGTTAGTAAAGAGGATCTAGATAAAGCGATTGAAGCTACTATGGCTTCAGCTTCCAAAATTGGTGAAGCAATGCAAAAAGCCCAGGCTGCTCAAGCTCAAGCTGAGGCTAAAAAAAGTGACACTGCTGGTGAAAATAAAAAAACTGACGAAGCAGCTGCTAATGCGCAGAAAAAAGACGCGGAAGAAGGCGAAGTAGTTAAGGAATAATATTAAAAACTTGTAGAGGCGCTGGCTACAGCCAGCGCCTCTTATATTGCTTAAATCATTTAAATTATGTCAGCTAAACGTGATTATTACGAAGTTTTAGGAGTGAGCAAAACTGCCAGTGCCGCAGAAATCAAATCTGCTTACCGCAAGATGGCCTTAAAATATCATCCCGATCGTAACAAAGAAACCGGCGCTGAAGACAGATTTAAAGAAATTAACGAAGCTTATCAAGTTTTATCCGATCCTAAGAAAAAGCAAACTTATGATCAATTTGGCCATGCAGCCTTTGATCCTTCTTCTGGCATGGGCGGCGGGCAAGGGCCTTTTGGAGGTTTTGGTGGTTTTAGTGGGCAAGCTGGTGGTTTTAATTGGTCTTCTTATGCTAGTGGTGGTCAGGGCGCTGAATTTGATTTTGGCGATCCTTTTGAAATTTTTGAACAATTTTTTGGTGGCGGTTTTAGTGGCCGAGCTAAACGTCGACCACATTATTCACTCCAAATTGAATTCATGGAGGCGATTAATGGTGTCACCAAAGACGTCGAAATTGAGGGTAAAAGACAAAAGATTAAGGTGCCAGCTGGTGCTAATAATGGAACACGTATTCGTTTTACCGATTTTGATGTTTCCATAGATGTTGGCACTCATCCGCGTTTCAAGCGTGATGGCTATGATGTTTTTGTTGATGAAAAAATTAGTTTTAGCACTGCTGCTCTAGGTGGACAAATTGAAATAGAGACTCTCACTGGTAAAATTAAGCTCAAAGTTAGACCTGGTACGCCCTCTCATTCTTTGATTCGTTTACGAGATGAAGGAGTTAAGCATTTGCAAAGTCGCGGTAAAGGTGATTTATATGTGAGATTGATTGTGGATGTGCCAGAGAAATTAAGTAGAGAACAGAAATCTTTGTTGGAGGATTTAAAAGAGCTTGGTCTCTAAATTGTTTTTTTATTAGAGTTCTAGCTGGTTTTTTCTGGTTTTTTTGTTATAATACGGTTAGTTGTTTTGTAAGAGGAGGACTGTTGAAAGACAAGTCCTTTTTTTATAAGCAGACATCTTGCAGTACTTTAAAATAAGTCATGTCACACTCGTTCAACGGACTTATTTCAAAATACTTAAGATTCTAATAAAAAATAGAAAAAAATATAGAAAGGAGCAAATTTATTTTTTTGATGAATTTAAATCGCCTGAAGAAATGTATTTCTTCAAGTGATTTCCGAAGAGAAAAATAAATTTGTGACGGATTTATGTCTACAGTACAAAATGCTAACTTAGTCAGAACCGAATTTGCCGCTGCAATTACGCAAATTGCTACAGAGCGCAAAATTGATCCAGAAGATATTTATGAAGCCATTCGCCAAGCTTTGGTTTCTGCCTATCGTAAACAAATTGGTGATCTTGATGAAAGCTTCTATTACTACGTTGATCTCGATAAAAATAACGGCTCAGCTCGTATTCTCAAAGCCCCAGTCACCAAAATGGATGAAGAAACTCTCGAGCCCTTAGAATGGGATGAGAAAAAATCTGAAGATGTGACTCCAGCTGGTTTTGGTCGTATTGCTGCTCAAACTGCTAAACAAGTAATCTTACAACGCATTAGAAGAAGTGAAAAAGATACTATTATCGCTGCTTATCGTGATCGTATTGGTGAAGTGGTGACTGGTCAAGTTTTGCGCATGCAAGGCCGCAGTGTTATTTTAGATATTGGTCGTGGTCAAGCATTTATGCCCCCAGAAGAGCAAATGCGTGGCGAATTCTATCGTCTCAATCAACGCTTGGCTGTCTTGATCAAAGAAATCAGCGAAACTGTACGTGGTGAACAAATTATTGTCACTCGTGCTAGTGCCGAATTAGTCAGCAAACTTTTTGAGCGTGAAGTGCCAGAAGTAGCTTCTGGCGCAGTGGAAATTGTCGCCATTGCTCGTGAAGCTGGTGTACGCACTAAATTAACTGTTAAATCAACTCAAGAAGGAGTTGATCCAGTTGGTTCTTGTGTGGGTCAACGTGGTGTACGTGTGCAGAAAGTGATCGAAGAATTAAATAATGAAAAAGTTGATATTATTCCTTACTCTGCTGACGCTAGACTTTTACTACAAGCTGCCCTAGCTCCGGCCGAAGGCTTGAAGTTAGAAATTAATGATAAAAATCGAATGGTGATTGTCACTGCTCCAGATGATCAACTATCTTTGGTAATTGGTCGTGGTGGTCAAAATGTGCGTTTAGCCGCTAAGTTAACTGGTTATCAAATTACTATTAAATCCGCTTCTGGCGAAGTACAATCAGCTGTGACTGGTAAAGAAGATTACGAGATTGACACTTTTGGTCTGTCAGCTGACACCAGAGAAGTTTTGATTCAACATAAATTAACTACTTTAGCTGACTTGGTTAGATTTAGAGATAAATGGGTCAATATGAATGAAGTGAGTGAAGCTGATCAAAAAATCTTATTAGTCAAAGTAGATGAATATTTAGCTGAAGAGGCAAAACGCGAATAATTGATTCGCGATCAACAAATTATGCTACAAAAAAGAGCGCCAATTATTACCATTATGGGTCATGTCGATCACGGCAAAACCTCGCTCTTGGATTTTATTCGTCATTCTAATTTAGCTGCTCGCGAAGCAGGTGGTATTACTCAACATATTGGAGCTTACCAGATTGATTTTCAAGGTCAAAAAGTCACTTTTATTGATACTCCAGGTCACGCAGCCTTTAATAAAATGCGTCAACGTGGAGCTCAGGTTACAGATTTGGTAATTTTGGTAGTGGCAGCCAATGATGGGGTCAAGCCTCAAACCTTAGAATCGATTCGCTTTATTAAGGAAAGCAAGGTGCCTTTCATCGTGGCAATCAATAAAATTGATTTACCAGATTTACATTTAGAAGTGGTTAAGGGTCAATTGGCTGAAGCCGATGTTTTATTACAAGAATATGGTGGTGATATCGAAGCTGTGGAAATTTCTGCCAAAACTGGATTGGGTGTAGATAAGTTACTTGAAACCATTACTGTTATGGCCGATTTATTAGAACTCAAAGCTGATCCAACTGCTCCTCTTGAAGCTGTAGTAATCGAATCAACTATGGAAAAAAATAAAGGTCCAGTGGCTCGCGTGATTGTGCGTTCTGGTACCCTACAATCTCGTCAAGATTTGGTAGTTGATGATATCGCTGGTCGTGTACGTTTGCTGCAAAATGAAGCCTGTCAGGCCATGGATCAAGTTTTACCCGGTGAACCAGCTGAAATTATTGGTTTAAGTGATGTCCCAGAGGTAGGTAGCGTCATCAGAGATGCTAATGCCAATTACGATGAGGATTTAACTGCAGAGTTTAGTAAAACTGGCGATCTCGAAAAATCTTTCCGCTTAAGCGATGAAGTTAATTGGGAGAACATGGATTTAGATTTCATGCTTGGTGACAAAGAAAAAATTAAATTAGTCATTAAAGCTGATGTCAAAGGAACGTTGGAAGCAATTTTGCAAAGTTTAGACAAGGAAACTGTGGAAGTGATTGCTTGCGGCGTTGGTCAAATTACCGAACAAGATATGGAATTGGCTCGTGATAGTCAGGTTTTACTCATTGCTTTTAATGTCAAAGTGAATAACACCCAGAAAAAAATTGCCAAGAGCATGGGAGTTAAAATCAAAGAATATAACATTATTTATCATCTGATCGAAGATCTTCAACAAAGCATGCTCAAATTGATGGATGCGACTTTTGATGAAGTGGTAACTGGTGAAGCCGAAATCTTACAGATTTTTGAGATGAAAGGCGAAACTATTGCTGGAGTGAGAGTTAAAACTGGCGAATTGAAGAAAACAGATCTCTTACATCTTAAGAGGGGTGAAGAAATTATTGCCAATCCGGTTCTTAAAACCATGAAACATGGTAAAGACGAAATTGATCGCATTGGTACTAAGAATGAAGGTGGCTTAACTTTTAAAAATAAAAAACTCGATTTTCAAATTGGCGATCTTATTGTTGCTTACAAAAAAGAAAACTAGACTTTTTCTCTGGTAGGATTTATAATATCCCTGTTATCAATTAATGCTTACTTTTCTATTTGGTTCGAAGCACTAGATAGATAAAGGTGAAAGGAAATTATGGCATTAGCAAACACACGTAAAGCTTCAATCATCAAAGACTTCGCTCTTTTTGAAGGTGATACTGGATCCCCAGAGGTACAGGTGGCTCTTTTAACTGCTTCTATAGAACAGTTAACTGAACACTTAAAGTTGCACAAAAAAGACAACCACTCTCGCAAAGGTTTGCTCAAGCAAGTTTCTAAGAGACGTCGTCTATTAAATTTCTTGCTTTCCAGAAGTGAAGACAGATATCGTAAATTGATTGAAAAATTGGGTTTGAGTAAATAAGCTCTAATATTTTTAAAATCTTAAAACCCGGCTCTTGAGCCGGGTTTTTACCTTTATCGTGTTATAATGAACGAAGTTATTTAATAGAAAACTCAAAAGGGTTTTGGAGGATTCAAAAAAGGCGAGAATTTTTTCTCTTCTTTTCAGAATACTCATTCCCTCTTTAGTTTTCAAAATCGCTCTAAAAAAGAGCAAGAAAGAAAAATATGTCTTATCCAAAGTATGGAAATACTTATAAGAAAGATCTTCTAGTGGGTGACAAGGTCATTCATTTAGAAATTGGCAAATTTAGTGAACAAGTCAGCGCTGCTGTTTTGGCCACTTGTGGTGAAACTGTGGTTCATACCACTGTTGCCTTGGGTAGAAAAGTCAATTTAGGTTATTTCCCTTTATCAGTTGAATTTGTGGAAAAACTTTTCGCTGGTGGTATTATCAAAGGTTCTCGCTGGGTAAAGCGTGATGGTCGTCCTACTGATGACAGCGTGCTTCGCGCTCGTGTCATTGACCGCACCATGCGTCCACTTTTCCCAGATGGTATTACTAACGAAGTGCAGGTCATTAGCACTGTTTTGTCTTATGATGGTGAAAATGAACCAGATATGATCGGTCTTGTAAGTGCTTCATTGGCACTGCAAATTTCCGATATTCCTTTTGACGGTCCAGTGGCTGGTATGCGTCTTGGTTTAGATGAAAATAAGCAATTCATTATTAATCCTTTACGCAGTCAGATTGAGAAAAACGATTTAGATCTAATCGTGTCTGCCTCAAAAAATTCTATTGTAATGGTGGAAGCTGGTGCCAATGAAGTTGCTGAAGAAGTGATGATCGAAGCACTTTTGAAAGCTCAAGCAGAAGCTACTAAAATTTGTGAGCAAATCACAAGCATTGCCGCTGAAGTTGGTAAAGAAAAGCTCGTTTTGGTAGACAGCGAAGATCCAGAAAAAGTCGCTGCTAAACAAGCTATTGTTGATCGCATGGCCAACACCTACAAACAAGAAATCAACGAGATGGTTAACAAAGAAGGTCGTTTGGAGCCAACTGGTTTATCAGAATTAGTGGCTAAAATTTTAGAAGAAGATCAGGCTCAATTAGCCGAAGGTGAAGTCAGTGAATTAAGTGAGGGAATGTTGAATGGCATTTTCCATGACTTAATGAAGGATGAAGCTCGTCGCATGATTCTCGAAGATGGTATTCGTCCAGATGGTCGTAATACCACTGAAATCAGACCAATTTGGTGTGAAGTCGATTTATTACCTAGAGTTCATGGTAGTGCGATGTTCAAGCGTGGTGCCACTCAAGCTCTCACAGTTGTGACTCTTGGTGATCCTTCTCTTGGACAATTGGTGGAAGATATGGCCGGCGAACAAACTCGTCATTATTTCCATCATTACGATATGCCACCTTATGCTTCTGGTGAAGCTGGGCGTATTGGTTATCCCAAGAGACGTGAAATTGGTCACGGTGCCCTCGCAGAGAGAGCACTTCTACCAATGGTACCAAGTCAAGAAGAATTCCCTTACACCATTCATGTTGTCAGTAACATCATGAGTTCCAATGGTTCTACTTCTCAAGCTTCGGTTTGTGGTTCCACCATGGCTCTGATGGCCGCGGGAGTACCAATCAAAAAACCAGTGGCAGGGATTGCGATGGGTTTGATGTCTGATGGCGAGAAATTTGTTGTTCTTTCAGACATTCAAGGTTTAGAAGATCACGTTGGTGATATGGATTTTAAAGTCGCTGGTACCAAAGAAGGGATTACTGCTATTCAAATGGATATCAAACTTAAGGGTATTCCAAAAGAAATTTTGGTTCAGGCTTTAGGTCAAGCTCGTGAGGGCCGTTTGCATATCATGGGTGAAATGATGAAATGCATTAGTGAACCCAGAACATCACTGAGTAAATATGCCCCTAAAGTGGCTCAAATCACCATTCCAGCTGAAAAAATTGGTGCCGTGATCGGCTCCGGTGGTAGTGTGATCAAAGACATCATCGAAAAATCTGGTGCTGAAGTTAACGTTGAAGAAGACAAAGAAAACAAGACTGGTGTCATCAATGTTTCTTCTCCAGATCAAGCTGCCATTGATAAAGCCATGAAAATGATTGAAGACATCACTAGAGAAATCAAGGTTGATGATGAATTTGACGGTACTATTACTCGCGTTGAGGGTTATGGTGCTTTTGTTGAATTCTTGCCAGGTCGTGAAGGTTTGGTCCATGTTTCTAATATGTCTTCTGAATACGTCAAAGATGCTAATGATTTGTATAAAGTTGGTGATCAGGTTCACGTACGTGTCAAAGAATATAATCCAGAGGGCAAAATTGCTTTAACGATGTTAAGCAAAGAGCAAGAAGATGCTCAAAAAGCTGCAAAAGCTGCTCGTGGTGAAAGCGATGACAATGGTCGTAGTAACGGTGGTTATGGTGGTCGCTCTAATTTTAATAATCGCGGTGGCGACAGAAGTGGTGATCGTTATGCTAGACGTCCTTCTTTTGGAGGTCGTGGTAATGGTGGTAGAAGATATTAAATCGTTTTAGCTAAAATTAAGAAAAGCCCCAAGTAAAATTGGGGCTTTTTATTTTCTCGTGTATACTAAGTTCTATGCGTGTTGCTTCATTATTCAATTCAGCAGGATTTATTGCCATTTTAGAACTTGATAACAATCGACAGCTGGCAGAAGCTTTGGGTTTAGATTTGACTTTACCTGATAATCTAGTGCTTTTGCATCAGGTGCATACTTTTTTGCTTAAATTAGCTCAAGAAGTCAATGGAGTTATTTTTGATCCAATTTATACTTTTGATTTTTTAGCTCAAAAAGCACAACGAAACGTGGCATTGATTCGCCTAGAACAAGATCGAGAAAGTTTGCCAGATCAGTTGCCGCTATTATTTCCGAATTTTAGTTTAGAGGAAGTGAGTCAAAATTATGCTTTGGCAAAATTGGAACTGAATTACCATCCTAGAGAAAAAAAAGCCTTAGAAAAGAAACAATTATTGGCAGAAATCAATGAATACAGCAAAATGTTGGGCATAGATTTTTTACTCAAATTAAAAATATATGATCCCAACTCTTTACTCGTTGATTCTCCCAATCAAAATAATTTTTCTTTTGATGATGATCAGCTTTTGGCAATTCAAGAACTCAAGTCGATGATTGATGTCTTGCTAATTCAAAATCCTACAGATCCATTGGCGATGGCAACTATTATTAGCGAGCTTGACGCACCTTGCTTAATTATGGCCAACGAACACGATCATTATGAGCAATTCAAAGAAAAATTTCGTATGGCCATGGAAAATGGAGCTAAGGGTTATTGTTTGTCACAAGTTTTGTGGTCAGAAATTGGCACTTTTCGTCAAGACAATCAGAGTTTAGATTTAGTAGCCCTGCAAAAATATTTGAACACAGTGGTTAGAGATCGATTGATCGAGCTCAATCGCATCGCTGGAGAAAGTTTAGTACTATGAAAATTAAAAAAGCCCTTATCACTTGCGCAGGTTTTGGGACGCGTTTCTTACCAATTACCAAGACAATTCAAAAAGAAATGCTGCCGATTTTAAATCGTCCCCTGATTGATTATGTGGTTGAAGATTGTATTAAAGCAGGCATCGAAGATATTATTTTTGTCGTTGGCGAACACAACTATCAAGTGATGCATTATTACAGAGAAAATCAACGACTTTATGAATATTTAAAAAAATTTAACAAAACTCAGCTTTATGAGCAAATTGCTCATTTGCATACTCAGGCTAATTTTCATTTTGTTAAACAAAAAGACAGTGATCCTTATGGAACGGCTACGCCAGTAATTTTGGCCAAAGAGCATCTTGTCAATGAAGAAGCTTTTTTAGTTTTGATGGGTGATGATTTTATTTACCAGGCTAAAGCAGAACAGCAAGCTGGAGTAAAGCAAGCTAGCGAGCAAAGTATGGTTGCCAAAATGATTCAAGATTATATTCAATCTGAAGCAAAAGCTTTGTTGACTTGCGTTGAAAAACCTCAAGAAATTTTACATAAATATGGAGTGATTAAGGGTTATCGAGACGGTAATTTTAATTTTTTAGCAGAAATCGTGGAAAAACCAGCGCCTGGTCAAGCTCCTTCTAATTTAGTTAACATCAGTAAATATATCCTTAGTCAGGAAATTTGGCCAATTCTGGCACAGCAAAAAATTAACCCTCAATCTGGAGAACTTTTTATTACCGACTCTTTGCAAATCTTATCGCAAAAACACAAAGTGGTGGTGCATCAACCGCAAGGTACTTATTTAGATGGTGGCTACGTTTTGGGCTGGTTGTTGGCCAATTTGACTCTGGCCAAAGATGATCCAGAAATTTATCCAGTCATTAAAGATTTTGTAAAGCGCAACTATTGATTTTTAGAAACATATAGATAATAATCTATATGTTAACAGATAAATTTGATTTATTTTTTAAATAAAGGATAAAATGTATAAACTTCCTAGTTTACCCTACGCTTATGAAGCTTTAGAACCTTATTTTGATGCGGAAACCATGAAGCTTCATCATGATAAGCACCATCAAGCTTATTTAGATAAATTTAATGCCGCTTTAACTAATTATTCTCATTTAGCAGAACTAGAAGCAGAAGATTTACTTTGGCAATTTTCAGATTTGATGAAGCAAAATATTCCCACAGATATTCAAACTGCGATCAAAAATCATGGCGGTGGCTATGTACACCACAATATTTTGTGGGAAACATTGTCACCAACTGGACCTAGAGAAGCAGTGGGTGTTTTAGCCGATGCGATCACTCAAAAATTTTCCTCTTTCACTGAATTTAAAACTCAATTCACTGATTTAGCTCTTAAACATTTTGGAGCGGGATGGGCTTGGCTAGTGGTTAATGACAAAAAAGAATTGGCTATTTATTCATTGCCTAATCAAGATTCGCCATTGCTTAACAAACATTATCCCTTGATGGGCATTGATGTTTGGGAACACGCTTATTATCTTAAATATCAAAATCGTCGCCCAGAATATTTAGAAGCAGTTTGGCAAGTTTTAGATTGGCAAAAAATTGCAGAGCGCTACCAACTTGCTTTAAATAAATCATAGACTTTGTTTAAAAATTGTTTTAGTATGTTGGTTTATGCTTGAAGTTATTCTCGATGTTGAGACTAAACAAATTTTTGATGATGTTGGCGGTTATTTTCCTGAAAAATTAGGCATTTCTTTTGTAGGGGTTTGTGTGCGCAGTGACCGTTCACAAAAAGGTGAAATGCAATCTTATTTTGAAAAAGATTTGCCGAATTTATTTCCTCTCTTGGAACAAGCAGACGTAGTAGTGGGCTTTAATATTGATGGATTTGATATGCCCACTTTTATTCCTTATTATCGAGCTGATATCAGTAAAATTCCCACTCTAGATGTGATGGATCGCATTAAAAAAAGCGTCGGTCATCGCATTGGTTTAGACGCTGTAGCCAAAGAAACTTTGGGAGCGGGTAAAAGCGGCGATGGTCTTGATGCCATTCGCTATTACAAATCTGGTAATTTTGAGGCTTTAAAAAAATATTGTTTACGCGATGTAGAAGTAACTAGAGATGTTTATGACTATGGTTTGAAAAATGGCAAAGTGAAATTTCGCAATAAGTGGAACCGTTTAATTGAAGCACCAGTTGATTTTTCTTTTGTTAGCTCCAAAGCCAATGGTACACAAATGAGTCTGATATAATCCATTGGAATGATTCCTAGAATTTGTTTAACAGCCTCAGCTCATTTGATTTATCAAGAAAAAATTCTTTTAATTAAGCATAAAAAGCTAAATAGGTGGCTTAGTCCTGGTGGGCACATCGATGAAAACGAACTTCCTCATCTTGCAGCAGAAAGAGAATTTTTAGAAGAAACCGGACTTAAAGTTAAGGTTTACAGCGCTTATGAAAAGTTATCTAATTTTTCAAATGACCAAGACTCATTTCATCCATTGCCTTTTGCCATCAATGAACATTGGATTTGTAAAGAAAATTATGAAAGACGTCTGTCTGCTTTAAAAAATGAAAAAAACTTTACTCCCCATAATTTGTGGCCAAAAGGTTGTGAAAAACATTTAAATTTTTGCTATTTAGTTAAACTCATCGGTCCCTTGAAAATTCAACCACAAGAAGGCGAATCTAGAGAAATTTCTTGGTTTTCTTTAGTTGATTTAAAAGAAAAATATAAAAAAGAAATGTTGCAAGACGTTTTTAAAGAATCAGTTAAGGCTTTTGAACTTGCCAAGCTAAACCATTCTTGAGAGAATAAGATCATGTTTATCAAAAATCAATTAACCGAAAATGTGAAGCTTTTACAAAAAGTAGCCATTCTGCGCGAAGGAGAATTTGGCGCAGAAGTCTTGCTTTTAAAACGTAGTGCAAATGCTTTTTCTAGACCTGCTTGTTGGGATTTGCCTGGTGGAAATAGTGAGTGGCCAGATCAAAATCAAACATCTTTTGCCAATCTTCATTTGGGAGACATTAAGAGAGAGGTTTTTGAAGAAACTTCTTTGGTAATAGATACAAATACTTTAAATTTAGATCAATTGGTGCATTTTTCTACCTATTTTGATAGCGACAAACAAATTTTTACAGTTATTTGTGGTTGGTTAATTAATTATGATGCAACCAATCAAAGTGAGATTAAAATTTCTAATGAGCATCAGGAACAAGCTTGGGTTAGTGAGACTGACTTAGTTAATTATGACTTTGGTGGTGTTAAAGGTGCTTTTGTTTTAGACATCATTAAGCAAGCTTTCGCAAAATTTAAAAATTATTCATGAAATTTTTTGTTGCTTCCACAAATCCAGTCAAAATCAATGCTGTCAAACAAGTCGTGAGCCAAAAATTTCCACAAGCCCTGGTGAAAAGTCTTGAAGTAGCAAGTGGAGTGGCAGCTCAACCCATGAGTGACCAAGAAACCCGGCAAGGAGCCCTTAATCGAGCTAGAGCAATCAAAAAATTGGCTTGGCAAAAAAAGTTAATCCAAGCTAATGAGCAGAGTTTATTTATTGGTTTAGAGGGTGGAGTTTTTCATCCAGATTTTGTCAACAATCCAGAAGAATTATGGTCAACTGTTTGGGCAGTCGCTCTCGATCAAGACGATCAAAGCTATTGGAGTAATGGAGCGCGTTTTCCTTTGCCTTTATTTATCAGTCAAATGTTACTAAGTGGCCAAGAAATGGGTCCTGCTTTGGGAGCTTATTTAGCGGATCCAGATTTAAAAACTAAAGCTGGAGCGATTGGTTTTTTAACTGCTGATTTTACTAACCGAACAGCGGAATACGCTAGTGTAGTCAAGTTGGCGATTGGTTTTTGGTATAAAAACTATCAAAAAAAATTGCTCCAGACTGTATCTTGACAAAGTAAAATTTTCTCGGCAAAATGTGATCATAGTATTACTTAGTACAAGGAAATATGTCAAAAAAATTACAAACTCTATTGCCCTATCTTTTTCCATTATTAGCGGTGATTTTAGTGGTAGTAATGTTTGCTCGTTGGTATAAGGGTAAAACTGCCGAAGCTCCAGTGAGTTTGTTGGATTCACAACTAGAAGTTGAAAGTTTACCCGCTCAGGTGCAAGAAAGTGTAATTAAAGGAGCCACTGATTACCAGATGCTTAGTATGACCGGTGTTGATCAGGCAGTAGGCGAAGTGCGCTATCAAATTAAAGATGACAAATTGAGTTTTACTGTGACCGCCAACTTACCCATGGACCAAGAAGAGTACGCAGTTTGGTTGGCCGATCAAGACAGTGAAGCCAAAAAACGAGTTTTTAATCTCAAATATTCTAAAGCTGGCTATGTAGGCAGTGCTGTTATTTCCGCCGAGGTTTTACCTGTTAAAGTTTTGGTCAGTAAAGCTTCTGATTTGATGCTAGAAGATGTGCTTTTACAAACCGAAATCTTGAAACCAGAGGTTAAATAATTGTTCTATTGATCTATTTTGATGCTCATTAATATAGAAAAGTGAAAACTGCTTCTTGATTAGCTAGTCAAGTATGCTAATCTAAAGGCAGACTTAGATAGTTGTTTAAGTCTATTAATAATAAAAATTATTCTCTATTAAGTAATAGAGAAAGAAGGGTTACCATATGGCCAACGCCTATAGTTACACAAACTCAAAGGGTCAAACCTACTATCTTCACACCAGAGATGTTACTTTGAAGAATGGCAGAGTGCAGACTATTTATTTCTTTGCTCGTGACGTTCGCGAAGGTTCTCTTAGTGAAGTCCCAGCTTCTTACAAAGTGGTTGAAACCAGCAGAACTGGTATGCCAGTTTTGAAGAAGAAATAATCATTTCTTGAAAAATCTTCACCTTATGGTGAAAAAAGCCCCGCTTCAAAAGCGGGGCTTTTGTGATCATGTCAGGATTGGGCTGTTTGGCTTGGAATTTTTTTGCTATCATAACCATATATTTATGAAAATTTATCTTGGCAGTGATCACGGTGGTTTTAAACTCAAAGAACAATTTAAGCAGTATTTACTTGCTCAACATGCAGATTTTGTTACTGAAGATTGTGGCGCTTTAGTTTTTGAGCCAAATGATGATTATCCACCTATTGCCTGGCAAGTGGCGCAACAAGTTGCCAAGCAAACCGACAATGCTCTAGGTGTTTTGTTTTGTCGAACTGGAGCCGGCATGGTGATTGTGGCTAATAAGGTGAAAGGCATTCGTGCCGTAGAACTTAATGATCTTGCTATTGCCGTTCAGGCCAAAAGTCACAATCATGCCAATGTGATCGCCTTTGGCGGAGACAACTTGTCTTTTGTAAATTTAATCGACTTATTTGAAACTTTCTTGCGCACTCCATTTGATCTTGACCCGCGCCATCAAAGAAGACTTGAGCAAATTAATCATTATGAGAAAGTAAATTCATGAAATTAGACGTAAGCGCCAATGTACTAACTGGTAATTTAGCATTAGCTAAACAACAAATTGAATTAGCTAAAAATTGCAAATTATTAGAGGCAATTCAGATTGATATTGTCGATGGAATTTTTGCTGACAATCATACTTTTACCCCTCAAGATTTAGTCGATGTAGATTTTGGTAATTTGCAAATTGATTTTCACTTGATGACGGAAGAGCCAATGGATTATGTTTGGGAATTAGAAGAATATTGTCGACACTTACCCATTCGTGCCGTTTTTGGTCAAATTGAAAAAATGACTTATCAGGAAGCTTTCTTAGAAGAAATTAAAAAGCAAGATTGGCGAGCGGGACTGGCCTTGGATTTATATACTCCTTTGGAATCAATCGATGAAAATAGCTGGGAATGGATGGATGCGATTTTGCTTTTAGGAGTAGAAGCTGGCGCTTCTGGTCAAAGTCAGAAACCTTTTTTATTTGAAAAAATTCAAGCAGCTAAGCAAAAAATTTTACAGACTGAACCCTTGAAAATTTTTGTTGACGGCGGAGTTAATAAAGAGAATATTGAAAAATTACAAGCACAGGGCATTGATGGAGTGACCGTGAACTCTGCCTTTAATCAGGCTAAAAATTATCAACAAGCAGTCGAAGAATTTTTATCTTATGTCAAATCATAAAAAAGTTTCTATTCCCAAGGCTAATCATTTTTTTAGAATTAATAAAATTGCTTTTTATGGCAGTGCTGATTTACACGAAGCCGATCCTGTTTATCAAGCTGCTTATGACGCTGCTAGACATGTGGCCAAAAGAGGCAAGACGGTGATTAATGGTGGCGGACCAGGAGTGATGGAAGCGGCTACTAAAGGAGCCAAAGCCGGCGGAGGCAAGACTCTGGTGGTAACTTTTTATCCAGAAAATTTGCCCGAATTTGAAGGTCGTGCTGAACAAAATGTGGCTGATAAGGAAATTAAAACAGCCAACTATATCGAAAGAATGTTTGGCTTAATGGACAACGCCGATTTATTTGTTTGTTTCAAAGGTGGCACTGGTACTTTGAGTGAATGGGCTACGGCCTGGTTATTGGCTCATCTTTACTATGGCAATCATAAGCCTCTGATTTTATATGGCGAATTTTGGCATGAATTTATGGATGTAGTGCATAAACATTTTTTAATTGGTTATAAAGAAGCTCAGGTTTATCGTATTGTGAATAATCTTGATGAATTCAAAATTGCCCTTCGTATTTTTGAAGAAGAAATGGCAGCGCGTCGCTTGAAATTAAGTTAGCTTTTAAGTTAAGATAAACAAAGAAAGTCTGCCCATTATGTTTGATGTCATTACTATCGGTTCTTCCTTGCTTGATATTTTTATTAAATCTGATGATTTAGAAGCGGATCGTGATGGGGAGCGACAAATCTTAACTTATGGTGACAAATTGGAGCTTTCTGATTTTCAAATGGTGACCGGTGGTGGAGCAAGTAATACTGCAGTGGCTTTTTCAAGATTGGGTTTACACACTGCAGTGATTTCCGAAACTGGTCGTGATGCTTTTGCTAATTTAATTGTTGATGATTTCCAAAAAGAAGGCGTAGCTACTAATTTGCTTATTCAAGAAAAATTAGAAAAAACTGGTGGCTCGGTGGCTCTGGTGGCTAAAAATTCTGAACGGGTAATTATGGTTCATCGGGGAGCAGCGGCGATGCTAGATCCTTTTGATATTCCAGCTTTTTGGTTAGCCAAAAGTCGTTGGATACATTTATCAAGCATTGGTGGCAATCAGGCTACTTTACTGAAAATTTTCAAAATTTTAAGTAATAATCAAGGCACGAAATTATCTTGGAATCCTGGTAAAAAAGAGTTGTATTGGTTGCTTGAAGAACAAACAGAGATTGCTCAAATTCCTTGCGAGATTTTTTTTGTTAATCAAGAAGAATGGGCTCTCATTGAACCTTTGCATGAAGAAATATTACTTAATTTTCCGCAGGTGATTATTACTAAGGGTAAAGAAGGCGGCGAAGTGCATTTATTTGGCAAAAAATCCTATCAATTTATTGGTCAAGCGGAACATTTTCAAGATAGTACTGGAGCTGGCGATGCCTTCGCCGCTGCTTATGTAGCAGCAATTCTTTCTGGTCAAGATAATCCCACAGCGATTGCTTGGGGAGTCAAAAATGCTGGTAATGTCGTGGCTTATTTTGGAGCCAAAGCAGGCTTGTTGAGAAAAACACAAATGTTGGAGTTAACAAAGCTTAAAAATTAGTGTTTAATAAATTAGGTCATATGAAAAAATTACTTTGTTGTTTATTTTTTTTGAGTTTTAATTTACTAGCAATTAGCCAAGTTAAGGCTCTTGAGCTAACTAAAATTGGCACGACAGATTTAAGTGGCAAAGGCATTGGTTCAACAGTTTCTGCTTACACTTATAATTTGCGCTCTTTCAGCCTCTATGGCTTATCAGTTGCCTCTAGCTCAGTGGCCATTAAAATTGATGACGTCACTTATAATGCCACTGCCAATCAAAACGGTGAATGGTCGACTTATTTGTCCAATTTAACCTATGACGATCATCAAGTGATGATTAGTGCTCCGAGCCAATCGAGTTTAAATTTTACTTTGACGATTAGTTCTGCTGCTGCTAGTCCCACTACCGCAGTGACTACTAAGGCCGCTTCGACAAGTAGTAAGTCGACCACGACTTTGCCTAGCGCAGGCACTACAGCCAATACTTTTTTACTTGTGGCCGCTGCTTTATCGTCAATTGGTTTAGGTCTTGCGATCAAATACAAGGACTAACTTATTAACACATTGCAGTAGCAATTAAATATGTCAGATTTTCGTGAGCTTCTTAATCAAGAAATTGCTGCTTTAGCAGCAAAAATTGAGCAAGGTGAATTGCCAGACGAGATGCGTTATCAGCTGAAAAAAGAAGTTGTTGCTTTGGAACGTAGTGTGGAACTAGGTAATTATGATGAGAAATATGAAAAAGTTTCTCATTATATTGATTGGTGCTTGCGCATTCCTTTTGGTAAACATACTACTGATACTTTAGATCTCAATCAAGCTCAGACAATTTTTGACCAGCACCACTTTGGTATGCAAGAAGTGAAAAATCGCTTTCTAGAATATTTGGCAGTTCTTAATTTACAAAAAAATAATTTACAAGATGAAACTTTTACTGCCCCGATTTTATTATTAGTGGGGTTGGTGGGAACTGGCAAGACTACTTTCGCTTATTCATTAGCCGAAGCCTTAGGTCGAAAATTAGTGCGCATTCCATTTGGTGGCATGAGTAGCGCCAAAGAATTGCGCGGTAATTCACGCCTTTTGTTGGGTTCTGAGCCAGGTAAAGTTTTAAAAGGTGTTTGTGCAGCAGGAGTAATGAACCCCATTATTCTACTTGATGAAATTGATCGCAGTAGTGATGAAGCCAACATGGATATTATGGGTGTTTTAGTAGAATTACTTGATCCAGCCCAAAATCATGCCTTTAGTGATGATTACATTAATTATCCAGTTGATTTATCTCAAGCCATTTTTTTAGCCACCGCCAACAACACTCGCAAAATCGCCACAGCAGTGATGGATCGTATGGAAAAAATTGAGATGCCTTCTTATACAGACGAAGAAAAAATTGTTATTGCTAAAAAATATATTTTGCCCAAAGTTTTAAAAGAAGTCGGGCTTAGAAATGATCAATTTATTATTCGAGAAGAAATGTGGACCAAAATGGTCAGACCGCTTGGTTTTGATGCTGGAATACGTACTTTGCAACGCACTATCCAGAGTGCCGCGCGCAAGGCAGCACGTATTATTGTAGAAGGTCAACATCAACGTGTTGAGATTGGTGAAGATAACTACAAGATCTTTTTGCCGTCTTATTAAATCCAGCCAGGCTTAAAATTTTTGCTATAATCTCTTTAATGTATTTTACTGATTTAAATTCACTCAAAGCTGATCTAGAAAAAAATTATCGTCATTTTCCTTTAGTCGAAAAAGCAAGCGACCTTATCCACGGAGAGGGTCATGAAACAGCCGAGATCATGTTAATTGGTGAAGCACCAGGATTTCATGAAAGTGTGCAAAGAAGACCATTTGTGGGTCGCTCTGGCCAATTATTACGTAAAGTTTTGGCAGAGAATGGCCTATTGGAAGAACAACTGTATATTAGCAATATTATTAAGGTTCGTCCTCCCGATAATCGCGATCCTTTGCCTCAAGAAATTTTGGCTTTTAAACCCTATCTAGATGCAGAAATTCAGCTTATTAAACCAAAATTGATCATTACTTTGGGTCGTTTTAGCATGGCTAAATTTTTACCAAAAGTAAAAGTTTCGGCTGTTCATGGTCGTTTGCACAAAATTAAGTGGCAAGAACAGCTTTTATATATTTTGCCGATGTATCATCCAGCCGCTGCACTGCGCGCCACCAAACTCAAGCAAGCTTTTATTCACGATTTTGCTAAAATTAAGAAGATCCTAGATTTTATCGAAACCGCTAGTGACGAACAAAAATTTACGAGCGTGGTCAAGGAGGCTTTATTATAAATATTAAAAATAATTAAAAAGAAAAGAGTTTGCTTTATGAATACAAATCTGCAACAACTTAAGCTTTTACCACTTGGTGGCATGGGGGGAGTGACCCAAAACATGTATTTATATCAATATCAAAATGAAATTGTTTTGATAGATTGCGGCATTGGTTTTCCAGATATTTACATGCCTGGAGTAGATACTTTAATTCCAGATATTACTTATTTACAAGACCAAATTGAAAAAGGTGCCAAAATTGTGGGCATGATCTTGAGTCATGGCCACGATGATCATATTGGAGCTTTGCCTTATTTGTTAGCTGATTTACCAGAATTTCCGATTTATGCCTCTCCTTTGACAGCTGGTTTTGCTCACGATCGTTTACTGGATAAAAAAATTGACCGTGAAATTAAAGTGATTACTGATGCAAAAGTAATTCAAATTAGTCAATATTTTGCCTTTCGTTTAATTGCCATGACTCATTCTGTGCCAGATACCAGGCACATTGTTCTGCAAACACCAGTGGGGCAAATTTATCATGGTAGTGACTTCAAACTTGATAAAGCACCGGTGGATGGAGTGTTATCAGATTTAAGCACCATTCAAGAAGTTGCTAATCAAGGAATTTTATTGGCCTTAATTGATTGTTTGCGAGTAGAACAAAGTGAATGGACTAAATCTGAATCGGCGATTGCTCCAGCTTTAGAAGCGGCAATGAGCGACGTTAAAGGCAAGATTTTAGTTACTCTGATGAGTTCGCATATTCACCGCATTCAACAAGTGATTGATGTTTGTGAAAAAATTGGTCGCCAAGTAGTCTTTGTAGGTCGCAGCGTAGAACAAAACGTGGTAGTAGCTACTTTGCTCAAAAAACTTCATCTTAAGCCTGGAACACAGGTTGATAAAAATCATTTATCTGAAGTGCCCGACCATAAATTATGCGTCATTATTGCTGGCAGTCAGGGTCAAGAAGGTTCTTCTTTAGTGCGGGCTGTTTATGGAGAACACCGTATTATTCAAATTGCTCCTGAAGACAAAGTGATTTTTTCTGCCAATGTTATCCCTGGTAATGAAATTAATTATTACGCTGCCATTGATGAGCTGTCGGCAAACAATGTCGAAGTGGTTTATCCAGAAATTAGTCACATGATTCATAGTTCTGGTCATGCGAGTTGTCCCGAACAACAAGAGCTGGCACAGATGTTAGGGGCAAAATATCTTATGCCCATTGGCGGAGCTGATCGCCATCGCGCACTTTTTAAAAAATTAGTGGCTCTGAAAATTAATTTTGAACCGAAACGAGTGCTTTTGCCTAAGTCTGGAGAAGTTTTAGCCTTTACAGATTCAGAAGTTAAAGTTGTTGATGAAGTGTTTTTAAATGCCAAGGCAGTAGATGGTTTAGGCATTGGCGATGTGGGGCCAGTTGTTCTTTCAGATCGTTTATCTTTATCTAAAGCTGGTATTATTGTTTTAGTTATTCCTAGAGAGGCTGGTGAATTTGATTGCATGGCAATGCAGGTTGTTTCTAGAGGTTTTGTTTTCATGAAAGAAGCTGAGGAAGTGATTCAATTTATTAAGCAAAAAACTGCAGAAATTATTGATGAGGAAAAAAACAAATTAAAAGATGAAGATCTAAAAAAGAAAATCGAGCGTCGTTTAGCCAAGAAACTTTACAAAGTGATTCGTCGCGAACCAATTATTGTGCCAGTCTTTATTGAGCTTTAAGTTCGCTTGCGACTTGATGAAGATTATGTGATACTTGACTTATATGAGTGATCTGTGTTATATCCTATAATATTATAAATAAGGTCTTTATTTATGGCAAAATTGTTTAAAAGTAGAAAAAGAAAAAAACGTCAAGGTATTCGTTTAAAAATGCGCACTGACACTACTTATTCCGTAGTCGCAGTAATTTTGATAATGCTGGCGGTGTTAATTGTGATTTCTTTTTCTGGTGAAGGACAGTTGTTGGTTTTTATCAATGATTACTTATCTTTGAAATTGGGTTTTGCGATGTTTTTTTTGCCTTTTGTGTTTTTATCTGCTGGTTTAGTGATGTTGCGCAGTAAACACGCCTGGTCAAAACCCACCAATTTATTGGGCACAATTTTATTGACCTTGGGAACTATGGGTTTTGCTCGTAGTGGTCAAATTGGTCAAAACGTTTTTCATAATTTTGCACGGCTCATTACTGAATCTGGTGCCTATCTTTTCTTTTTAGCCGTTGACGTGATTGGGGTTTTGATTTTATGTCAAATTTCTTTGTTGGAAATTGCTACAAGCATTGCTAAATTATTTAAGGCAAAAAATAAAGTCACAGATAATAAAAAAGATTTATTTGCTGATCAAGTAACAGCAAAAGAAATTGTTAAAGCCAAAAGTTTTTCAATTCCGAAATTTAGCTTTGCTTTTGGTAAAAATCAAGATTTGAAAAAAGGTGAAGCTTTTAATCAGGAAATTGAACAGGACAATAGTTCGGCCAAGGCGATTATTGAAGATGAGCTGAAAAAAGAAATGCCAACTGGACCTGGCCTTGAAAATCAAGAAGCCCTCAATGCTTCTTCGGTACCCATGATGTGGGATTATCCGCCGCTTTCTTTACTTTCTCAAAAATCTGGTGGTAAAGCTGATCGCGGTGACGTCAAGGGTAATGCCAGTATTATTGAAAATACTTTAGAATCTTTTGGTATTCGCGCCAAAGTTGTTGAATATAATCCTGGCCCAGCAGTTACCCAGTACGCGCTGGAAATTAATAAAGGGACGCGCTTATCTAAAATCACCGCTTTATCAACTGATTTGGCCTTGGCACTCTCAGCGCCCACGGGTCAAATTCGTATCGAAGCGCCAATTCCTGGTCGTAATTTGGTTGGTGTGGAAGTACCTAATCGTAGTGCTGAATATGTCACCCTCAAAACGATGCTGTCCGCTCCAGCGATGAAAAAACACAAATCCAAGCTGGCCGTGGCTCTAGGCATCGATGTTGCTGGTAATCCGGCTATTGTAGATATCGCTGCCATGCCTCACCTATTGATTGCAGGTTCAACTGGATCTGGTAAATCTGTCTGTATCAATTCTTTTATGTGCTCAATTCTTTTTAGAGCGACTCCTGAGGAAGTCAAATTTATTTTAGTTGATCCAAAACGTGTCGAACTCACTGGCTACAATGATATTCCTCATTTATTGACTCCGGTGATTGTTGAACCTAATAAAGTCGTGTCGGCTTTGAAATGGGCTTGTCAAACCATGGATCAGCGTTACAAAATGCTCTCTGAAGTGGGAGTTAAAAATATCAATGAATACAATGAACTGGCGGGCTTAGCCACCATGCCCAATATCGTCATTGTCATTGATGAATTAGCTGATGTGATGCTTTTTGCTCCGGCTGAAGTGGAAGAAAGTATTACACGTATTGCCCAGATGGCCCGCGCAGTGGGCATTCACTTAGTTTTGGCTACACAACGTCCTTCAGTGGATGTTTTGACGGGTTTGATTAAGGCTAATGTGCCGACTCGTATTGCCTTCAACGTAGCTTCGATGATGGATAGTCGGGTGATTTTGGATAGTCCAGGTGCAGAAAAGTTACTTGGTCGTGGTGATATGTTATTTCAAGCTCCAGACAAACCCAAACCATCTCGCGTGCAAGGTACTTTTGTCAGTGCTGCGGAAACCAATAATTTGATTGCTTTTCTTAAGTCTCAAGGTCAAAAACCGCACTATGAAGAAGAAATTATCAATAAATATCAGTCTAACAAAGTTAGCGGTGGAAGCATGGGTGTAGATGCAAGTGGCAACGATATTGACGATAAATGTGTGGAGGCTGCTAAGTTATTTTTGACTGCTGATAAAGCTTCTTCTTCCTTAATTCAAAGACGTATGTCAGTGGGTTATGCGCGTGCAGCCAGAATTTTAGATCAGCTGTACGAGCTTGGTTTAGTCGGTCCTCCGGATGGCAGCAAGCCAAGAGATGTGAACAATAATAAAATCAGAGAGTTTTTGATGAGTAAGGAGCAAGTATAAATTACTTGTTCTGATGAAAAATGTGGAGATGGCGGGTTATGACCCCGCGTCCGTATCCAAATGTTTAAATAGCTTCTACAGATTTAGTCTAGTTTTGATTAAAAATCAACAAGTTGCCTAAACAAACTTTTGTTGATTTATCTGCGTGATTTTTCTTAGAACTATTTGCCACGCAAGGTCAAATAATTCGCCAAGTGACTGAGTTTTCACTTAAATATTTGCATCACTTGCACAAATAAATAAATGCCTAAATTAGCAATAAGCTAAAGCAGGAGCATTGAAACTGGCAACAAAATTGCTGACAGCGGTCTTTGCTTTTGAGATTATGTTATCGACATTTATTGTCCGGGCCTTTTTAATGTCTTTGGTCCAAAGACAATCTGCCACTATCTAAAAGATGTTACGTCAAAGCAATACATCCCCTTGTGAAAGAACACCTGATTATAGCATAAAAATCGCTTTTTTCCCATAAATCACTCCATTTTTGATGCCACAATCAGGCCGAAAACGCTTTTAGCTTGAGCTTCTTTTAAAGTTTGACTTACCGCATTTAAAGTAGCGCCGGTAGTTAAAACATCATCAATTAAAAGTATTCTTTTATCTTTAATGAAATTTAAATATTTAGCTCTGACTTGAAAAAGTCCCTGCATTCTCTGCAGGCGTTCTTGCTGATTTTTAATTTGTGCTTGGGCTCTGGTATTTGCTTTTTTCTCTAATAAATTTTTGACTGGAACTTGCAGAATTTTACCAAGCTCAAGAGCAATTTCTTGACCCTGATTATAGGCACGTAAACGTAATTTAGCTGGATGCAAAGGGATAAAGCTAATTAGATCAACTTGAGGAATAAATAAATGCTGATAAAGCATTTTGGCTAAAAAAGGAGCTAAATTCTTGCCACTTTGATATTTGAGAGTTTTAAGTAGCTTCATGAGTGAGCCAGAAAATTTAGCCATGATTAGTAAGTCGTCAAAATAAATTTTTTGAAAATGGCCTTGAATTTCTTGGATTTTATTTTGGGAGAAATAAAATTGGAGATCGTGATAGCAGTTTTCACAAAGTGAAGGACCCAACCTTTGACAATTCAGGCAAAACTCTGGAAAAAATAATGCCAATAAAAAATCTTTAATTTGCAAATGAATTAATTATGACGGAGTTAGTTAGCAAGAAGCGTAGCCTTGTCTTTTCTGATATAATCGCTAGCTGAATGAAGGACAATTAGCTCAGTTGGTTAGAGCGCACGATTCACATTCGTGAGGTCACAGGTTCGAGTCCTGTATTGTCCACCAGAAATTGTAAGATTTTACAAAATAGGAAAGGCCTTATGACTCTAAAAGAACAATTAATGGAAGATATGAAAAATGCGATGAGAGCTCACGAGACTCTCAAGCTTGATGTGGTACGCATGATTCGTAGCGAAATTAAAAATTTCGAAATTGATCATGGTGAAGCTGATGATGAAAAAGTACAAAAAATCATCAAGACTATGCTCAAGCAGCAAAAAGATGCTTTAGTTGATTTTGAAACAGCTGCTCGCCAGGATTTAATTGATGAAACCAAGGCTAAAATTGCCATTTTTGCTTCTTATCTACCCACTGAATTATCAGATGAGGAATTAGAAAAAGTAGTCGCAGAAGTGATCGCTACTGCCACCAACAAAGACTTCGGGCCACTGATGGGTCAAGTGATGAGGCAAGTTGGCAATCGTGCTGATGGTGGTCGTGTGACAGCAATGCTCAAAAAAGCTTTAGCTTAATTGTTCTTGGTGAAGCTGTTGTAAAATAAAATCAATGCAAACTCAAACAGTTGGCGATTTATTGCGTAATGCTCGAGAAAAAGCGCGTTTTACTCTTGAGGATTTAGCGGAGAGTACTCATATTAAATTAGAGTATTTAAATGCACTTGAAGAAAATAATTTTGAAGCTTTGCCAGCTGCCACTTTTATTAAAGCTTATATTCGTAATTACGCGCGCATTTTTGATTTAGACGAGAAGCCTTTATTTGCTATTTTACGTCGAGATTATGAAGAAAGTGCTAAGGGACAATTAATTCCTCGAGAGTTTCTTTATCCGCAACTCAAAAGAAATACTACTTGGTCACCTATTAATTTAGTTTTATTTGCGGTGACAGTGATTTTTACTATTTTTTTCTCATATGCTCTGTGGCAATGGTGGCAGCTTAATCGTCCGCCCACTTTAATTTTATTCAGTCCAGAAGAAGATGCTGTAGTTCAGTCGCCAGTTATTTTGCAGGGAAAAACTAAAGCTGACGCCCTACTGACTGTTAACGCCACTCCTGTGGCTTTAAAAGAAGATGGTTTTTTTGAAACCGAACTTTATTTATCTCAAGAAGGTACTAATACGATTACACTGAAGGCGAGCGATAAAAACGCTAAAAGCACTGTTTTGCAAAGAAATGTACAAGTTAAGTTTTGAAAAAAAGATGAGGTTGTGACACAATGAGAGTATGATCAACGAAATTTTACCGATTGTCTTAGTGGTTTGTTTGGTGGTTTTAACCATTGTTCTGGTGGTGGTGGCCATTAATTTAATTGCTGTTTTATTGGAAAGTAAAAAAGTTTTACAAAAGGCCAATCAAGCTGTGGATAAGGCCAACGCAGTGATTGACACTACTCAAGATAAAATTGCCGGTATTCTCAATCCTTTTCATAGCTTGAGCGCTTTTGTCAGCAATTTTACCGCCGGTCTTAAAGTGGCTGAGGGCTTCATGTCTTTTGTGAACAAAGACAAAAATGTTATCGATGCAGAAAAATCAGACAAATCAGACCGAAAATAATTCTTTATTATTGTTTGTTGGCGCTTTTAGTTTAGGTGCCATTTTTTCCTATTTTACTAGTGAAATAGGAAGTAAAAAATGGCGCCAATTAAGTGAAAAATGGGACGAAGTCAAAGAACATCTTTTTAAACAGGGTTTAATTGAAAATAAAGAAATTTCTTTAGAAAATTTTCGCCAGCAATATTTTAAAAAATTAGTTGACTCTTTTCAAGAAATGAAAGCCAATTTCGAAAACAAAAATCTTGAAAAAGAATTGGCTCATCTAGCTAAACTCAAACGTCGTCGCAAACAAAATCAAAAAGCAAAATTCAAAGGCGTCTAGTTTGCTGATCAGGTATAATAAAACCCATGTCAGCTTTAACTTTAATTCGTCAAAAATATTTGAATTATTTGCATAGTTTAAATCATGCCATTGTGCCATCTGCCCCTTTAGTGCCTGAAAACGATCCAACCACCCTTTTTACTAGTGCGGGCATGCAGTCGATGATTCCTTATTTTTTTGGTCAAGCACATCCAGAGGGCAAGAGAGTAGCTAATGCGCAAAAATGTTTTAGAGCGGATGACATTGAAGAAGTTGGAGATAATCGTCACACCACTTTTTTTGAAATGTTGGGTAATTGGTCTTTTGGCGATTATTTCAAAAAAGAGCAAATTACTTTTCTTTTTAATTTTCTTACTCAAGAATTAAAATTAGACCCAAAAAAGCTTTACGTATCAGTTTTTTCTGGCAATAAACAATTAGGCATTGAAGCAGATGAGGAAGCTGCCTTGATCTGGCAAGAGCTGTTTACTAAACTTGGCGTAGAAGCCAAAATCATTAAAAATCCAAAACAAGGTTTACAAGGAGGACGTATTTTCTTTTATGGCGAACAAAAAAATTGGTGGTCACGTTCGGGTGTGCCAGCTAATATGCCAGAAGGTGAGCCAGGTGGTCCAGACAGTGAAGTTTTTTATGATTTTGGAGAAATAACTAACGCTTTGACTCAAGAAATGCATCGAGAGCACCCTTGTCATATTAATTGTGATTGCGGTAGATTTTTGGAAATTGGTAATTCGGTATTTATGCAATATCAAAAAACCACAGCCGGTTTTATTCCATTGGCGCAGGCCAATATCGATTTTGGTGGTGGTTTGGAAAGAATTTTAGCTGCTTATCAAAATCAGGCCGATGTTTTCAAAACTGCAGCTTTTTGGCCAATTATCGAAAAAATTCAATCTTTTACGAACTTAAATTACCAAACAGATGCTAATAAAAAATATTTTAGAATTATTGCAGATCACATGAAGGCAGCAGTGATGTTGATGGCTGATGGGGTTTTGCCTTCCAGTAAAGCTCAGGGCTACGTTTTACGTCGTCTACTGCGCCGAGCTTTACGTCAGGCAAATTACCTAAATATTAAACAGGAAACTTTGGTTGAATTGGTACCAATTATTATTGCTATTTATGCAGATTTTTATCCAGAATTAAAATTACAGCAGGCAAAAATTTGCCAATTAGTGCAGACTGAACAAATGAAATTTAGTAAAAGCTTAAACAAAGGTTTAAAAGAATTTGATAAACTCTTAATCAATCAAAGTATTTTTACTGCAGAATTGGCCTTTTATTTATATGAAAGTTTTGGTTTTCCTTTTGAAATTTCATTGGAAGAAGCTAAGCAGCGCCATTTACCAATTGAAGCCGAGATTGAAGAAAAATATCAGGCAGAAAAAAACTCTCATGCTCAAAATTCTAAACAAGCCAATCAAGTTCAGTTCCAGAGTGGCCTAGCTGATACAAGTGAAATGACCACCAAATATCATACGGTTACACATTTGTTGCATGCAGCACTTCGTCAAGTTTTAGGAGAAAGTGTAGAACAAAAAGGTTCAAATATTACGGCAGAACGTTTGCGTTTTGATTTTTCTTATCCGCAAGCTTTAAGTGATGCGCAAAAAAAACAAATTAGTGAACTCATTAATCAATGGATCAAAGCTGATTATCAAGTTGATAAACAAGTTTTGGCCAAAGAAGAAGCTCTAAAACAAGGCGCGATTGCTTTGTTTATAGACAAATATCCAGATGTAGTGAACATGTATTCAATTGGCCCCAATCCTCAGGGACAACAAAAAGGGAGCGACTATGTTTCTCGCGAACTTTGTTCTGGACCTCACGTTGCGCACACTGGACTAATTGACCAAATTGTTTTAACCAAAGAAACAGCAGTGGCTGATGGCGTGAGAAGAATTTACGCAGTTCAACAAAAATCTTAAACCAATCAAGAGCATAATTGTTGTGGGGCTATTCGTAGAGTGTAGAAGTATATATAATTAGTTACAAACGCTATGCCCGATCAAGACAAACATTATTTTTTTACTGTTCTATTAACCGATCAATATTTGCAATCTGCTCTGGTAGTCAATAACGGTCAAGGCATTCAAATTAAAGAATTCTCGACTATTAAAACTTATTTAGATCGAAAAGATCTCTTGGAACAATTGGATCAGAGTTTGCAGCAATTGGGGACAGAATCTCAAGATGTGGTAGAAACAATTTTTGTCTTTGATCATAGCTGGCTTGAAGATGGCGAGCTAAGTGAGTTAAAAAAACCAATTGTTAAAGAGATTACGGAAGAATTAAATCTAGATGCTTTGGGTCAAATTAGCATTCCTGAGGCATTAGCGGAAGCACGTTTAATTGGTGATGAAAATGATTCTTGTTTATTATTAATTTTAAAAGAAGATGATTTTGCTTTAGTTTTTCTCAAACATGGCAAATTTTTAGATTTTATTAATGTGGGTCGCTCGGCTAGTATTGTTGACGATTTTACTGAAGCTCTAGCCAGAGCGGCAAAAAAACTTGGTCCAGAAGTGAAATATTTTCCAAGTAAAATACTCATTACTTCGCTTTCTCTAAAAACCAAAGAATTGGAAAGCCTACGTGAACAACTTAATCGAGTCGATTGGACTACCAATCCTGGTTTTTTACAAGCACCGAGCATCGTTGCTTTGGAAACTGACTACATGATTAAGTCCGCTAGTTTAAGTGCTGGCAAAGTCTTGACTAAAGATGCTTTTCTTAGTAGTTTGCCTAAAGCAGATTTGCTTAAAAATTCATCTGCCGAGTCGAGCGCAAATAGCACTATTAAAAACGAGCCAGAAATGGAAAAGCAATCGCCAAATCAAGTAGAAGCCGGCCCTGATCCTGAGTATGCCATTGAAAAAAACAGCGCCAGTAGCTTTGGCATTGCCTTTGATCGCAATTATCATGCAATCGAGAATGCTTCTCTTGCAAACTCAAATCAACAAGCAACTGATGCTAATGCCAACAAACTACTTTTTGATCAAGCATCTACTCACCCTACGAAACCAAAAAATCAGCAGCGTTTTTGGCTAAAACACAAAAAAACCCTTTTGCTTGGTTTTGGAGCAGGTTTGCTAGGCATTTGCATGATTTTTGTGTTTTATGTTTTTTTCTTGACTAAAATTACCATTAGTTTGCAACCTAAACAAATTTTATTACATAAAGCAGTCAATATTACTCTAGATCCAAATGTAGCAAGTTCAGATTTTTCCAAAGCCTTACTTAAAGTCGCTGTAGAAAACAAAGAAATCAGCGGTCAAGATGTGATCGAAACGACGGGAATTGGTTTAGTGGGCGAAAAAGCCAAGGGAAAAGTAGTGATTTATAACAAGACAAATGAGAGCACTAAACTTAAAGCGGGCACAAGTTTAAGCAATAATGGTATTAAATTTCTTCTAGATGCTGATATCGAAGTGCCAGCCAAAGAAGAAATAGCTGATGGAGCTAAATATGGTAAAGCCGAAACAACGGTGACAGCACAAGATATTGGAGCTGAGGCAAATTTTAATAAAGATACCAAATTTCGTGTAGCCGAATATTTTGATGATAAATTTACAGCTAGTGCCCTTGATAATTTTTCTGGAGGTTCTAGTCGAGAAGTACGAGTTGTTGCACAAGCTGATCTTCAGCAGTTAAGTAAAAATTTGAGTGAAAAATTATTAAAAGAAGTTAATGAAGAGTTACAGCAATCAGCCAAAGAAGGTATTTATTTAGTGCCGACTGGCAAAAACAAAATCTTAAAAAGTGACTACTCAGCTCAAGTTGGCGAAGAAACCGAAAGTTTAACTCTCAACTTAACTTTGGCAGTAGAAGCAGTCAAGTATTCATCAGCTGATTTGAAAGAATTAGCCAGTGTTTTGTTGAGTATGGATCTTCCGGATAAATATATTTTCAAAGATCAGCCCTCGTTATTAACTGACAAAACTCAAGTTGCTTCTGATTCTAGTCAAGTGAAATTAAGTGCAGAAATCAGCACTCAAGCTGTAGCACAAATTTCTACAGACTCATTGAAGTCGCAGCTACTAGGTAAGAAATGGCAAGAAAGTAAAACTTTCTTGGAAACTCAAGCGGAAATTGATCAAGTAGAATTTATTTTTCAACCACCTTTCTTGAATAAGTTACTTGATAAATTACCAAACGATCCCAAGCGGATTTTATTTACTATTCATGAGTAGTATTTATGTCAAGCAATCTCAAAATCAACAAGCGCGAGCTATTGGAAGTTTATCGCCAGGCTTTACTCAAAAATGTTGCTTTGGCAGATTTAGATCAAAAAGTTTTGGATTTAACCAAAAGAAATTTGGCTAATCAAGGTTTTGAGCAGCAATTAGATCAAAAAATTACCAAGCATTTTTGGCAAAGAATTCCTAATTTTGTCAAAGTGGGGGCGGCAGTAATGCCTTTAATTTTAATTGTGCTGGGAATTTTTTTGATTGGTTCTGCGACTTGGCCTATCTTGAGTCAGTTTTTGCCTCGCCAAAACAGCAATACTGATTTATTGTCTCCTTTATCTCAACAGCAATTAAATAGCACCAATAACCTGGTTTTTGCCAAAGCCAGCATCATCGATGAAAATGCGAGTGCCAAGCCTGTTTTAGATGAGCCAATTATTTTAGATTACGATCTTGATTACACTAATTTGAATAATTGGTTTGGTGAGCAAAACCAAAACATGTTCGAAGTAAACGAGCAGCTTGAAGAATATCGTCTCGACATTCCCAGTCTATCTCTTAATAATGCCAAAGTTCGAGTTGGTGGGACTGATTTAAATAAAAGCCTCATTCAATATCCAGGCACCGCCTTACCGGGAGAACCAGGAGCACCAGTCATTTTTGGACATTCAGTTTTGCGTCAATTTTATAATCCAAGTGAAAAAAATCCGCGTCGCTATACTTCGATTTTTAGTAAGATTATGACTTTAAAACCAGGTGATAAAATCTATTTAACTCATCGCAACGTAAAATATACTTATCAAGTGCAAAGCAACACTGAAGTAGAGCCAACTGATGTGTTTATTTTGGCGCAACGTCATGACACACGACAGCTGAAATTGGTCACCTGTGTACCAGAAGGGACAGTTTTGCGCAGAGGAGTGGTAATCGCTCAACTAATTAAAGATTAATTGTAAAAAATGCCAGTCAAAAAATATTTAGCGATTGATTATGGGACCAAAAGAATTGGTTTGGCTGTTAATTTTTCATATTTAGTTGAGCCTTTATTTGTGCTCGACAATAATTTAACTCGAGATGAGCCAATTGTTAGTCAGACAGCTTTAGAGAGCATTGCGAAGTTATGCCGAGAAAAAGCCATCGAGGAAATTGTTTTGGGTTTATCAGAAGCTGTGATGGCAGAAAAAACTCGGCTCTTTGCAGATCTTTTGCAAACCAAATTAGCTTTACCAATTCATCTGGTAGATGAAACTCTCTCTTCACAAGAGGTAGCAGAGCGTTTGGAGGCGGCGGCGGCGAGTTTGAAAAAACGCCAAGGCCCCATCGACCATTACGCCGCCGCCCTAATTTTAGAAGAATTTCTAGACGGTGTGCTACACTAATAATTCAACTTATTTTTTATGTTAAAAAAAATCCCTAAATTATTATTGTTGATCATCATTTCTTTTTTCATATTAATCGGCGTGGTAATAACGATTAGTAGTTTGTTTGAAGCTAAATCACTAAGCAATCCGCAAAAAGTTCGTTTTGTGATTCCCAAGGGTCAAGCAGTGACCATTATTGCTCAAAGATTGGAGGCGGAAAAATTGATTAAAAGTGCTTGGGCTTTTCGCCTAGCGATTTATAAAAATCATTTAACTAATAAAATTCAAGCAGGTAGTTTTGAATTGTCCGCTAATATGAGTACTTGGGAAATTGCCCAAGCTTTGACAGTTGGCACCAATGATTTATGGATTACATTACCAGAGGGTTGGCGCAGAGAGGAGATAGCTGAAAGTTTAACTAAACAAGGCTTGCCATTTTTTTCAGCTGATGAATTTTTAGAATTAAGTAAGGGTTTGGAGGGCCAATTATTCCCTGATACTTATTTAGTACCCAGAGAAATTAATGCTGAACAACTTTTATCTTTGCTCCAGAATACTTTTAATAACAAGGTGACTCACGCCCTGAGCGCCGTTTTGGCCAAAAGCCAATTAAGCTTAAATGAAGTTTTGACTCTAGCCTCTTTGGTGCAAAGGGAAAGTGCTCTAGATTCAGAAATGCCTTTGGTGGCACAAATTTTATTCAATCGTTTAGCGATTCAGATGCCTCTTCAAGTAGATGCCACCTTGCAATATATTAAGGGTTTTAATCAATCAAGTGGCACCTGGTGGTCAACTCCTTTAGCAGATGATAAAAAACTTGATTCTCTTTACAACACTTATAAATATGCTGGTTTGCCACCAGGACCAATCTGTAATCCAGGTTTAGCCGCCATTCAAGCAGTTCTCAATCCCACTAGCACTTCAGCTCTTTTTTACTTACATGATCAAAATGGTAAAATTCACACTGCTAATAATCTGCAAGAACACAATAATAATGTAAATAAATACTTGCGCTAGATCTATTTTACTGCTATAATAGCCAATTGTCTTAAAGGACTTAAATAAAAAGCTAGCAGAAAAAACAAAGAGATTGGTGCCTTTAGTTTTTATAAAACAACTAAATAAGTAACTTGTTTCGCACAGCGTTATCGAGCATAAGCTGTGTATTTTTGCTTTGTTTTTAATGAAATTTAAAAGTGTTAAGTAAGTAGCAACGAAGAAATAATTAAGCATTTAAGCTAAAAAGGAATTTTCATGCCACAAAAAGCAAAACGCCAAAATTGGGGTCAAAATCACCAAATTTTACCAATTTTAGACTTAATTAAATTACAAAGTGAAAGTTATCAAGAATTTCTCGACCATGGAATTAAAGAAGCTCTCCAAGAAGTCAACGGCGTTAAGGGCATTGAAGATTTTACCGGTAAAAACTGGTCTTTGACTTTCGGAGAATATCGTTTTGGTGAAGCCAAATATACTCCGGCTCAAGCTAAAGCTAAAAATGTTTCTTATGACATGCCTCTTTATGTAGAAGCTACTTTAATCAATAAAAGAACTGGCGAAGAACGAACTCAAGAAGTCTTTTTGGGTGATATTCCCAAGATGACAGCGACCGGCAATTTTATTATTAATGGCATTGAAAGAGGGATCGTTACTCAATTGGTGAGATCTCCTGGAGTTTTCTTTTTAGGTGAAGAAGATTCAGCAAGTAAACAATTGCTTTATACAGCCGAACTTCGTCCAATGCGTGGTTCTTGGTTGGAAGTGACGGTTTCTCGTCGCAATGTGATCACTGTCAAGATTGATCGCCGTCGCAAAATGCCTGTGACTGTTTTACTGAGAGCTTTTGGTTATGAAAGCAATGATGATATTGCTAATTTGTTTGCTGATATTTTGAAAAAAGATAAGTTGGATCTACTCAATAATACTTTAAAAAAAGACTCCACCACCAATCAGGCTGAGGCTTTGATTGAAATTTATGAAAAGATGAGACCTGGCGAGCCAGCTGTTTTGGATACTGCTCGTGAATTTTTAAATCACATGTTTTTTGACGAAAGACGTTATGATCTCGGTGAAGTCGGTCGTTATAAAGTTAATCGTCGTTTGAAAATTGAGGTTGATCCTAAAAAAACGGTTTTGGATCCTCAAGATTTGGTCGCAGCTATTGCTTACCTGATTACTTTACAAAATGGTGAAGGTAAGGTTGATGATATTGATCATTTATCCAATCGTCGCGTACGTCGCGTCGGCGAATTGGTGGCAGGCAACGCTTTCCGTATTGGATTAATTCGTTTAGAGCGATCTATCCGTGAAAAAATGTCTTTAACTAAAACTGATGAAATTTTAACTCCATCTGCTTTAGTGAACGCGCGTCCTTTAATCGCAACTGTTTCAGAATTTTTCCGACGTAATCGTTTATCTGCGATTTTGGATCAGACCAATCCTCTATCTGAAGTTGATAACCTGCGTCGTTTATCCGTGATGGGTACAGGTGGCGTCACTCGTGAACGCGCTAGTTTTTCGATGCGTGACATCAACGCCTCTCAATATTCTCGTATTTGTCCAATTCGTTCTCCAGAAGGCCCCAATATTGGTTTAGTGACTTATTTATCTTTATATACTCGAGTTAATGACTATGGTTTCTTGGAAGCGCCTTATCTTAAAGTCCAAAATGTCAAAGGCAAGATGAAGGTGACCGACGAAATTGTTTATTTAAGTGCCGACGAAGAAGAAGATTATCATATTACTCACGCGAGTATCAACATTGATGACAATAATTATATTACTGACGATTGGATTCCAATGCGTTATCGCAATGAATTTATCGAAAGTAGTGTTGAAGAAGTGGAATACATTGATGTGGTGCCGAGACAGGTGGTGGGTAGCTCTGCGTCTTTAATTCCTTTTATTGCTCATGATGAAGCTAATCGTGCTTTGATGGGCTCTCATATGCAATGTCAAGCCGTGCCCTTAGTTAAACCACAGGCTCCAGTGATTGGCACCGGTATGGAGGCTGAAATTGCTGTGGCCATGGGTCGTACCATTTTGGCTCCTTTTGCTGGTGTGATTGATTATGTTGACGGCAGTCGCATTATGTTGAAGCTGGATAAAAAAGATCATGAAAAAGCTAAGGCTTTTGTGGAAAAAACTAACAACGAATTAATTACTTTCAACAAGGGGATCATCGAATATCAGTTGTCTAAATACATGAGAACTTCACAAAGCACTTGTTTTTCTCAGAAACCAATTGTTAAAGTGGGTCAAGAAGTCAAAAAAGGCGATGTCTTGATTGATGGGCCAGCTACTGATCATGGTGAACTTTCTTTAGGCACTAATTTATTGATTGCCTATACTTCCTTTAATGGTTTGGGTTACGAAGACGCTTTGGTGATTTCTGATCGTTTAGTCAAAGAAGATGCTTTGACTTCTGTGCAAATTAGTGAACACAAGGCCAAGGTGATGGATACTCGTTTGGGACCGGAAGAATTGACCAACGATATTCCCAACGTGAGTGAAACCTTTTTAGCTAACCTAGATGTAGATGGCATTATTCGCATTGGCAGTCACGTTAAATCAGGCGATATTTTAGTAGGCAAGGTGGCTCCCAAAGGTGAAACCGAACTTTCTCCAGAAGAAAGATTGCTTCGAGCGATTTTTGGTGAAAAATCCAAAGAAGTGCGCGACACATCTCTTAGAATTCCACATGGAGAGTCGGGAGTGGTAATCGACGTGCAAGTACTTGATCGCGATTTGGGTGATGAATTAGATCCAGGTACGATCAAAGAAGTAATTGTCAAAGTTGCTGAAATGAGAAAGATTACTGTTGGTGACAAGCTTGCTGGTCGTCATGGTAACAAGGGTGTTATTTCCAAAATTGTGCCCGCAGCTGATATGCCTCATTTGGAAGATGGTACTCCGGTAGATATTATTATTTCTCCACTTTCTGTTTTGGCTCGTATGAACCTCGGTCAATTACTTGAAACTCATTTGGGTTGGGCGGCGAATAAATTAGGTTACAAAGTGGCCGTGCCGGCTTTTGAAGAAATTGATGAAGACAAAATTTGGCAGGAATTAGAAAAAGCTGGCTTACCAGTTTCTGGTAAAGCTCAACTTTATAATGGTTACACTGGTGAAGCTTACCGTGAGAAATCAGTGGTAGGTATTAACTATATTCTCAAGTTAAGTCACATGGTGGAAGACAAAACTCACGCTCGTTCCACTGGTCCTTATTCCTTAGTTACTCAACAACCTTTGGGTGGTAAAGCTCAAATGGGTGGTCAGAGAATGGGTGAAATGGAAGTTTGGGCTCTTGAAGCGCACCGAGCTGCTCATGTTCTTCAAGAAATGCTGACGATTAAGTCTGATGATGTGCATGGTCGTGCCAAAGCTTTTGAAGCGATTGTAAAGGGTGAAGATATTCCAACCCCAACCGTGCCTGAAGCTTTCAGAGTGCTGTGCAAAGAATTAAATTCTTTATCATTAAACATTGTGGCCCTTGATCCTACTGAAGAAGAAGTAGAAGAAAAAGCTCCCAGCATTGATAAAGAAGAGGTGTTAATTCTTGATGATCTAGAAGATTCTTCCATGCACGAAGAAGATCATGATAATGGCGAGGAAGACAGCGAAACAAGCGAAGAAGACACTTTTATTGAAGATGATCTTAGTGAAGAAGAAACAGCAGAACCAGAAGAGGAGGTTTTGAACTAAATTTAGTAAATTTTTGAAAGAATTAATTTATGAAAAATATCGTCGATTTCTCCGCCCTACAAATTAAGATCGCTTCTCCAGAAGACATCGTCAGTTGGTCTCACGGTGAAGTGAAAAAACCAGAAACCATTAATTATCGCTCTCTGAAGCCGGAAAAAGATGGTCTTTTTGACGAAAAAATCTTTGGACCAAGCAAGGACTACGAGTGTTATTGTGGTAAATATAAACGCATCCGCTACAAAGGCATTATTTGTGATAAATGCGGCGTGGAAGTTACTGAAGCTAAGGTTCGCCGTGAGCGCATGGCTCATATCAAATTGGCTTCACCAGTAGCTCACATCTGGTTTTTCAAGGGTGCTCCTTCTAAATTGTCTTTACTTTTAGATATTTCTCCAAGAAATTTGAACTCGATTATGTATTTTTCGCAATACATTGTTTTAGAGGTCGATAACGAAGAGAAAAAATTAGTTTTGGAGCGACTGGATGTTGATCAGGTGGCTGCTTTTGACCAATTGCGCGATAACGCTGAAAAAGCGATTGCCAGTATCAAGGCAAATTTAGATCAAGACAAAGCTGCTTTGAGTGAAAGAGTAAAAAGCAAAGAAGCGATGCAACTTAAAATTGCCGAATTAGAACTGAAAGCAAAAAACAAAATCATTGCTACTAAACAGCAATTGGAAGTGCAACTCGAGCAAACTGAGGAAATCTATAAAACCATCAAACAAATGGTGAAAAGAATTAAGGTTAAAACAGTTCTTACTGAAGATGAATATCTTAAATTAGATGAATACGACGCTGCTTCTCACTTACAAGTGGGTATGGGTGCGGAGAGTATTTTAGCCTTGAGTAAAAAAGTTGATTTAGATGCAGAAATTAAACAGTTAAGAGATGAATTGGCGGAAAGCAAGGGTGCTAAAAAGGCTAAAGTTACCAAAAGATTGCGCGTAGTTGAAGGTTTCAAGAAATCTTCAATTGATCCGGCTTGGTTATTTTTAACGGTTTTACCAGTTTTACCTCCTGATTTGCGTCCAATGGTGCAATTATCTGGCGGTCGTTTTGCCGCTTCTGATCTTAATGATCTTTATCGTCGTGTGATTAATCGAAATAATCGTTTGGCTCACTTAATTAACTTAGGTGCTCCAGAAATTATTTTACGTAACGAAAAAAGAATGCTTCAAGAGGCAGTTGATGCTTTGATTGACAGTTCTCAAACCAAGCAAACTCGTCGTCGTAGCAACCGTCGTCCACTTCGTTCTCTTTCTGAGATGCTCCGTGGCAAGACTGGTCGTTTCCGTCAAAACTTACTTGGTAAGCGCGTCGACTATTCAGGTCGTAGTGTGATTGTGGTCGGTCCAGAATTAAAGCTTAACCAATGTGGTTTGCCCAAGGATATGGCTTTGGAAATCTTTAAGCCTTATGTCTTAAGAGAGTTAATTCTCAAAGGAATTGCTCCAAATGTAAAGAGCGCTCGCCATCTGGTTGATCGTCGTGAGTCATCGGTTTATGCTATTTTGGAACAAGTGATTGAAAATCACCCAGTGCTGCTCAACCGTGCTCCGACGCTGCATAAATTAGGTATTCAAGCTTTCTTCCCAGTTTTGATTGAAGGCGGTGCCATTTCTCTACATCCTTGTGTTTGTTCTGGTTACAACGCTGATTTTGATGGTGATCAAATGGCTGTTCACGTACCTTTAACTAAACAGGCTCAACAAGAAGCAATCGAATTAATGATGGCCAATCGTAATTTACTCAAGCCTGCTAATGGTGAACCAATTACTGTACCAAATAAAGATATGGCTCTTGGTGCTTACTATTACACCAGTTTTGATAACAAATTGGGCTTATTCCCAACAGTTTTGGGTAGTAAAAATGAAGCTTATCACTTATACCAGATTGGTAAATTAGATCTTCGTCAAAAAGTTAAAGTTTTGATGACTATTAAAGGTCAAAAACAAATTGTTGAAACCAATGTGGGTCGCTTGCTTTTTAACAGTGTTTTGCCAGAAAGTTTACGTTTCATTAACGAGAGTGTTAACGCCAAGATGATTAAACAAATTGTCACCAAAGCGATTGAAACTGAAGACAATGAAGTGGTGGCTAAAATGATTGACGATATCAAGGATTTGGGTTTTGAGGCCGCTACGGTATCTGGTTTATCTGTTTCAGTCAGTGATTGTAAGATGCTTGCTGAAAAAGATCAGGTAGTGGAAACCGCTAATCAAAAAGCAGAAATGATTCGTGATAACTATTTACAAGGTTTAATTACCGATGAAGAACGCCGTCGTCAGTCTCTTGATGTTTGGATTAAAACCACTGATGAGCTGGCTGAAAAAACTTGGCAAACCTATGCCGATGATAATTCAGTTAAAGTGATTATCGATTCGGGTGGTACTCGTGCTTCCAAAGATCAGGTTAAGCAGTTGGGTGCTATGCGTGGACTTGTGGTTGATCCCTTAGGTAACATTGTGGAAATGCCGACCAAATCTAACTTTAGACAGGGTTTATCTATTTTTGAATACGTGACTTCAGCTCGTGGTTCTCGCAAAGGTTTGACTGATTCAGCCATTAAAACAGCTGATGCTGGTTATCTAACTCGTCGTTTGGTGGATGTGGCTCACGATGCCATTATTCGTCAAGAAGATTGTGGTACGACTGAAGGAATTGAGTTGGTCAGAGCACCTAGAAGCGATGTTTTCTATTACCGAATTTTAGGTCGCTATGCTAGCAAGGATGTGCAAATTGGTAAAAAAACTGTAGTCAAAGCTGGCGAACTGATTAATGATGTCATTGCCAGAGAAATTGTCGCTGCAGATACAGAATCTGTTTGGGTCCGTTCACCCATTACTTGTCGTTGCAAAAAAGGTTTGTGCAGTAAATGCTACGGTTGGGATTTTGCTACCAGAACAGATGTGGAAATTGGTGTGCCAGTGGGCGTGATTGCTGCTCAATCTATTGGTGAACCGGGTACACAGCTGACCATGCGTGTCAAGCACTCTGGTGGCATTGTAGGTTTGGATGTGACTCAAGGTTTACCTCGTGTCGAAGAATTACTCGAAGCACGTAATCCAAAAGTCCAGGCTTTAATTGCTCACATTGCCGGTAAAGTCAAAGTTGAAGAAAAAGAAGGTGAAAATGTAGTCACCATTAAAAATAAAGAAGGTGAAGAAGAAAGCTTTACTTTACCAGCTTCAGTGACTTTATTAGTTAAAGATAAAGATTTAGTTTTCGCTGGTCAGAAACTAACTAGTGGTGGCGTCAACATTCAAGAGCTTTTGCAACTCAAAGGTTTAATCTTTACTCAACAACACATCATTGACCAAGTTCAAGAAGTTTATGAATCTCAGGGTGTGACCATCAATGATAAGCATTTTGAAGTGATTACTCGTAAAATGGGCGACAAACTACAAATTGAGCTTTCTGGTGACACTGATCTATTAGTCGGTGAAGTCGTTGAGCGTGCACGTTTTATGGAAATTAATGACAATGTTATGGCTGCTGGTGGTGATCCGGCTACTGCTAGAGTTTTGCTCTTGGGTATTACCAGATCTTCTCTCTTTACCAGCTCTTGGTTGTCTGCTGCATCTTTCCAACACACCAAACACGTCTTGACTGATGCTGCTTCTGAGGGAGCCATTGATTACCTTGAGGGCTTGAAAGAAAATGTCATTATTGGTCGCTTGATTCCAACTAGTGAAGAAAGGGCCAGAGCCGCAGCGTAATATTATAAATAATAATGAAAAACTAAGCTGGATGTGTTAAAATTGCTCCCTTAGTTGAAATAGAAGATAAAAAATATGCCTACAATCAATCAATTAATTAGAAAAGGTGGTCGTGTTAGTCGAGTGAAGCGCATTAAAGCTACTGCGCTGCGCCGCAGTTTTAACTCGATTGATAATCGTCCAGTGGCTACTAATAGTCCTCAAAAGCGAGGTGTTTGTACCGTGGTGAAAACCATGACTCCAAAGAAACCTAACTCTGCTTTGCGTAAGGTAGCTCGTGTGCGCTTATCCAACAAAATGGAAGTCACCGCCTATATTCAAGGTGAGGGTCACAATCTTGCTGAGCATAGCATTGTGATGATTAGAGGTGGCCGCGTCAAAGATTTGCCAGGTGTGAAATATCATATTATCAGAGGTAAATATGACTGCGCTGGAGTTGATAAGAGAAAAACCAGTCGTAGTAAATATGGAGTCAAGAAAAGTTAAAGGAAAAATTGTATGAGAACCAAAAAGGCTCAAGTTCGTGAAATAGAAAAAGATGCTCGATATGGCTCTGTTTTAGTGCAGAACATTATTAATCGTAGCATGAAAGATGGTAAAAAATCTGTGGCTGCCAAACAAGTTTATGATGCTTTAGCTCTGGTTGAAAAAGAAACCAAACGCAAAGCCTTAGAAGTTTTAGAAGAAGCTCTGGCCAAAATTCAACCGCAAATGGAAGTCAGATCTCGTCGCGTAGGTGGTGCTTCTTATCAGGTCCCTATGCCGGTGCGTGGTCGTCGTGCTAATTCTTTGAGTGTCAGATGGTTAGTGACTGAGTCGAACAAGCGTCCTAATAAACAATATCACAGCTTTGCCGAAAAACTGGCCGCTGAAATTTTGGATGCCTTAATTGAGCAAGGTGGAGCGATTGAAAAACGCAATACTTCCCATCGTATGGCCGAATCCAATAAAGCTTTCTCTCACTTTAGATGGTAAACTTTCGCCTTTATTATTAGCTAGAGAAATTATAAAATTTAGATCTATGTCAGACATTGCAAAAACAAGACAAGTTCCATTGGAACGCATTAGAAATATTGGCATTATTGCTCATATTGATGCTGGTAAAACTACTACCACTGAGCGCATCCTTTTTTATACTGGTCGCAATTACAAAATTGGTGAAGTTCACGAGGGCGCAGCCACCATGGACTGGATGGCTCAAGAGCAAGAACGAGGCATTACCATTGTCTCTGCAGCCACTACTTGTTTTTGGACTCCATATTTTGAAACAGCTCTTCCCACAGATAAATATCGTTTTAATATTATCGATACTCCAGGCCACGTAGATTTTACGGCTGAAGTGGAGCGTTCACTGCGCGTTTTAGATGGCGGAATTACCGTTCTTGATGCTTCTGAAGGTGTGCAGTCTCAATCTGAAACTGTTTGGCGTCAAGCTGATAAATATAATGTGCCTCGTATTTGTTTTGTTAATAAAATGGATAAATTAGGTGCTGATTTCAAAGCGACCGTCGAAGATATTCGCGTTAAGTTTGGTGTTAAGCCTGCCCCAATGGTTTTACCCATGGGCAGTGAGAATTTCTTTCAAGGCGTAATCGATTTATTGACGCGCAAAGCTTATTTTTGGGAAGATCACGAAGCCGCCACTGAACCAGAAATTAAAGATATTCCAGAAGAATATCAAGCTCAAGTTGAAGAAGAAAGAGCTAAATTAGTGGAAGCCATCGCCGAAACCGATGATGCTTTAATGGAAAAGTTTTTTGCGGAAGAAGAAATTGCCGTCGCTGAATTAAAAAGTGCTTTGCGACGAGCAGTGATTGCTTACCAGTTAGTACCTGTTTTTGCTGGTTCATCCCTTAAAAACACTGGTATACAGCCACTTTTGGATGCTGTAGTCGAATATTTACCATCTCCCAGTGATATCGATCACATTGAAGGCCATGTGCCCGGCAAAGAAGAAGAAAAAGTGCAACGTCGCTTAGTTCCAGAAGAAAAATTCTGTGGTTTAGCTTTCAAAATTCAGACTGATCCTCACGTAGGTAAATTAACTTACTTCCGTGTTTATTCTGGTTCGATTAAAGCTGGTTCTTATGTTTATAACTCCAGTAAAGACATTAAAGAAAGAGTTGGTCGTTTACTTTTAATGCATGCCAATGATCGTGAAGAAGTCGCCGAAGCTCAGGCTGGTGAAATCATTGCGGTGGTTGGTCTTAAAGATACTAAAACTGGTGATACTCTTTCAGATGAAACTGCTCCAGTAATTTTGGAAGGCATCACTTTTGCTGATCCAGTCATTTCTTTGGCTATTGAACCAAAGACCAAATCTGATCAAGAAAAAATGGGTATGGCTTTGGCTAAACTTTCTGAAGAAGATCCTACTTTTAGTATTGAGGTCGATCATGAAACCGGCCAGACGATCATTGGTGGTATGGGTGAATTGCACTTGGATATTATCGTTGATCGTATGAAGCGCGAATTCAAGGTTGATGCCAACGTTGGCAAACCTCAAGTGGCTTATCGTGAAACTATCACTCAAATGGCTGAAGGTGAAGGTAAATACATTAAACAATCTGGTGGGCGCGGTCAATATGGCCACGTTTTACTCCGAATCGAGCCAAAAGATCGTGGTACTGGTTATGAATTTGTTAACGCGATTACTGGCGGTGCCGTCCCTCGTGAATACATCGAGCCTACTAACAAAGGGATTAAAGAATCTCTAGACAGAGGCTTTTTGGCTAGCTATCCCATGGTGGATGTCAAAGTAACTCTTTATGATGGTTCTTATCATGAAGTTGACTCTAGTGAATTGGCTTTTAAAATGGCTGGTTCTCTAGGTATGAGAGATGCGGTTTCTAGAGCGGGCATGGTGCTCATTGAACCAGTGATGAAGGTCGAAGTCAGTACGCCAGAAGAATTTATGGGTGACATTATTGGCGATCTTGGCTCACGCCGTGCTCAAATTCAGGGTACTAACCAAAGAGGAAGTGTCGTAATCATTACTGCTCTAGCTCCCTTAGCTGAAATGCAAGGCTACGTGACGACTTTACGAGGAATGACTCAAGGTCGTGCCAGTAGCGTCATGCTGCCAAGCCATTATGAAGAAGTGCCTAAAAACATTACCGAAAAGATTGTGGAAGAAAGAAAAGGCATCAGAAAGAGATAAAGTAATTAGAAATTTGTGAGATGACTTGTTTTGCCTATTTTTTTGGGGTAAAATACAATCTCGATCAATTAAAATTTATAAATTAGTAAAATTAATAGTAATTAAAGAAAGAACACTACTATGGCAGATGCAAAAAAATTTGTGAGAAGTAAGCCACATGTCAACATTGGAACGATTGGTCACGTGGATCATGGTAAAACTACCTTGACCGCCGCCATTACCCAAACTTTATCTAAAATGGTGCCTTGTGAAACCAATAAAGCTTTGCTTTATTCTGATGTAGAAAACAGTCAAGAAGAAGTGGCTCGTGGTATTACCATCAATATTAAACACATTGAATACGAAACTGAGAAACGTCACTATGCTCACATTGATGCCCCAGGTCATGCTGATTACATCAAAAATATGATTACTGGTGCTGCTCAAATGGATGGTGCTATTTTAGTGGTGGCAGCGACTGATGGTCCTATGCCTCAAACTCGCGAGCACATTTTATTGGCCAATCAAGTGAACGTGCCAAAGATCGTAGTTGCTTTGAACAAATGCGACATGGTTGATGATGCTGAATTATTAGATTTGGTTGAAGTGGAAGTTCGCGATCTCTTGAGTAAATATGGTTACGATGGCGACAATACTCCAGTTATTCGCGTTAGTGCCATGAAAGCTTTAGAGGGTGATGCTGATGCTCAAGCCAAAATTATGGACTTGATGAAAGCTGTCGATGATTATATTCCAGAGCCAGTGCGTGATGTCGACAAACCCTTCAGCATGTATATTGAAGATGTTTTCTCGATCAAGGGTCGTGGTACTGTGGTCACTGGACGTATTGAAAGCGGCATTATCAAAGTTGGTGAAAACGTTGACATCGTTGGTATTCATGCCAAACAATCCACCACCGTTACTGGTGTGGAAATGTTTAGAAAAATGCTTGATCAAGGTCAAGCTGGTGATAACGTTGGTATTTTACTTCGTGGTATTGAAAAAGATGGTGTTGAAAGAGGTCAGCTTTTAGCTAAACCAGGTAGTGCTTCTGCTCACAAGAAATTTGAAGCTGAAGTATATATTTTGAAAAAAGAAGAAGGTGGTCGTCATAAACCTTTCTTCTCTGGTTACAAACCTCAATTCTATATCAGAACTACTGATGTAACTGGTGAAATCAAGCTTCCAGAGGGAGTGGAAATGGTTATGCCTGGCGATAATGCCAAGATGACCGTTGAGCTCTTAGTGCCAGTAGCAGTGCATGAGGGTTTCCGCTTTGCAATTCGCGAGGGTGGTTTAACTGTCGGTGCTGGTGCGATCACTAAAATTTTGGAATAATTTCAAAATTTAGAGAAAATTATAAAGCCCCGCTTTTTAAGCGGGGCTTTTTGTAGGTATTTTTTAATTATTTACTTTTATAAGAGTCACCCTTGCTCTGTTAACTTCCTTCTGGTACAATACAGTTCTCTCGAGGATAAGAGAGTAAAGTGATTTTTTACTGATTTATTTTTTTAGTAAAAAATAAAAATTTCCTCTGTACAAGCAGGCGGGAATTGGATATAATCGCGTTTTGTGATTTAAGAGATCACAAGCTAAAGAAAGCAATAAATTAAAAATAGTATGACTAAAAATCAAAACTCATACAAGATTAGAGTGAGACTTAAATCTTACGATCACCGCGTCATCGACGAGGCTTCTCGTAAGATCTTACAAACAGCTCTGTCTACAGGCGCCAAGATTATTGGTCCAGTGCCATTGCCAACTCATAAAAAATCTTTTACGGTTTTGATTTCACCTCATACTGACAAAAATGCTCAAGAGCATTACGAGATTCGTACGCACAAACGTTTGATTGATATTATCGATCCAACCAATAAAACCATCGACTCTCTAATGCACTTGGAACTACCTGCTGGTGTGGATATTCAAATCAAAATGTAGTTCATGAAGGCAGAAGGAATTGGGTGAACCCAAAGTTTATTTTTTTGATAAAAAACCATGATAAAAACAATATTTGCTACCAAGATGGAAATGTCGCAAGCCTGGTCAGAAGAGGGCAAGCGTTTGCCAATCACCAAGCTTAAGGTGGATAACAATGTGGTTTTGTCTAAAAAAGAAACCCAAGATAAACAAATTACTTTGGAAATTGGCTACGGTCTGAAAAAATTAAAGAATGTCGATAAACCACTTAGATCAAAAATTGAGAAAAGTGGTTTTTCTTTTGGTTTGAAGCAAGTTCGAGGGGTTAAATTAGCTGCTGAAGAAAGCACTGAGCAAGTGCAAGTTGGTCAAACCTTATCACTTAGTGAGATTTTTCAAGTAGGTGACATCGTTGAAATTCAGGGTTCAACCAAAGGTCGAGGTTTCGCTGGTGCCATGAAACGTCATGGTTTTCATGGTGGCCCCAAAACTCATGGTCAATCAGATCGAGCTCGTGCAGTGGGTTCTATTGGTTCTGGTACTACACCAGGTCGTATTTGGAAAGGCAAAAGAATGCCTGGCCATTATGGTTGTGAAACTAAGACCGTATCTGGTTTAGTGATCGTTTATCTTGATCAAAAAAACAATGAATTGTGGGTCAATGGTCCAGTGCCAGGTTATCGCAGTGCTACTGTAGCAATTAGTAAAACTGGCAACAGTAAAAATATCAAATTAAATTTAAAAAACTTAGGTTTAACTGAAAACATTGAGAGTGTTGAGAATCAAGCAGCAACCGAATCGGTCAAAGAAGAAAGTAAGTCATAATGCAATTAACCGTCATTGACTCTACCAGCAAAAATGAAAAAGTCAGAGTAAGCGATGCTTTGTTTGCTAGTGCTACTTCTAAACTTTTGTTGACTCAAGCGATTAGAGTTTATTTGAGTAATTTAAGACAGGGCACTAGTCACACTAAAACTAGATCTGAGATTAATCGTACTAAGAAAAAATGGTACAAACAAAAAGGAACTGGCAATGCTCGTCATGGTGCTCGTACCCCCAATATTTTTGTGGGTGGCGGTGTTTCTCATGGTCCAAGAGGGATTGAAAATTGGGTCAAAACCTTAACTGTCAAAAGCAAGCTTTTGGCTCTTAAATTAGCTTTTAGTGCTCAAAAAAGTAATCTTTTTTTAAGTAAAGATATTGCTTCTTTGAAAGGAAAAACTGCCGAAGCGACCAAGCTTTTGTCAGCAGCAAGTACAAAAAATGAAAAGGTTTTGGTTGTTTTAGCAAAAAATTCTGAGCTAGTTTTACGATCATTACGCAATATGGAAAACGTTTTAGTGATGACTGCTGATCGTATTAATGCCTTACATGTGGCTATGGCTGATAAAATTGTGATTGATTTAGCCGCTTTAAAAATTTTAGAAGAAAGATTATTAAAAGTTAAAAAAACAACTCTTAAGAAATAATCATGAATGCTTATCTAATCAAAAAACCAGTTGTGACTGAAAGATCTCTTAGCTTAGCTAAAAAAGAGCACGTCTATACTTTTGAAGTCGAAATGAGTGCTCACAAAGGTCAAATTAAAGAGGCAGTTGCCACTGTTTTTGGCGTCAAAGTTTTGTCAGTCAACACTGTGGTTAGACATCGAGTTAAAAAGAAAACTGGTAAAAAAAGAATCAACACCCTTAGTCCAAAGACCAAGAAAGCTTACGTGACTTTGGCTGCTGATAATCATATCGATCTATTTGATGTAGGAGGAGAAAGCTAATGTTAAAAAAGATGAAGGGCACTACCCCCGCCAAAAGACATCGCTTAGATCTCGATCGTGCACAATTGCACAAGGGTAAGCCTGAAAAATCACTATTAGCCAAAGGTCATAAGAAACGACAAGGCAAAGATGCTAGTGGTCATATTTCGATGAGACATCGTGGTGGTGGAGTCAAAAAGAAAATGAGAGTGATTGACTTTCGTCGTGACAAAATTGGTGTGCCCGCGATTGTCAAAAGAATTGAATACGATCCAATGCGCAGCGCCAATGTGGCTCTGCTTTTTTACAGAGATGGTGAAAAAAGATATATTTTAGCACCAGAAGGTTTAGAGATTGGAGCTGAAATCATTGCGGAAGAAAAAACTGATATTAAAGTTGGCAACTGCATGCAACTTAAAAACATTCCTATTGGTGTAGAAATTCATAATATTGAACTGCGCCATGGCAAAGGAGCTCAAATTGTTAGAGGAGCTGGTCTTGGAGCGATTATTCAATCCAAAGAAGCGAAATACGCTATTATTGCTCTACCTTCTAAGGAACAGCGTTTGGTAAATTTAGAATGTTTAGCGACCATTGGTCGGGTGGGTAATCAAGAGTGGAAAAACATTAAGTTAGGTAAAGCTGGCCGCAAGAGAATGATGGGTATTAGGCCCACCGTTAGAGGTACTGCTCAACATCCTGATAGTCATCCACATGGCGGTGGTGAAGGCCGTAGCGGCGTAGGTTTGAAACACGCCAAATCTCCATGGGGTCAAAATGTGGCACCAGGAAGAAAAACTAGAAGTGTTAAAAAATCTAATCGTTTTTTAGTTAGAGATCGTCGAGCTAAAAACTAATAAAAGGTAATGTTACAATATGTCTAGATCAAGTAAAAAAGGACCATACATCGACCCAAAACTTCTAAAAAAAGTGATGGCACAGAAAGCCAGTGGGGAGAATAAAGCAATCAAAACTTGGAGTCGCGCTTGCGTGATTGCTCCAGAATTTGTTGGCCATACTTTTATGGTTCATCAAGGCAAAAACTTTGTGGAAGTGTTTGTCTCTGAAATGATGGTCGGTCATAATTTAGGAGAATTTGCGCCTACTAGAACCTTTAGAGGTCATGGCAAAATTGTGAAGAGATTGTTGACTAAAACTTAAACTTTTTTTGGAAAAATTAACATGATAATTAAAGCAGAGCAAAAAAACACCAGACAGCCAGCACGTAAAGTACGTTTAGTAGCTGATGTGATTAAAAAAATGAGCATCGTTGATGCGATTAAACATTTAGCTACCATCAATCGTAAATCTAGTCTTTTAGTATTGAAGGTTTTACGTCAAGCTACTGCTAATGCCACCAATAACTTTGGTTTAGCTGTAACTGATTTAGAAATTGATAAAATTTGGGTGAATGATGGTCCAGCACTGAAAAGATGGCGCGCTGTCAGTCGTGGTCGAGCTCACACTATTTTAAAGAGGACTTGTCACGTCAGAGTTGATTTGAGAACCAAAAAAGAAATCAAGACCTCTGAGCTTGCTAAAAAAACTGAAGTTGTCCAAAAAGCTTCAGTCAAAAATGAAGCCAAAGTTGAAATTAAAAAAGAAACTGCCAAAAAAGCTCAAGAAGCAATTAAGTTAGATCGCAGTAAAAGCCAAGCCGTTAAACTGCAGAGCGCAGGTAAAGGGCAAGCTAATAAATTAATACAAAGTCAAAAAAAGGGATCTAAGTAAAGATATGGGACAAAAAGTTAATCCAATCAATTTTAGAACAGGCGGGATTTTTAATTGGAAATCTCTTTGGTTTGCGTCCAAAGCAGATTACGCCAATAAAGTTTTAGAAGATTTTCGCTTGCGTCAATACTTAGAAAAAAGTTTGGCCAATGCTGGTTTAGTTGATGTCGAGATTAAGAGATCCATCAATAAACTGTTGTTAATTTTATCAGTAGCCAGACCAGGTGTGGTAATTGGCAAAGGAGGAGCCAATTTAGATAAAGTAAAACAAGGAGTGGAAAGAGTGGTCAACGTAGCCAAAGATAAAAAAGATAAGGCTAGAATTGAATTAAAAGTTGAAGAAGTTAAAAAACCAGATTTAAGTGCTAAGCTAGTGGTGGAAAAAATTGTTTCACAACTACTAGCTAGATTCCCACATCGTCGCGCAGTCAGTCAAGCGATGGAAAGAGTCATGGCCGCAGGCGCTAAAGGTGTAAAAATTCAACTTTCTGGTAGAATAGCTGGTGCAGAAATTGCTCGTAGCGAGAAATATTTTCAAGGTAGTATTCCTACTCAGACCTTAAGAGCCAATATTGATTATTATGAAGCTCCAGCCAAAACGAGATCTGGCTTTGTGGGCATAAAAGTATGGATTTATAAAGGTGAAATTATTTAGCCATGTTACAACCGAAAAAAGTAAAATACCGCAAGACCTTTCGAGGGAAGAACAGAGGTAAAGCCTTAAAAGGCTGTGAGATTGTCTTTGGCGAATATGGTTTACGAGCTTTAGGTTTGGGAGAAATTTCTGCTCGTCAGATTGAGGCAGCGCGTAAAAAAATTACTTATGCCACTAAAAGAGAGGGCAAATACTGGATTAAAATTTTCCCTCACAAGCCTTTAACTCAAAAGCCGTTGGGTGTCAAAATGGGTTCAGGCAAAGGGGCGATTGAACAATATGTTGCTTTAGTTAAGCCTGGTTTCATTTTGTTTGAAATTGGCGGTGTAAGTGAGGAAATGGCCAAAGCCGCTTTGCAAAAAGCAGCCGCTAAATTAGCAGTTAAAACCGAATTTGTAAAGAAAAATTAAATGAAAAAAAATGATTTGCAAGCACTACATCAACAAACTGTGGCGGAATTAGAAAAAAGTCTAGTCGGCTTAAATCACGATTTAGCCAACATGCGTTTGCAAAAAAAAGTTGGAAAATTAAGTAGTGTCGCTAAATTGAAAAACTTAAGTGATCATATTGCCAGAATTAAAACCATTCTGACAGAAAAGAAATTACAGAATAAATAATATGAAAAAGTTACAGGGTAAAGTTACTTCTTTGAAAATGCAAGACACTGCGATTGTGCGCGTGGAACGCAAATTTGCTCATCCTCTTTACCAAAAATTGGTGAGACGTAGTAAAAAATATGCTTGTGCCTACGATCAAAAAAATATGCCACTTGTTTTAGCAGATATGGTGGAAATCGAAGAAACTCGTCCACTTAGCAAATCTAAAAGATTTAAAGTAACTAAGAAAATTGGAAAATAATCATGATACAACTTAAATCAGTTCTTAATGTTGCTGACAATAGCGGCGCCAAAAAAATCAGAGTCATTCAGGTTTATGGTGGTTCTAGAAGAAAATTTGGCGGCGTAGGCGATATGGTCATCGCATCAGTGATTGCTGCCGACACCAATGGGACTTTGAAAAAGGGTGAAAAAGTTCGAGCAGTGATTGTGCGCACCAGCAAAGAACAAAAAAGAACTAGTGGCGAATATATTCGTTTTGATGAAAACGCCGCTGTAATTGTGCAAGCCAGAAATAACAAAGAACCAGTCGGCACACGTGTGTTTGGACCGATTGCTCGTGAAGTTAAAGATCAAGGATATAATAAAATTGCAAGTTTAGCACCGGAGGTTTTATGAAATTAAAAATTGGCGACAAAGTCTTGGTGACTGCCGGTAAAGATAAGGGTAAAAAAAGCGAAATAATCGCAGTTTATCCTGCTCTAGATCAAGTTTTAGTCAAAGATGTCAACATGTATTTCAAACATGTTAAGCCCTTTATGGATCGCAAAGGCGAAAAAGTGAGAAGAGAAAGACCGATGTCTGTGGCGAAAGTAGCGATTTTGAATGACAAGGATCAAGCAGATCGCATTGCCTATCGAGCTACTGCTGCTGGTCAAAAAGAAAGAATTTTTAAAAAAACTGGTCAAATCATTAAAACTGAAAAAGTAGCTAAGGCTCAGAAGAAAAAATAAATATGAATCGTTTGAAAGAAAAATACCAGCAAGAAGTGCTTAAAACCTTAATGAAGGAATTTGCTTACCAAAATGCTCAGCAAGCTAGCAAAATTGAAAAAATCGTGCTTAATATGGGTGTAGCTGAGCCGCAAGATCCTCATGCTCGAGAAAAAGTGATGCCTCTAATCGTTAAACAATTTGAAGCGATTACTGGTCAACATCCTCAAGTGACAAAGGCTCGTAAAGCTGTTTCAAATTTTAAGTTAAGAGCTGGCGACCCGATGGGAGTGATGGTTACTTTACGTGGCACTTTGATGTGGGAGTTTTTGGACAGACTAATTTCGATCGTTTTGCCTCGGGTCAAAGATTTTCGCGGAGTCAGCAGAACCGCCTTTGATGGTCAAGGCAACTATAGTTTAGGCATCGAAGAACAAATTTCTTTCCCTGAAATAGAATTTGATCAAATCGATCACATTCGACCTTTGCAAATCAACATCGTAACTAGTAACAAAAATGATCAAGAAGCATTTCGTTTGTTGGAGTTATTGGGAATGCCATTTAAAAAAGAGGAAACTGAGAAAGGAGCATTTTAATTTTTCGAGGCATGAAATCACCGCAGCGAATATCTTCGCTCAAGAGATAACTGAGGAGAAAAATCAAAACGCGAGCTGTATGGCTAAAAAATCAAAAATCGCTAAATCTAAAAAAATTCTAGCTAAACAAGAAATTTTGTTTAAAGCAGGAGTGAAAAAAGTAAATCGAGTCTCGACTAGAGGCGTAAATCGTTGTAAAATTACGGGTCGCCCAAAAGGTTACATGAGATTTTTTGGTTTAAGTCGTTTGACCTTCAGAGAATTAGCAGTTCGAGGTGAACTGCCAGGCGTAGTAAAAACCAGTAAATAAAAATAAAAAATATGACCGATCCTATTGCAGACATGATTATCAGAATAAAGAACAGCGTGATGGCAGGACGCAAAGAATTGCTAGTGCCTCATTCTAAAGTGAAATTTGCTATTGCAAGAATTTTGAAAGAATTTAATTACATTGAAGACTGTGCAGTTATAGAGACGACAGCTTTTAAACAAATTAAAATTACGCTTAAATATTTTGCCAAATCACCAGTAATTAGTGGTGTCAAAAGAATTTCAAAACCTGGTTGTCGTGTTTATAGAAATGCTAGTGCAATTCCTAACACCCTCAATGGTTATGGTTTAACGATTTTATCTACTAATCAGGGAATTATGGATGGTAAAAGTGCACGCAAAAATAAGGTTGGTGGAGAGGTGCTTTGCCAAATCTGGTAAAGTTTTTAAAAAAATATGTCAAAAATTGGTAAAAAAATCATCAGCATTCCAAGTCAAGTGACTGTTACGATCACGGATGATCAAATTATCGCTAAGGGACCAAAAGGTGAATTGAAATTGGCGATGATGCCCAATATTTTGCTTAAGATTGAAAATAATAGCATTGCTCTTTCTCGTACCAACAATGAACAGCAAACCAGAGCTAATCATGGTTTAATGAGAAGTTTATTGGCCAACAATATTGAGGGTGTAGCCAATGCTTATCGCAAAACTTTGAAACTTGTGGGTACAGGTTATAGAGTTACCGCCAAAGGTGCAGGCTTATCAATGACGCTTGGTTTTTCTCACGTAGTTGATGTGGCTGCCATTGCTGGAGTGACTTTCAAAGTCGAAGGTAATGACACCATTCATGTCGAAGGAATTGATAAACAATTAGTTGGCCAAGTGGCAGCCAACATTAGAGGTCTTAAGCCACCAGAACCTTATTTAGGCAAAGGTATTCGCTATAGCGATGAAGTTGTCAAAAAGAAACCAGGCAAAGCTGCTGCTAAATAATCAGAGGAACTAGAACATGTCAGAGATTAAATTATTAAACAAACAAAGAATTAAGCGTCAAAAACGTATTAGAGCCAAAATTGTAGGCACTAGTTTACGTCCTCGATTGACTGTTTTTCGTTCCAATCAACACATTTCCTTGCAAGTGATTGATGATCAAGCAGGCAAAACTTTGGCTAGTGCTAGCGATTTAAGTAAGCATGCTAAAGACAAAGTTACTAAAACCGCCAGCGCTGTGGCAACCAGTCAAGTTTTATTGGCTGCTCTTAAAAAAGCTAAGATTTCAAGTTTGGTTTTTGATCGTTCTTATTATAAATATCATGGTAGAGTCAAAGCCGTGGCTGAAACTCTTCGTGAAGGTGGAATCAAATTATAAATATGTCCAGAGATAATTTCGGTAAACCAGAAGTTAAGGAATTTGAAGAGAAAGTTATTCAAATTTCTAGAGTATCTAAAAAAACCAAAGGTGGTAATAAAGTTGGTTTTTCCGTGTTGATGGTGGTGGGTGATAAAAAAGGCAGGGTTGGTGTGGGCTTGGGCAAAGCTGGTGATGTTTTAGCTGCTATTAAAAAATCTGTTAAAAAAGCCAAGAAAAAATTAATTAATATTCCTCTTGATGGCACCACTATTCCTTTTGCCATTACCGTCAAGAAAGGTGCTGGAAGAGTGATGCTAAAACCATCAAGTAAAGGGACTGGGGTGATTGCTGGTGGTCCAGTTCGAGCCGTAGTTGAAGCAGCTGGAGTTAGAGATATCACCTGCAAAATCATGGGCAGTGATAATCAGGCTTCCAGCGTATACGCAACTTTTGAAGCCCTGAAGCAAATTTCTAAAATTGTGGAGATTAAAGGGATTAAATTACGTTCGATTTCAGATATTGAAGAAGAAGAACGTAAGAAGATGGAAGAATTGCAAAAACAGGCCAAAGAAACAGCTGCTAAAAATGAAGTAACAGCTAAAAAAGTTGTTGTTAAAAAACCAGCGGTTAAAAAAGCTGCTGCTAAATAAGGATTGATCATGTCAATATTAAGTTCACTGACCAAAATTACTACTAGAAGCAAAAAACGCTTGGGTCGCGGTTATGGTTCTGGTAAAGGTGGACACACTTCCTCTAGAGGTCAGAAGGGTCAAAAATCTCGCGTTGGTTCTAAAGTGCCATTGTGGTTCGAGGGTGGTGCGTTACCACTTTCTAAAAGAATTCCAATGTGGCGAGGTAAAGGCCGTTTCAAGAGTTTAAGCGCTTGCGCCGAATTAACTTTCGATGATTTAAATAAAATTGAATTAACCGATTTGACAGTAGATTCTTTAAAATTAAATCGCCTTATTGATTCACGTTTCAAAAAAGTTAAGGTCATCAGCAAAGGCAAATTAAACAAAAAAATTAATTTAAAAGGAATTGCTGTTTCCGCCGCTGCTAAAAAAGCGATTGAAGATTTGGGTGGCACAATTGAGTCTTAAAAAGTACTTGCTTTTGTACTAGTTTTTGTTTTAAAATACAAAGCTCATCGTAGTATTGATGGAAAAATTTTTAAATAAAATTCAAGCGATTCTTGCCAATCCGCAGCTTAAAAACAAGCTCTTATTTACTCTAGCTATTTTTGCTCTTACCAGAGTTTTAGCTCACGTGCCAGTGCCAGTGGTAGATATTTCTCAACTTAAATTTCTATTTGCTTCCAGTCAATTTTTAAATTTTTTGAATATTTTTTCTGGTGGCACTTTGGCTAATTTTTCGATTGTTGCAGTGGGGATCAATCCCTATATCACTGCCTCGATCATTATGCAGCTTTTAGGCATGGTGATTCCCAAAATCAAAGAGATGCAAAAAGAAGGCGAAGCGTCTCGCGCTCAGCTCAATCAATATATGCGTCTGGCGGCTGTGCCAATTGCCGTAGTGCAAGCCATTTCAGTGATTGCTTTACTCAATTCACAAAATCTTTTGGTGCAAGCCAATTTAGCCAACATGATTGTAGTAGTTGCTACTTTGGTGGCTGGAGCCATGGTGATGATGTGGCTTGGTGAAGTCATTAATGAAAAAGGCATTGGTAATGGTATTTCCATGATTTTGCTAGCAGGTATTGTGAGCCAAATTCCCTCTAGTTTGGCTTCATTTTTTACTTTAATCGATACGATTGATTTAGTTTCCTTAGCAGTGACACTTTTTTTATTGGTGGCCGTCATTTGGACAGTGGTTTTCATGAATGAGGCGGTGCGCAAGGTGCCAATTCAATACGCCAAGAGAATTAGAGGAGGTAAACAATATGGTGGCCAGCAAACTCATTTACCAATCAAAGTTAATGTTGCCGGAGTAATGCCAATAATTTTTGCAGTTTCGCTAATGATGTTACCTGCTTTTGCTGGCAGACTATTGGTTTTGGCCAAGAATTCCACTTTGGTCAATATTGGTGAATGGATCACAGTGCACCTGAGCCAAAGTTCACCTGCTTATTTGCTTAGTTATTTTTGTTTGGTCTTTGTTTTTAGCTTTTTTTCTGCGATTATTTTCTTTAATGCAGGCGACATTGCTTCAGAGCTTAAGAAAAGCGGCGCTTTTATTCCTGGTATTAGACCAGGCAATCCTACCAAGAAATTTCTCGAATTTGTAGTGACCAGAATTACTTTTGCTGGAGCACTTTTTTTGGCGACCATTGCGATCTTACCAAACTTGGCTCAGATTCTAACCAATATTCAATCTTTGGCGATTGGTGGTACCAGTGTTTTGATCGTAGTGTCTGTAATTTTGGAAACTGCGAAGCAAATTAATGCGCAATTATTAAGTGAAAATTATGAGAAATATTCCTAAAATATTAAGTCCACAAAGGAGTCACTAATATGCAATTAGTTTTAGTAGGTATTCAAGGTGCCGGTAAATCGACTCAAGGAAATTTGCTTTCAGAGAAATATCAAGTGCCTTATTTATCTTCTGGTCACGTGTTTAGAGAAATGGCCAAAGAAAAAACAGCTCTTGGACGTTTCCTCAAAGAAACTCTCAATGCTGGTTATTTAATTCCTGACGACAAAACTGTCGATATAGTAATGGAGTATTTGCAAAAGAGTGAATATAAAAACGGTTTTATTCTAGATGGTTTTCCACGCACCGTTCCACAAGCAGAAGCTTTCCAGCAATTCACCAAAGGTGAAGAAATTACTATTTTACTTGATGTATCAGATAAAGAAGCTCTATGGAGAATTTCTGGCAGAGTGAGTGATCGTGAAGATGAAACTCTCCAGGCGATCCGCAAAAGAATTGATTTATTTCATGAAAAAACCTCCAAAGTTTTAGATTATTATGCCGAACGTAAACATTTGGCCGTAGTAGATGGAGAGAAATCAGTTGAAGAAGTTTTCGCACAAATTGTCGAAAAAGTTGAAAAAATTAGCGCTAAAAAAGAGTAATTTCTTGAAGCCATTGTGATTTTTTTTTCAAATCTGGTATAATACTTCGGTTACTTTGAAAAAATAAATCTATGGGAAAAGTACAGGATCACAAGAGAAGCTCAAAAGTCAAAAGACAAGTTGATTTTACGCTTCATAGCGCCGATAGCCAGACTGATCGTTTTGAAATAGTGGGCGAAGTAGTGGACTGTTTACCAAACACCATGTTTCGCATCAAAGTGCTTGAGTCGACTGTTGCACAAATGGTAGACCGAATGCTACTGGGCACTTTGGCTGGTAAGATGCGTTTATATCGTATTAGAGTCATGCCTGGAGATTATGTCAAAGGCTATGTCTCCAAATATGATTTGACTAAGTGTAAAGTTACTTATCGAAGTAGCAAAGAAAAAATATAAATTAAGCGATAAAGCAGAACTTAATTGGCTTGCAATTGCCTCTTCAAAAAGTCACTTTTATGAGGTATATTGCAAAGCCTATTGTTATTATTATGAAAGTTAAAGCATCATTAAAGAAAATGTGCATTAATTGCAAGTTCGTGAAGCGCAAAGGAGTGCTTTTTGTTATTTGTAGTAATCCTAAGCACAAACAACGACAAGGATAAAAATATGCCACGTATTGCTGGACAAGATTTACCTGATCATAAAAAAGTGCCTTACGCACTGCGTTATATTTTTGGTGTGGGTCCAAAAATAGCCGATGAAATTGTGGCTAAAACCAAAATCAATCCTGATAAAAGAGCTAATGAATTAAGTTCTGAAGAAATCAATCGTATTCAAGCAGCTTTGGATAAAATTATGATTGAAGGTGATTTGCGCAGAGAAATCAATGACAATATTTCTCGTCTCAAAAGAATTCATGCTTATCGTGGTTTACGTCACATCGCTGGTTTGCCAGTCAGAGGACAAAGAACCAAATCCAATGCGCGTACTAAAAGAGGTGCAAAGAAAACAATCGGTGCCTTGAGTAAAGAGGCAGCGGCTAAAGTTGAAGAAGCTAAAAAATAATAATTAATTAAACAATGGCTATGGCTAAACAAATCAAGAAAAATCAAAAAAAGAAAGTCACTCGCGTGGTTCCATCGGGTAGACTTTATGTGAGTGCTACTTTTAATAATACTTTGGTAAGTATTACTGATGAACAAGGCGCGGTTTTATGTTGGGCTAGCACCGGTGAAGCTGGTTTTTCTGGTTCTCGTAAATCAACTCCTTACGCTGCTACGGTGACTTTAGAAAATGCCATTAATAAAGCCAAAAATTATGGAATGAACAAGATGGATGTTTTCATTAAAGGTCCAGGTCCAGGTAGAGATGTGGCGCTCAGAGTTTTACGCGCTCAAGGTATTAAAGTTTCCATGATCGCTGACCTGACTCCAGTGCCTCACAATGGCACTCGCTCAAGAAAGGCTAGACACTAATATGGCAAGATATATTGGCCCAAAACAAAGACTACAGAGACAAATTGGCGAAGATTTAGGTCTCAAGACCAATGCGCTCAAAACTGCTCGTCGTTTAGCTAATCGACCTGGTCAGCATGGAGCTAAAGGACATCGCAAATTATCTAATTATGGTGAGCAACTCAAGGAAAAACAAAAATTGAAATATATTTATGGTATTCTTGAGAAACAATTGCACGCTATTTATGAGAAAGCCAGTAAAAATCCAGCTGCAACTGGTACCGCTATGTTGAGTTTCTTGGAGAGAAGAATCGACAATGTGGTTTATCGTTTGGGTTGGGCTCCTACTCGAGCAGCAGCGCGTCAATTAGTCAATCATGACCATTTTACCGTCAATGGTAAGAAGATGAATATTCCTTCTTATCAGCTAAAAGTGGGTGATGTTTTAACCATGAAAGCCAAAACTGCTAAAATTCCGGCAGTGGCAGAAGCCATGAAACAAGAAGTGAAGCTGCCCAGTTGGTTAGAAGCCAAAAATGGAGCTGCCCACGTTAGTAAATTACCTAATCGTGAAGATGTGACAGAAAAAATCAATGAACAGTTGATCGTCGAATATTACAATAGATAAAATTATCAATTACGGAAACGGATTTCTCCACTTTGGAGAGAGATGAAACAAAGGAAAATATGTCAAATAAAATTAAAAATTATGCAGTCATGAACCCCAATTTTAGTGTAGTGGAAGTCGAAAGTAATCAATATCGATCCACTATCGTGATCGAAGCTTTGGAAAGTGGTTACGGACACACTTTGGGAAACGCTTTGCGTCGAGTTTTACTAACTTCTTTGCCTGGTGTTGCCATCACTAAGGTTAGTATTGATGGAGTTACTCATCAATTTACTTCTTTTGAAGGCATGACTGAAGATGTGGTGGAATTTATTTTAAATCTTAAACAAATTCGTATCAAAGCCGATGAGGCGGAAAGTGGGATTTTACGCCTTAATGTCAAAGGGCCTAAAGAAGTTAGTGCTGCTGATGTAGAGTGTGAGGCTGGTTTCGAGATTATGAATCCAGATTTGCACCTAGCCACTTTAGCCAAAGGCAAAGCTTTGAATGTTGAAATGATCGTGGAATCTGGCGTTGGCTATAAATTGGCCAATGAAATTGAAACCGAAACGGTTGGTCAAATGGCAGTTGACGCTCTATTTTCGCCAGTCATTAAAGTTTCTTACAAAGTGGAGGCTACCCGCGTTGGTCGTCGCACTGATTTTGATAAAATTGTTTTTGATATTGAAACCAATGGTTCTATTTCGCCTTTAGAAGCGATCCAACAAGCTGCACAAATTTTAATCGCCCAATTTAATCAAATTGTAAATCCAGTGGTCAAGGCAACTGAGGAAGAATTAATCAGCATGAGTCCAGAAGAAGTAGAGACGATGAAACTCACAGTAGAAGAACTTGACTTACCTACTAGAATTGCCAACGCTCTTCGCAAAGGTGGTTTTGAAACGGTGGCAGATTTAACCAGATCACCTAAAGATGAAATTTCTCGAGTTAAGAACTTGGGCGGTAAAAGTATTGATTTAATTGAAGAGGCTTTAAGCAAAAAAGGAGTTGTTCTTACCGATTAATTTTTTGAAAGTTGATTATGAAACACAGAGTAAAAGCTAAACATTTCAATCGAGATAATTCAAGTCGTAAGGCTTTGTTGAAAAATCTTTTGCGCGATTTATTTAAGCATGGAGAAATTAAAACTAGCGAAACTAGAACAAAAGAAGTGAGAAGATTGGCAGATAAATTAATTGCGCTAGCTTCACAAAATACTTTAGCTGCCCGTCGTGAATTGCACAAGTTTTTTGGCAGAAGAGATGTAGTCAATACTTTGGTGGACAAAATTGCTCCGAGCTTTGGTGGTAAAAAGTCTGGTTTTACTGCTTTAGAAAAACTAGCTCCCAGACGTGGAGATAACACTGTTGTTTTCAAACTATCGTTGTTAACTGGAGATCTCAAACTAACTTCTTTGAAAAAAGAAAAAATTGCTGATCAAAAAATTGAAACTAAAGTCGAGGCTCCAGCTAAAAAAGTTCCAGCTAAGAAGGTTTCAGCCAAAAAAGCTCCAGCTAAGAAAGTTGTTGCTAGCAAAGCCAAAAAATCAGAGGAGAAAAAATAATGTTTCAAAAATTAAAGACTTTTATTCAAAAAAAAGAAACTGTGCAACGAGAGTGGCTCGAGTATGATGCGACCGGTAAAGTTTTGGGTCGCTTGGCCACAGAAATTGCGGAGAAATTAATTGGCAAGCATAAAGTCACTTATACGCCCAATGTTGATGGCGGAGACTACGTAGTGCTGCTCAATGCTAGTAAAATTGAAGTGACTAGAAATAAAGCTCAAAACAAGATTTATTCTTGGCACAGTGGTTTTCCAGGCGGTCTCAAACAACGTAATTTTACTGAAATGTTGGCTAAAAATCCTGAAAAATTGATTAAACACGCAGTCAAAAACATGTTGCCTAAAAATCGTTTGCGCAGTGAGCGTTTGAATAGATTAAAAATTGTTTTGGGCAGCGAAAATCCATATCAAGGAATGATTAAAAAGGCAAAATAATATGGCAATAAGAATGAATAAGAAAAATACTAAGGCAAAAAAAGTAATTAAGAAAATTATTACACCAGCTGTTAGTATTCATAAAAAAACTGCTGAAGTTGAAAAGAATTTCAAATTTCCTAAAACCAAATACACAGAAGGCATCGGCCGTCGTAAAGTGGCTACGGCTAGAGTGCGTATTTATGAAGGTCAAGGTGATTTTGTGGTCAATAATAGTTTGGTATCTGAATATTTTGCCAACATCAGAAACGTAGCAACTTTGTACATGAAACCTTTTGAGCTAACCGGCACTAAAGGCAAGTTTGCAGTGAGTGCTAAAATTTCTGGATCTGGAATTGAAGCTCAACTTGACGCCCTTTTAAATGGTGTAGCCAGAGCTCTAACAAAATTTAATCCTGAATTTCGTACTTTTTTGAAACCAGCTGGTTTACTTTCAAGAGATGATCGTATGAAAGAAACGCGCAAAATTGGAATGGGTGGCAAAGCTCGTAGAAAGCGTCAATCTCCAAAGCGTTAAAATATATTTTTCGCGTTAAAACTTATTTTTTTGTAATCAAAAAACCCGCTTTTTTAAGCGGGTTTTTTCAATTTTTAGTCTAGTGTGACAAAGCCTTAGGTGCTATAAAAAGCAAAGCTTACCAAATCTCTTTTTTCAAAGGTTTGCCAACACGGAAGTTAATCACTTTATGAGCTTTGACGACTTGTCTCTTAGCTTTATCACCGAAAGGCTCAACGTGTTTATCATTGACTTTGTTTACATAAAAAGTGCCAAAGCCAGATAAAACAACTTTGTCACCCTTTTTCAAACTTCTAATCACTTCTTCAAACATGGCTTCCACAGCTTCAAAAGAAGCTTTTTTGGTCAGATGAGCTTTTTTAGCAACAACATTGATTAAATCTGATTTAGTCATGATGCCTTTCTATAAAAATTTGTTCATTTTGCTTGATGAACCCGTTGATATTGTTTCTCAAGTTTACTATTTTACTTGATTAAGTCAAGGAGTAATTAGATCAATTTTAATTGATGCAACAAGACAGTTGTCATGCCGAGTGAATCATAAAGCAAATCTCTAGGACTGGCATGACGACCGGGGACTAAGCTTTGGTGCAGTTCGTCAGTAATGGCATAAACCAGGCCAAGCGCGATGGGAATGAGGTATTGCTTTTTGCTATTAGCATGACTGCTTTGAGTGACCAGGTAAGCTCTAAACAACAACAGATAAAGAATAGCATAAACAAACATGTGAGCAGCTTTTTTGAAAATAAAATCATAGATTGAAACGGTAAAACCAGGTAAAACTTCTTGATTTGATAAAAAGAAAATCACTAAGGCCCATAATGAAGGAGGTAGATAAGCAAACACATAATTTTTAAAAGTGTTTGTTTTTAATTTTGACATAAAGTAATAGAAGAGAAGCTGAAATAATCAATAGTCCTCCAATTATAGCATTAATGGTTGGCTCTTTGACTAAGTTTTGACCCAGAATCACTAGGCGCAATAATTTTTCTTGATGAGGTTTTTGAGCATCAGTCAGTTGAATTTGTTCTAAATGATAATTTTCTACAAACCACTTTTTGAGTTTTGCGTTTTTAGAGTCAGATTTTATATTTTGTATCTTTTTTTCTTCTGTTGTAACTAAAGAATTAGGATCTTCATTACTCTGTTTTACATTGGTGGGCGTAGGACTAAGAGTATAAGAAGGGGTAGCACTGGTTGATGGAGTTGGACTAATAGAAGAAGTAGGCGTAATTTGACTGGAAAAATTTTCAGTCCACGCGGTGGCTGGGCTTAAGACAAATTGAGTGGAATTTTCTATTCTTGACCAACTTTGCGCTTTTTGTGTGGACTGATAAGCCATTTCATCCACGATTTCACCCAAAGAATTTTTGAGCAATACTTGATCGGCATCATTATTTAAGCCACTAACTTCTACTACCAAAAATTGATTAACAAATTGCTCATTGCTAAAAAGATAAATTCTTTTGGCGTTATCAAATAAACTATAGTTTTCAAGTGTCGAATTGGGCTCGTTATCATCATTGAGATATAATTCGATCCACTCATGTCCATCATTGGGATTGGGGTGAACTTCATTGATTAAAATATTTTGCACCTTTCCATTATGCTATTTTCAGTTTACAAGAAAGTTTCACCAATCAAGTCGATGACTTGATAATTTCAAATAAATAGATTATCATCTATATGATATGTCAAGTTGTCTTTGCAGCCACTGCTTCGCTAATTTAGCAGTTGATACTAAAATGAAAATTTTTATGTATTTAAAAGATAATGGTCAACAAACAGTTTCAAAAATTGTGCAGCAAACGATTTTAAGTCAGCCCACTGTTTCTTATCATCTCAAAACCATGGAAGCCGATGGTCTTTTGTCAAAAAAAAGAATGGGTAAAAAAATCTACTATCAAGTTAACGAAAATTGTCCTCATCATGAAAAGCTTTGTTTGCTTAAACAAATGAATTTCTCTAATTGAATTTATCAAAGGATTGCTTGTGCTTAAAATAAAAAATGTTCAAGTTTCATTAAATAAAAAAATTATTTTAGATAAAATTGATTTATCCATCAAAAAAGGTGAGACACATATTTTAATGGGTCAGAATGGGGCTGGCAAAAGCACGCTTGCCCAAAGCATTATGGGTAATCCAAATTATTCAGTAAAAGGTGAAATAATTTTTGCTAAACAGAATTTATTAAACTTAAATCCACAGCAAAGAGCTAAGCTTGGTATATTTTTATCTTTTCAGCAAATTTTAGAAATTCCTGGAGTGAAAATCTATGATTATTTGAAATTACTTTACAAAACCAGTCATGAAAAAAAACTTACCCCACTTAAATTCAGAGAATTTTTAAGAGAAAGAATGGCAATTTTGAATTTTAATGAAGAACTGCTAAAAAGATCTTTAAACCACGGTTTTTCGGGTGGAGAAAAAAAGAAAATGGAAGTTTTACAAATGTTAGTTTTGGAACCAAAGTTGATTATTTTGGACGAAATTGATAGTGGCTTGGATATTGATGCCATTCAGGCGGTGGCTCAAGCGATAAATTTTTTGAAAAAAGAAAAACAAACTTCGGTTTTATTAATTACTCATTATTCCAGAATTTTATCTTTTTTAGACATTGATCGGGTGCACATTCTAAGCAAGGGAAAAATTATCAAAACTGGTTGTGCTGATTTAGTCACCGAAATTGAAAAAAAGGGTTTTGCAAATTTTCTTAAAGCATAAAAATATTACATGAAACGAGCTAATCTCAAAAAACTCAATGATGCCTATACAAATAAATTTGGTTTTGCGATGCCAGAAAATTCTATTTTGAGTTTTGACTTTGGACTTTCTACAAAAATTATTGCTGATATTTCTGCTAGTAAAAATGAACCAATGTGGATGAGAGAATTCCGTCAAAAATCTTTGCAAATTTTTAAAAAAATGAAAATGCCCAATTGGGGGCCAAGTTTAGCAAAAATCGACTTTGAAAAAATTCGTTATTTTATTAAAGACACCGATGTGGAAAAGAAAACTTGGGCAGAAGTGCCAGATGAAATCAAAGAAACCTTTGATCGTTTGGGAGTGCCCCAAGCAGAAAAAGAATTTCTGGCTGGAGTAAAAGCTCAATACAATAGTGAAGTGGCCTATTCTTCTCTGCAAGCAGAATTAGATGAACAGGGAGTGATTTTTTGTTCGATGGAAGAAGCGCTGCAAAAACACAGTGGTCTTTTCAAAGAATATTTTGCTAAATTGGTGCCTGTCGCTGATAATAAATTTGCTGCTCTCAATAGCGCGGCTTGGTCAGGTGGTTCTTTTGTTTATATTCCACCCAATACACACGTTAAAAGACCGCTACAAAGCTATTTTCGGATTAACGCGGCGCGCATGGGTCAGTTTGAGAGAACGCTCATTATTGCCGATGAAGGTTCTAGCGCCACTTATGTAGAAGGTTGCACTGCCCCGGTTTATAGCGAATACTCTTTGCACGCTGCAGTGGTTGAAGTTTTTGTCAAAAAAAAGGCTCGTTTTCGTTACACGACTATTCAAAATTGGTCAGGGAATATTTACAACTTAGTCACTAAACGTGCTAAAGTTTTTCAAAATGGGGTGATGGAATGGATTGATGGTAATTTGGGAGCCAAAACCACCATGAAATATCCTAGTTGTTATTTAGCAGAAGAAGGAGCTTATGGAGAAATGCTTTCTATTGCCTATGCTAAAAATAATCAAATTCAAGATACTGGTGCCAAGATGCTACATTTAGCTAAAAATACTGCTTCAAAAATTATTGCTAAATCAGTCAGTCTTGCTGGTGGACAAAGTAATTATCGTGGTTTGGTTTATATTGCTAAAAATGCCAGTCATTGTAAAAGTAAAGTTGAATGTGACGCTTTAATTTTAGATAAAAATTCTGCGACCTGTACTTATCCAGATATGAAAATTTCTGGAGAAAATGCCGTCATGGAACATGAAGCTAGCGTGAGCCAAATCGAAGAAGAAAAACTTTTCTATTTAATGAGTCGCGGTTTGAATAAAACCGAAGCCATGACTTTATTGGTTGCAGGTTTTATTGAGCCAATTGTGAAAGAGTTGCCACTAGAATACGCTGTGGAACTCAATCGCTTGATTGAATTGGAAATGGAAGGGAGCGTTGGCTAATGCAAGTTGTTCTATTGGAAAAACAAAGCGAATTTATTTTGGAACCCAAGTCAGATACTTTCTATTTGGTTTTGTTAGATAAAAATACAGAGCAAGGCAAAATCAAAGTTGATTTGTCTTTCAGAAAAGCCGCTGTTAGCTGTCAATTACTTTTCCTTGGTCGATTGAAAGATAATAGTAGTTGGCAATTAGAAAGTAATACAAAACATTTTGCATCAAGAACAAGTTGTTTAACTGAGGTTTATTTAAGTCAAGCTGATGCATCAAGAGTTGATTATTTTGGCCAAATATATATTGATCGTTTAGCTTCTCAAACCAAATCATTTTTACAAGAACAAAGTTTAATTTTGGGTAGCGCTACTTATAATCGTTCCCGCCCAATTTTAGAAATTTTTAATCATCAAGTTAAGGCTTCGCATAGCGCTAGTAGTAGTAGGTTAAATGAAGCTGACCTTTTTTATTTGATGAGTCGCGGTTTTAAAAAAGCTGAGGCAGCAAAGATTTTAGAAGAAGCTTTTTTTAATCAAGTTTTAGAGTCGATTAAAATAAAGCTGGCGCATAAACTAATTGAAAGCTATCTATGTTAGATGTAAAAAAAATAAAAACTGATTTTCCCATTTTTACTAAGCATAAAGATTTAATTTATTTGGATAATGCGGCCACTAGTCAAAAACCACAAGCAGTCATTGATAGGATCGCCGAATTTTACAGTAGTGAAAACGCCAATGTCCATCGTGGTGTTTATCCTCTGAGTGAACAAGCCGGTGAAGCCTATGATTTAACTAGACAAAAAGTAGCCAATTTTATTGGAGCTAAAAGTAGTCAAGAAATAATTTTTACTAAAGGAACCACTGAATCACTAAATTTAGTGGCGCAAAGTTATGCTTTGGAAAATTTGAAAATTGGGGACGAAATTATAGTCGCTGATTTTGAACATCATAGTAATTTTTTACCTTGGCAAATGCTTGGTAAAAAAACTGGCGCGACTTTAAAAATTTTAAATAGTGATCAAGCAGGTTTTATTAGCCAAAAAGAATGGCAAAATAAATTAAGTAAAAAAACTAAAATAGTTGCCATCGCTCACGCCTCCAATGTTTTAGGAACAATCAATGATATTAAAAAAATTGCTAAAATGGTTCACAGTGTCGGAGCAGTTTTAGTAGTTGATGGAGCGCAAGCCATTCCTCATTTGTCAGTTGATGTGCAAGATTTAGATTGTGATTTTTATGCTTTCAGTGGTCATAAAATGTTAGGCCCAATGGGTATTGGTGTTCTTTATGTTAAAGAAACAATCTTAGCCAAGATGCTTCCTTATCAATTAGGTGGAGGAATGATTGAGTCAGTTTCTATGAATGAAACTATTTATGCTCCATATCCAGAAAAGTTTGAGGCGGGTACGCCCAATGTGGCAGGAGCAGTTGCTTTAGCCGAAGCGATAAATTATTTATCTCAAATTGGTTTAGCAGAAATTAGAGCGCATGAAATTAAATTAAGTGAATATCTATTAAATGGTTTAGCAAAAATAAAACGAATTAAATTATTAGGCACCGCTGATGCCAAAGAACGCACTGGTTTAGTTTCTTTTTATGTTGATGGAATTCACGCTCATGATTTAAGTGACTTTTTAGCTAAAAATGGTTTAGCGCTAAGAGCTGGTTTTCACTGCAGCATGCCTCTTCATCAAAGTCGCAATTGTGAAGCGACACTAAGAGCTTCTTATTATTTGTATAATAGTGAACAGGACTTGGAGTTTTTACTTAGTAATTTAGAAAAGGCAATTGCTTACTATGGATGATCTTTATCGTAGTGAACTCATGGAAATTTATAAAGACCCTGTTCACAGAGGTCATCTTTCCGATCCGTCTATCGCTACTGAAAAACAAAATACTTTTTGTGGTGACCATCTTCATTTAACTTTAAAAATAAAAAATCATATTATTGAAGATGCTAAGTTTGAGGGTGGCTTGTGTTTTGTCAGCATTATCGGTGCTGAATTATTAATAGAAGAAATTATTGGTAAAAGTATAGCAGAGGTAAGAAAAATCGATCAAAAAAGATTATTAGAATTAATTAATTTAAACTTAAGTACTAGTCGTGTTGCTTGCGCCACTTTGACGTTAAAGGCTTTGCATGAGGCTTTGGACAAATATGAAAAAAACTAAAATTGATAAAAACACCAATATCGCTGAATTAATTGAAAATGATCCAGAAATGAATGAGGTGCTTTATGAATATGGACTTTATTGCGGCGGCTGCGCCGCCGCAGGTTTTGATACTTTAGAAGCCGGCGCTATGTCTCATGGTTTAGAAGAAGATGAAATAGAAGAATTGATACAAGAACTAAATAAAAAATTCGGAGCCAAAAAATGAAACAAAAAATTGCCGTAGCCATGAGTGGTGGAGTGGATAGCTCTGTTGTCGCAGCTTTACTGCAAAAACAAGGCTACGATGTCTTTGGTGTAACCATGCAAGTTTGGCAAGATACTCAAGATTTGGCTATTAAGGATGCTAAAGCAGTAGCTAAAAGATTGAACATTCCTCATCATGTCGTCGATCTTAGAAAAGTTTTTGAAAAAGAAATAATTACTTACTTTACCAACGAATATTTATTAGGCAGAACTCCCAATCCTTGTGTGACTTGTAATCATCAGATTAAATTTGGTGCTCTGCTTGATTGGGCCAAATCAATGGGAGCTGACTATCTTGCCACTGGCCATTATGCCAAAATAGTTCAGAAAGATGGTCGCTATCTACTTAAAAAAAGCCAAAGTAGTAACAAAGATCAAACTTATCCTCTCTATCATTTAACTCAACAACAATTAGCCAATATTATGTTTCCCTTAGCTGATTACGATAAAGTTACAGTAAGAAAAGTGGCGCAAGATTTTAATTTAGAAGTAGCCAACAAGGCGGATAGTCAGGACATTTGTTTTATTACCAATAATAACTATGCTAAATTTATTGAAGAAAGAACTGGCATCAAAATGCGTTATGGTAATTTTGTTGACAAGCGTGGCAATATTTTGGGTCAGCATAAGGGTATTTATAAATACACTATCGGTCAGCGCAAAGGCTTGGGCATTGCTACTGGTAAGCCAATTTTTATTTCTAAGATTGACGTAGAAAGCAACGTGATTGTTCTGGGCGATGAAGAAGACATTTTATTCAAAAGTTTAATAGTCAAAAATGTGAATTTTATTCCAGTCGATCAATTAAGCGAAGCAACTCAGGCAAGTGTCAAAATAAGATATGGAGCCAGAGAGGCTGAAGCTATTTTGATTCCACAAAAAGAGAATTTATTAAAAGTCGAATTTAAAACTCCACAGCGAGCGGTAACTGCTGGTCAATCAGCGGTTTTTTATCAGGGAGATCTCGTGCTTGGTGGCGGAGTGATTCAGTAAAATTGTTTACAGATGGTAAGCGAATTTAAGCTAATCCGCCTGGGGTTTAAGTGATGAATGGTGATGAGCAATTTTCCATTGACCATCATCTTCTTTAATCCAAACGAAAGTAAATCTTGCTTCAGCGATGCTTCTTTGTTCGCTTGGTCCAACCGCAAAATTGTATAAGCCAGAGTGAATGTAAATTTTCTCACTTAAGCTTTGCACTTCTTCGGCGATCACAGTTCCTACCGGTTGTTTTTGTAAAAAATGGGTAAAATATTCCTCTGCTCCTTGAATACCTTGTTTAAATTCGGGAGATAAGGTGGGCAAAAAAGTGTTGTTCGCAGTATAAAGAGCAGCGACCTGACTGGCGTCACCAGTTTGTAAAGCGCTGTTCCAGCGCTGAAAATTTTTTTGAGCTAAGTCTAGCATTTTAACCTTTCTGTTTAAGACTGATAAAACGATCAAAAAGATGATCTTTAATTTTGATCAAAGCTTTTAATAAAATGAGACCACTGACGATGAGCAAGACAATAAACCAAGGATTGTCTCGATTTGCCAACCACAAATGTTCAATCTGACTCCAACCCACATAGCCGACCCATAGATAAAAAGCATTTCTAATCACCACTCCCAGAAAAGTGGTAATAATAAAAGATTTTTTATGATATTTAATGACTCCAGCGCCAGCTGAAATCAAAATAGTTGGGATAAATGGCAAAGCTCTAGCTAAAATCATTAAAAAATCATCTACCCAAGTGCCAGTTAAAAAAGCGCCGATTTGTTCAATTAATTTATGACTTAAGCCGACGTGTTTACCAAATTTATTGATCATCACGTCTTCCAACTTATCGAAAGCAACGTAAATCAAATAACTTGAGACAGTTTTAGCAAAGGAAGCCACGATCACCAAAATAGCTAATTGGGCAAAAAGATAGTTTTGTGCCTGAGCAATGGCAGCAGCTGTCGTCATCACAAAAGGTGAAGGAATAGGAGCAATGATTTCTTCCAAAAATGAACCAATCACCACAAACAATTGTAAATTAATGGTTTGTGACAAATGCTCTAACCAAGCGATGATTTGATCGATAATAGACATAGAATTTGATCTTAGCACAAAAAACTGTGAAACGAAATAAAGTTTTTTGATTTGCTAGTTTTTATAATTTATTGACTGATAGCTAAGTTCTCTCGATATAAAGGATCTGGTACATCGACATGAAACATGGGTACACCATCGGCAAAATCAATGCTGTCGATGCGTTTGTAACCAAGAGGAATGTCACAACCCAAATCTACTAAGTAAATATTATCCAGATTGAGATTAGTTAAAGGATCATGAGGGCATTTTTTACGACTAAAAGTGTACTCAAACATTTGCCACTCAATCATTTTTTTCACGTCTAACTCATATCTAGAAAGGCGCTTTTGTTTTAAGGCTTGGTACTTTTCTGGTGCGATTTGGTTATAAAATAAAATAAAAATATAGGGCTCCATGTAGATATCAGTAATCACAATACGACGATTTTCTCGATTTGTAATCTGATTAAGATAATTAACCATGGGTAAATAACCAGAGGTACGATGCCATGGTTGGTGTACTTGTTGATGACGAGCATATTGATGCCAAGCTTGTATCACATTCCAAGCAAGTAACAAAACAAGCGCAATTTTACTCAAAACTAAAAGTGGTTTTTGCCATTTTTTTAAAATTGTTTTAGGAACACCTTTAATTTTAATAAAATTTTGTTCTAAAAATTCAAAAGTGAAAACAATTCCTTGAGCGATAACAATACTAATGGGGACTAATAAAAACAAAGTACGATAAGCATGTGGTAGTTCTGGATAAGTAATGGAAGCTGGGATGGGAGCAATTAATAAAGATATTAAAAGCCAGCGTTGGAAGTTATTATTTTTGACTTGGCTAATAGTGAAAATTAAACCGCATAGAAAAAATGGCAATAAAAACAGTAAAAATTGGCCGGTTCCTGGAATGGCAGTTCTTTGTGGTTGAACTCCGCCAACAAATAAATAACCAAGAGAAGTATTAGTTAAATAATTATCAACAAAAGCAAAAACTAAGCTCATCGGTTTGTTATGAGAGAGACGAGTTAACCATAAAGGAGTAACTCCAATACCTCCATCTTCACGAATGGCTTCTTCTCTGAGAGCCAAAACTTGTGTGTCATTGAAGAGACTAATCTGGTAAAACCTTTCTTTACTACCAGTGAAGGAAAGAAAAATTCCCAAACCAAATATTAAAATTGCCCATAAACCAACTATTTTTTTAAATTTTACTTGATTTAAAAGTGCGGCAAAAAACAATAAAATCGGTAAAATCAAGCGCGCAGTGTGATAAGTATTTAAAGTAATCAGAGAAAGGATGATGGCTAAAACTAAACACCATCGTTTTTGGAAACGCAAAAGCAGAAAGATCATCATGGTAAAACAAATAGCTACTCCGGCCTCAATGGCGGTGCGAGAAACTTCCCAATGCCATGGAGTGAAAGTAATAATAAGCGCAGTTAAACTAGCTACAGCTAGAGCATGTTTTTTGGTCTTTTTTTGTTCATTGAAAATGCTCAATAGCCAAAAATAAACTATTACTGGCAAGATGCTGCCAAAAAGGGCGGCGGGTGTGCGAGTAGCAGCTTCGGTCAAACCCATAATTGCCACAAAAGGAATAGCTAAATAAGCGTAGACCGCTGGTTTATAATCATGAAAACTTTGTAGGGTGGATGGTAAAAATTGATTCCATTCGTCTTTGCCAGTTTTCCAAATCGACCAAGCATTATATCCAAGAGCAGCTTCATCTGTAAAAAATCCATCTGGCAAATTTTTCAAATTAGGTATGCGTATCAAAGCCGCGATGATGAAAATTAAAAAAGGAATAAAAAATTTTGTCCAAGGCATCTGATTTTACCAACACATTTTTTCAGTGATGTTTTCCTGATAAATTGCTAATTGATTTTGTAGGGCAAAATCGGCATTCGCCCAAGTTTCTAGTAATAAAATGCCGACTTTTTCTTTTCTCAAACGAACTCTATTTTCAGTGACTTTTTGATACCAGGGCAAAAATCTTTTTTCAGGAATTTCTCGATCAGGTTCAACGATGATGTAAACCATTTGATCAGTAGGTCGCAATTCTGTATTAGGAATTGGCAGATTGAGTTCTTTGGCTAACCACTGCATTGCAAAATCATATTGGGCAGTCAGGTAATTGGGCGTAAAGGTCAAAACCGAAGAAGAATAGCTGGTGCCAGTAGTTAAGGCGACTGCTTGCTGGTCAGCGATTTGATAATCTAAAACTTTTCGATTGGCAGAGAGAATGGTGCGTAGTCCAGCTTCATTATCAGGTTTGAGAGTGCTAGCATAGGCATTATTGAGACTAAAAGCCAAGATGAGACCGATCAGAGCTCCAAGTAAATAGCTTGCATTTTTGTTTTTTTGTTGAGCAAAAAAATTTTTTAATCCATAGATGAAAATCAGTGCTAGGGGAATAAAGTGAGGAGTGATGTAATAGGAAAAAAAATTGCCATAATTTCCTTTCCAAAACATGTAGCCAATGTAAGGAATGGCTCCAATTAAAGCGATTATTTGCCATTCATAGTTTTTTTTCTTAAATGCTTGATGCATTCCATAGATGATGAAAGCTCCAATGAGAAGCATGGGGATAAAGGCAGCCGAGGAACGACCAAAAAATAATTCTTGTGTGCTTGAAAATAATTGGCTTGGTCTACGCGTCCACAAAGCAAATAGTGAAACAGCCGTTTCTCCTGAAATTACTCCTTGAATTAGGGATTTGCTCATTAAAAAATTATTTTTTACTTCGAAAAGAATTTGTGGTAGTAAGGTAATAATAATAGCACTAGCAGCAATTACATAATCTAAAAGAGCAAATTTTTTTCTGATCCAAAAAATTAAAATAAATAAAATGGGCAAAAGAAAAATGCCGTAAGCAAATTCAGAGTGGAGTATCAAAGCGAGCATTAAAAATGCTAAAAATAAGGCAAGTCTAGAAGAACGAGCGGCAAATAAAAAATAAAGTGCGGCCGCCATCAGCGGTATAGACAATAATGGATTCCAAATAAAAGTGGCACCATTAAGGCTAGCTGGTAAAAAAACCAAAAAACCAAAGCCCAAATATTGCCATATTTGTTCTTTTGGCAATAATTTTTTAACAATTAAAATAAAAAATGGGATGGCTAAAGTAGCTAAAAAAATGTACCACAGTGCAATCCCATGAGGACTGCCATCGCTTAACATATATCCTGGTAAACCAATATAATACCAGAGTGGCCCTAAGAAAAATCCCGGCAAGCCACTAGTGGGACCAATTAAAGTTAAATCGCCTTCAACGATGCTTTTCAATTTAAGCGCATCGCGACCTTGATCGTTAATGAAATAAAGAAAATTTGCATAATTATAAAAACGTAAAAAGATCGCTATCAAAATAATTATCAGCCAAGCCAAAATTTGTCGATTGAACTTAAATTTCATGATGTTTTAATCATAGCATGTAATTGCTAAAGCAAGCTCTTTCAGTTAAGCTGATTAAGCATTAATTAAATCGATCTATGTTCAAGTCAAAATTTTCTTCAAAATTAAAAAATCCTCGTCTAATTTTGCTGGTCATTTTTTTACTCGCCTTCGCTTTTCGTTACTGGTTAATCGCCGATCAACATATTTACTTCTGGTATGATCAGGCCAGAGATGCTTATTTAGCTCAGCAAATTTATTTAGAGCGCGACTTAAAAATTCAGGGCCCTTCGGCCAGTGGTACCAATGACACTATTTATCATGGAGTTTTTTATTATTATTTCATTGGTTTCTTTTACACTGTTTTTGCTGGTGATCCATTTCTAGTAACGATAATTATGGCGCTTATTAATTCTGCAGCAGTTTTTCTGCTTTATTTTTTAATCAATGCTATTTTTAAAAATAAGACCATGGCTTTGTTAGGCGCTTTTTTATTAGCGCTTAATTTCGAACATGCCCAGTATTCAACTTGGTTATCCAATCCGATGATGGGCCTACTACCGCTTCTGGTTTTCTTTTTGCTGATTTGGAAAATATTTTACCAATATCAAAAAAGCCAATCTTTATATTTATTCATGATCTTGGGCGTTTCTCTGGGCTTGATTGAACAAAGTGCTTTTTACGCCCTGTATTTTATTGGAGTGATTTTAGTGGCTGTGTTTTATTTAACTAATCAAAAAAAGCTAGCTTTTTATCAGCTATTTAATCTTAAACAAATGGCTGCTTTTTTATTAAGTTTTTTAGCAACGATTTTCACCATGTTGTTAACGCAGTATAAATTATTTAGAGTTGGAATTTTCAGTTTAGAAACTTTTTTCAAGGCAATCGGTCAAAGCAAAGAACTAGTAGATTTGACAGTGCTTAGTGATTTTTTGGATTTTTATTTACAAAAAATTATTCAAACTCTAGCTCCGCAAATGACTTTATATGCGCTTTTTATTTTTCTATTAACTTTATTGATTTGCTTGAAACATCAGCCAAGTCAAGCGGTTAAATATTTTTTCTTAAGTTGGGCGCTGGCGCCTTTGTGGTTATTTGTAATTCAATTTCGCGATAGTCCTCACATGTTAATGGGTATGGAATATTTAATTTTATTGTTATTTGCTTTTTTGCTTCATACTCTTTTTAGTCAAAAAGTCTTTTTTGGACGTTTATTACTAATTTGCTTGTTAAGCATGTACGTATGGACGCAAATTAAAGCTCTTAAGTTAATGAGAGTGCAGAATACTAATATTTTTACTTATCAAACTGGAGTAACTTTGGCCAGAGAATTAGAATTAATTGAGAAAACTTACGCACTTGCTCAAGGTCAACCTTTTTCTATTTCTGTTTGGACTGCACCTTATGAATATTACATCACTTGGGCCTATTTATATAATTGGCATGGCTTCAAAAAATATGGCTATAAACCAAGTTATTTTGGGAGTAGCCAGTTGGGAAAGTTTGGTGCAGAAATCTTAACACAAAAAAATTCGATTGAAAAATTGCATTTTTTTATCGAAGAACCCGAAGTGCTAGTGTTGGGTGATATTTATCAACAATTTATCAAAAGACAGAATGACTTTTCAGTTGTTGTCGATGTAAACCAATTTGGTGGATACAAATTGGAAGTTCGAGCCGCCAGCGATCCGGCACAATTGACCAATTGATTTTCAATTGATAAATTTTTAATGGCAAGACTTTGGCGGAGCATGGGATTTGAACCACGGCACATTTACCTCAAGTAGTTATAGGTCTAAGAGCCATTTTAGCTCATTTTTAGACCTTGCGAAGATCTAAAACCAATTTTCTACTGAAATTTAACATAAAGATTATCGTCAATCGTCAAGCTCTTATCTAAAAGTGCAGTTAGTTCATCAGCTGGCATTTTTGGATTGATTGCAGCATCAATGCTTGATAGTTGAAAAGTAATTTCACCATTCTGTAAATTTTTACCACCATCAATTTTCTCTTTACAAATGTTAGTAATTTTATTTAAGAAGTTCATCGCTGCTTCTGGACTCAAAATTTGACTAACCTTACGCAGTATAGAAGGAGAATAGTATAGACGATATGTTTGTTCTCCAGTCATACCTTCCATTCCAAATAGGTCAGTTATTGTATTTGGTTGGTCCTGAATAAAACTAAGGATTTTTTGATAGAGGCTTTTATCAGTGGTTTGTAAAGCCATACAAATACGCAAACTAGTTACTTGCTCATTATCTTTTCTGTCAAAAGTAATGCCTAAAGCGTTGGCCTCATGACTGAGTAAGTTTAGATATGCTTCAACTGAATCAACACCTTCTTTTTTAACTTTTATTAAAGAATCAACTGCCCATTTCCAAGCATTCCACACTGATTCTTGAGACATGACTAGTGCTGAGCCATCTGCCGTGCCAGCAGCACTGGCTGTATCAGCTAAATTTTCAATAAACCAAAAACCAATGTCTTCTGGGGAAAGTTCCACTCTAGATATCGCCTCAATTTGACTTGGATTGCCTTCTAATGCTTGACCAATTTGACCAATGTTTATTTCTGATCCAGCTTTCAAAATTAGCTTAATTAACTCTTGTTTTTCTTTTGGTAAAGCAGCCATCGTAGGTAGAATTTCTGATGTTTTTTGCTCATTATTGAGTAGTGACTGCAAAGCTACATCATGATCAGAAGTATGTTGCTGCCCGTTTTCTGTCCTAATTGAATCAATAATACTTAAAACGCTTTCTAATTTTGCCATGTCGTGTATAGCTAACATCGAAGCCATCATACACATTTTATTTTTATCACCTAAAAGGGTATTCACCACTCTTCGTTGCTCCTCAAGTATTTGTGGGCCGAGCTTTTCTTGGAAAAAAGTTGGAACTAAAATTTTAAACCTAACATCATCTTTGTTTTGAATAGGTGTGTCACTAGAAGTGAGAAGCAACAAGTAATAAAGCGATGCGACGGTTTTTTTGTGCTCAACTTCAACTGGCTTGGGCGAGAACTCAGAGGCTTTTTGCCCCTCAGATGTAAATAGCGCGATCTCTGGAAACATTTCAGTAATTTTATTTGAAAATTCATTAAAAATTTGTTGTCTTGAATTTGCATCAAGCAATAGGCTTGGATCCATCTCAGATAAGTTTTTAAAAAGTTCTCTTTTTATTTCTTCCAGTTTGTCCGATTGTAAAGAAAATTGGCGTTCTTTTTTTGATTCTGAAACCTCTTCCAAATGATTTTGTCCCTTTTGGGTTTCAAAATCTAACATAGAGAGGTTGCTTCTTGTTTCTTGATCATTCATATTTTTACTCCTAAAGTGATAACATCCATATATTCAAAGTTGTTGCCAAAATTTTTGCGCTTTTAACTAAAGAGCTTACTTTTCTGAAGACTATTTTATAACAAAACCCTTTTGGCTGTTAAACCAAAAAATGTTTAAATCAAGGAAATTTAGCAAGCCCCATCAACTCATTCAGCGATATTAGACGGGTCTATCAGAACTTTTCAATTATTGCGGAGGTGACAGGAATCGAACCTGCGAAGCCTTGCGGCTCACGCTTTCCAAGCGTGTGCAATTGACCACTATGCGACACCTCCATAGTTTATTGTTAAAGAAGAATTGCTTTCAATTTATTCGAAAACACTTCGTATCCGAATAGATAATTTGTTAAGCAAATCAAAAATTCCACTTTTCTTTTCTTTTTTTCATTGCTTTTTTATTTTGATACATTAAAGCATCTGCGCGCTTAATTGTCGCTTCCAAATCCTCGCTGTCAGTGCTGCGTTCGTATAATGCAGCGCCAAAAGCAAAATTAAGTTGTTCTGGCTCTTTTCTGCCGATTTGTTGATTATGTTGGCTGATTAGTCTTTGTATGGCTTTAAATCTCTCGTTCAATGATTCAAGAAAATTTTTCTCACCTAAAACATCTGTTCGACAGATCACTATAAATTCGTCTCCTCCATATCTAACAATCAGATCTTGAGATTTGACCATTTTTTTAATTAATTCAATTAATTCAATGATTGCTCTATTTCCGAAGTCATGACCAAATTGATCGTTCATTTCTTTTAGTTTATTAAAGTCAATAAAGACAATGGCTAGTTTACCGTCATCTTTTTTTGGATCAAATTGAGTTTCTAAAAATTTTCTTAAAAATGCGCGATTGTGACAGTTAGTTAATGAATCAATATACAGACCCACAACATCTTTGACAGCATCCAAAACTGCCTCACCCATCGATGGTTGAGGTGTATTAAACTGCCAATCTGGATTTAATCCAGCAGGGTTTGTTGGATGTGAAGCAGGTCTATTAGTGCCAGAATTTTCTGTTGCAAAAGACATAAAGGTTATTTTACCATCTCTCTTGAAAAAATGGTTCTGCAAATCCAAAAACGCCAGGTAATAACCTGGCGTTTCTAAATTTTGATCTAAAGATTAATATCTACGATCTCTATTTTGTGGTCTTCCACCACCAAAACCGCGATTGTCTCTACGAGGGAAACGATCGTTTCTTGGTTCACGAGGTCGAGCGATATTAACTACCAACTCTCTCTCTTCTACTGCTGTACCTGACATTTTATCAATGGCAGCTTGTGCACTAGCTTCTTCGGCAAATTCTACAAAAGCGAAACCCTTAGAACGGCCGGTCATTCTATCAGTAATTAAACTGACTTGGGTAATTTCGCCAAATTCGGAAAACAAATTTTGCAAAGCATCTTGGGTCATGCTGAAAGGCAAATTACCCACGAAGATTTTTTTCTTGTTTTCCATGTTGTCATTTTGATCTGACATAAAATGGACTCTTCTTTCCTGGACTCTTCGTCCAAGACAATTAATACTGAAAGACATTATATCTTGAATTGATAAATTAGATAGTGTTAATCAAATTTTAGCGCAATTTCTTTATTTGTTGGCTAATTTGATCTAGAATTGCGACTCTTTGTTGAGCATTTTTGGTGCGCAATTGGGCGAAACGAGTAATTTTAACTGGCTTAATGCCACAAAATTCTAAAACTGCTTGTTGCATCACTCGACGCGTAGCTGCTCCACAAAGGAGAAAACTTTCAAAAATTGCAGGAGCATCCATAGTAACGATCAGTTCTGCACTTTTACCAGTCAACAATTTAACATAGCGACGCTTGCCCAAGTAGCGATGTGAGAAACCAGAAATAAAAACACGATCTATAAAGCCTTTGAGTAAAGCTGGCAGATTACCCCACCAAATGGGATAAATAAATACCAGGTGTTCAGCCCATAAAATTGCTTTTTGTGCTTTTTGCAAATCTGGTTCAAGTAATTGTGGCTTAGTTTTGTTTTGGCGAGAAATTAAATCAAAACTTAATTTGCCAAGAGATAAACTACGCACCTGATGACCCGCTAAGCGCGCTTGTTTAATATAGTGTTTGAAAATAGTGCCATTGAAACTTTTTTCTGAAGGATGACCAAGAATTACCAGAATTTTTTTCATGACTGACATTTTAACAGTTTTTTGTTAAAATTGTTTTGATTAACAAATTAAATCAAGAGAAATGGTGAGGGAACTAGCCTTTTGACCCATTCAGCAACCGATTTTATTTCAAAATATTTGAAAAAATACGGTGCTAAATCTAGCTCGCAAGAGGGAGATTCGCTCGTTTGAGAAAGCAAGATCCCCCTCTCTGCGAATAAGAATAAACAGTTCTTTCACATCTATTTATGTCTTTTTGTACGTTAGAGCTTCACTCAAGTAGGCAAAGCTACTATCGTGAATCTCTGTCTCCAAAAATCCATAAATATATGATGAATTAACAATCAATTTTTATTCGCATAGGGGGGATCTATCAAACACTCTTGGCGGAGTGTTTTTTTATTTTCTCCCCACATTAATAGAAGGTTAATCTTTTTTTGGAAGGGTAAAATATGTTCGAACAATTTACTTCAGAATCAGTGGCTGCAGGTCATCCTGATAAAATTTGCGATCAAATTTCCGATGGCATCGTTGATGCTTGTTTGAAAATTGATCCTCATAGTCGAGTGGCAATGGAAACTTTAGTGACCACCAATAAAGTGATTTTAGCTGGTGAGGTGACTAGTGCTGGCAAAATCGACTATGAAAAAATCGCCCGTCAAACGATTAAAAAGCTCGGCTACACCAATCCTGCTTGGGGCTTTTCTGACCAAGCAGACATTGAAGTTTACATTCATCAGCAATCTCAGGATATTGCCATGGGCGTAGATGGGGGCGGCGCTGGTGATCAGGGCATGATGTTTGGCTATGCTTGCGATGAAACACCCGAGTTGATGCCAATGCCGATTATGTTGGCTCACCAATTAATGTTTAATCTGGATCAGGCTCGCGAAAATTTAGTGATTTCCTATTTGAGGCCGGATGGCAAGGCTCAGGTAGTGATTGATTATTTAGATGGTAAACCTGATCAAGTCTCGACGATTATTATGGCCGTACCTTATGATCCGCAAATTAGTAAAGACCAGTTAGAACAAGATTTGTGGAGCAAAGTGATTGTTCCTGCAGTGAAAAAATATTTCCCAAAGCAAATCTTGGATCAAAATAAAATTAAGTTAATTATCAATGGGACTGGAGCTTGGGAAATTGGCGGACCAGCTTCTGACACCGGTCTTACTGGTCGCAAAATTATCATTGATACTTATGGTGGCATGGGTCGTCATGGCGGTGGCTGTTTTTCTGGTAAAGATCCTAGCAAAGTTGATCGTAGCGCAGCTTATGCTTGTCGATTTTTGGCCAAAAACATTGTTGCTCAGGGTTTAGCCAGGCGCTGTGAATTGCAAGTGGCTTATGTCATCGGTCAAGCCAAACCAGTTTCTCTTAATATAGAAACTTTTGGAACTGGCAAAGTCAGTGATCAGGAAATTAAAAAATATGCCTTGGGCTTACTAGATATGTCAGTGCAAAACATCATTAATCAGCTGGCTTTGCGCCAGCCAGTTTTTGCTCAAACTGCCGCTTATGGCCATTTTGGCAGAGCAGAATTTAGTTGGGAAAAAATCATTGCAAATAAATAAAAACCAAAAACCCCGTCGTAAGACGGGGTTTTGATTCATCAGCGGTTAGGAAATTTATTTACCACTTTTAATCTTTAGTTTTTTGGGTTGAGCGAGAGCAGATTTTTGGAATTCTACTTTGAGTACGCCGTTTTTAATTTCTGCTTCTGGTTCCTTGCTCAAATCGACGTCTCCTGGAATAGCGACCTTGTATGAGTAGGAAAAAGATGAGCGGCTGTAATATTTGCGTTCTTCATCGGTTTTTTCCTCTTGTTTTTTAGCCTGGATCCAGAGCACGCCTTTTTCAAAGGTAAGGTCGACGTCTTCATCAGCGACGCCAGCGACATTGGCTTCGACCACGACTTTGTTTTTACTTTCATAAACATTGAGATGACTATTGCTTTGATCAAAAACGTCCTCATCCCAAATATCTGGCCAACGGCTTAACATGGCTGATAGTGGACTATATCTAACAATTGACATAATTTGCTCCTTTTTTAAACTAATTAATAATTTTTGGCAATCGCTATAGTCGATTGCTAAGTAGTATTAAAGCAAATTTAGCAGTCTTTGTCAAATAGTGCTAACAAGAGGAAATTATTTGGCAAAAGCAATTATTAAAGCGCCAGCGGTCATTAAAATTGCTCCCAAAGCGGTGTAAAGAGTAAATTGTTCTTTAAGAAAAATGGCGGCAAAAATGAGCGTGATCACCAAACTTAATTTGTCGATCGGAACGACTTTGCTGGCTTCGCCGAGTTGCAGAGCACGAAAGTAAAACAACCAAGAAAGACCGGTAGCTAAGCCAGATAAAACTAAAAACAGCATCGAATGCTTGCTGATATGGGCGATTTGTCCAAGATTTTTTTGAGCCGCTACAATACCCCAGCTAAAAACTAAAATTACCGTAGTACGAATGGCAGTGGCTAAATTTGAATTGACGTCTTTAATCCCAATTTTGGCGAGAATAGCAGTTAAAGCGGCAAAAATAGCAGATAAGCTAGCGAAAAGAATCCATTGCATATGATTTACTATAACCTCTGGGTTCAGTTTGAGTCAATGTGCTTTACAAAACAACTCTTCTTCCTTAGAATGAGGCCTTAGATAGCTATTAACTAAAAAGGTTTCAAATGAAGCAAAAACTTCCCCTTATTTTATTATTAACATTGATTTTGGCTGGAGCTGCTTATTATTTTTTGAGTCAAAAAAAACAGCCGTCAGTAGTAGAAAAAGCCGCAGAAAAAGCTGTTGTAACTGAAATGCTAGCTGATTGTAAATATGATAAAGATGTTTGTGCTTATTTTGTCGCTCAAGCCAAAGCCATGGAAAAAGGCGTCATCATTAAGACAGTGGCCAACTTGGGTCAATATGGTACGAGTACTAGCGAAATGAAAATGCTGGGTAGTGACATGGAAGTTAATAGCTATAAAGATGGCCAATTAGAATCCAGCATGATTTCTTTTGGCGGAGTAACTTATTTTAAAGATCTAAAGGACAATGCTTGGTATTCTGTAGGTGATGCTGATGGTAATTTTAGTGATCCTAAAGAAAGTTTAGTAGAGATTCAAGCTACTTATAATGAAGATAATCTAGATATGCAGATTAACAAAATTGGCAGTGAGGCTTGTGGTAATTTGACCTGTGATAAGTATGAAATCATTGATACGATGGGCGAAGATGGCAGCAAAAGTTATGTTTGGATTGATACCAAAGAACACTTGGCTCGTAAAATGGAATTCAGTTTTGAGGGTGGATCTAATGTGATGGAATACAAATATGAAACAGTGCAGATTTCTAAGCCATCACCTATTAAAGAAATGCCGATGTTTGATGCGCCAGATGGCAGTGCTGTAGAGGGTGGCAAGATGCCTTCTCAAGCAGAGCTAGAACAAATGATGAAAGATTATGGCGTTGATGGAGAATAATTTTTCACCAAATTCTAGTCTGCCAGTCAAATTTATTCGTCCTGGAATAAAAGCTTTCATTGTGCATGATGGTAAAATTTTAGTAGTTAAAGAACGAGTAAAGCGTTTTGGTGAAGAAACGATTATTTATGATTTGCCAGGTGGTGGAATTGAGCCGGGTGAAAAACTAGAAGAAGCCCTGAAGCGTGAAGTAATGGAAGAAGTTGGTTTACAAATTAAAATAGGCAGACCAGTTGGTAATTGGGATTTTGTGATTCCTAGCTTTGAAGACCCAAGTTCTAGTGTGCAGATTATTTGCATGGGGTATCAGTGTGAGTTATCTGGTGAACAGGTAATAGATATAAATAAAAATCCTGCCAAACTGGAAGATATTTTTGGAGCGCTATGGATGAGTAAGGTAGAAATTCTAGCTTTAGAGTGTGATGTTTTTGCACACAACGAAAATGTTAGAAAAGCTTTGGAATTAGTTTCAATCTAAAGTTTTACTTAGCCATAGCTTTTTTCTTTAGTTTGGTTGGCATTTTTTCGATGGCATAACGCAAAGCGGTTCGTGGCATTACTGTTTTATTCTTCATGACGTAAGCAAAAACTTCTTGTTGATGAGCTTGACTAGCTACTTTAAGCAACCAGCCATAGCCTTTTTGTACCATATCGTCTGGGTCTAATAATAAACTATCAGCAATTTCAAAAATATCTTTTAAGAATTGGCCGTTTCTCGCAGGAATAATAAGGGAGACGGCGCTAGCTCTTTTGACCCAGCGATTTTTTGACTGAGTCCATTTTTTTAGTTTATTAATATATTCCGGAAATAATTCGATAAATTTGCCCATAGTGTGGTTACAAAAAGTATCACAAGATGCCCAGTTATTAATGTATTGATTGATCCATCTTTCAAAAATTGCAAAATCATCCTTTTCATATTGTTTCCAGACATTATATGACCAGTTACAAGCGATAAAGGTTTCTTCCATATAGCCTGATTGCCAAAGCTCTTCACAGAAATCAAAAACAACTTTTTTATTTTCGTCTTTAATTTCTTTAAAAATTTCTTTACCAATTTTTCCCACAGTAGCGGTTTTGACGCCATATATTTTGATTTTTTCTTTAAAAAATCTTTGACCAGATTCTTGAGTTTTTGAATCAGCGTTTTGAAGCAACTTGTGTTGTAAGCTAGTGAATGGTGAAGACATAGATCGATTAATCATGGATCAGAGAGGCAGAAATGTAAAGATTTTGTTATCATATAGCTATGGAAATTGCCGTGATCGGTGGAGGATTAAGTGGTTTGGCAACAAGCGCTTTTTTGGCCAAAAAAGGTCACCAAGTTACTTTGTTGGAAAAAAATGCTACTTTGGGCGGGCGAGCTAGAGCGCTAAAAGACAAGGGCTTTCTTTTTGACATGGGTCCTTCTTGGTACATGATGCCAGAAGTGATTGAAAGCATTTTTCAAGCATTGGGCACGAGTACTAAAAAATTTTTTACTCTGCAAGAGTTAAAAAACAAATATCGAGTGTTTGTTGATGATGTGGCGCCAGTTGACTTTGTGTCTGATTTGCAACAGAATTTAGCGATTTTTGAAAAACTTGCTCCAGGCAGTAGTCTAAAAATTCGTCAATTACTTCGTAAAACTGATCAAGTTTATGATTTAGCAGTTAATCATTTTCTTGATCAACCGTATTTAAAAATCAGTGATTTTTTTAATTTTTCCTTGCTGGTTAATTTTTTAAAAATTTGTTCAATTTTTAATCCTCTGCAAAACTATCATCGCTTAGTTAAAAAATACGTGTCAGATCCTTTTTTGCAAAAAATTTTTGAATTTCAAACAGTTTTTTTGGGTGGTGAACCATTTTCTACACCGGCGCTCTACAGCATTTTGATTAGTGCTGATTTTCGAGAAAAAATTTGGTATCCCATGGGCGGCATGATTAAATTAGTTGAAGCTCTGGAACAAATTTGTTTGCAACATGGGGTCAAAATCATCAAAGAAGCGACCGTGCAAAAAATCACTAGCACATTGCAAACAAAAAAAGTCGATGGTATAGATTATCTTTACCAAAAGCAAAAACTACATCTCGCAGCCGATATCGTTGTTTCCAGTGCTGATTATCCTTTTACGGAATTAAATTTATTAACGAGCGATCAACAGCAATATCCAGCAAAATATTGGCAGCAAAAGGATTTTTCGATTGCCTGCGTTTTAGTTTATCTAGGAATAAGTAAAAAGTTAACCCGCTTGAGACATCATAATTTTTATTTTCAAAAAAACTGGAATCAGCACTTCACCACCATTCAAAAAAGCAGTCATTGGCCAGAGGAACCCAATTTTTACCTGTCTGCTCCCTCAATCACTGATCCCAGTATCGCTCCGGCAAATCAAGAGAATTTATTTTTACTAGTGCCGGTGAGCATTAAAACCACTACCCAAGACCTGGAAGCCTATGTGGCCAGAACCTTAGTTCATGTGGAGAATAAAATTGGTGAAAAATTTATACAGAATATTATCTATCAAAAAATTTATGCGCAAAATGATTTCGCGAAGGACTATTTTGCTTACGGGGGGAATGCTTTGGGTCTCAGTCATCGTTTAAGTCAGAGCGTTTTTTTGCGGCCCAATATGAAATCCAAGCATTTGCGCGGTTTATACTATACTGGGCAATTTACCCAACCCGGTGTGGGAGTGCCAATGGTGCTTTTATCTGCCAAATACGTCGCAGATTTAATTACCAATGAATCGTCAACATGAACGAGAGTCAAGAAGTATTTAAAAATTCTAGCACAACCTATTATTACAGTAGTTTGTTTTTTCAGAAAAAGATTTTCCAACAAGTTAGAGATTTATACGCTTTTGTGAGAATTGCTGATAATTTTGTGGATCAAATACCTCAGGATCGAAAAAACTTAACCCTTTTTATTAATAACACTCGCGCCTGTTTTCAAGGCAAAAAAATGATCGCCAACGATCATAATTTATATATTCAGCGTTTCGTTAAATTAGCCAAAGTTAAAAACTTTGATCTTGCTTGGGTTGAGGCTTTTTTTCATTCCATGTCCAGTGATTTACAAAAACCCAAGCAATGGCTGATTTATCAAAATGAAGCAGAGCTCGCTAAATATGTCCATGGCAGCGCTGAAACTATTGGGTTGATGATGGCAAAAATTTTAGAGCTAAATGAACAAGCTTTCGTTTACGCTCGTGCTTTGGGAGCAGCGATGCAACACATCAATTTTATTCGTGATCTCAAAGAAGACTGCGAATTACAAAGACAGTATTTGCCTGTGTCTGATTTGCAAAAATTTCAATTAAAAAATTTTTGCTCACTCAATCTTGGTGATGAGACAGAGCGAAAAAAAATCATTGCTTTGATTCGTTTTGAAATTAAACTTTATCAGGCTAAACAAAAATTTGCAGAGCGAGGTTATGCTTATATTCCTTATTTAAGTTTAGTGCCTATCAAAACCACCGCTGATTTATATCAGTGGACAGCAAGACGCATTGCCAAGCAACCGCTAAAGGTTTTTGAACAAAAAATTAAGCCTTCGAAATTGATCGTTTTCTTGACTCTACTTAAAAATGTTTTTTTATGTTTAAGGTATTAGAAATATGCAATTCAACAATTTTTCTTATTTATTCTTTCATATTTTAGTTTTGGGCTCAATTTTAGTAGCCAAACTTTTTTATAGAAAAATGACTTTGCCAATCAAGCTTTTACCCAAAATTTTGCCAGTAACTTTGCTTTTTGTGCTCAATGATGCTTTGGTTAGCAATCATTGGTGGTTTTTTAATGATTTTTATGTTTTGCCTTTGCCAAAAATTTTTAAACTGCCCATCGAAGAAATTTTGTTTTTTATCACTGTGCCTTTTGGTTTATTAACTTTTTTGGAAAATTTGCCTTTATTAAATTGGCAAAATTTGAGCCAAAAAGCTTGGCAAAGTAAAAATCACTTGTGCTTATTTATTTTGTATCTAGTTTTAGCAATTTTATTGTTATTTGCCTTGAGTCAATCGTGGTGGTACTCCGCTAGTATGTTGTTGCTGATGTTGATCTTGCTAAAAGATTTATTGAATTTAAGCAAAGCAGAATTTTTGGCTTTGCTGTTTACTGTTTTCATGACTTTAATTTTTAATTATTATTTAACAGCTTTGCCAATTGTGACTTATAATCCAATTTATAAAAGTGGCTTAATGATTTTGACCATTCCACTGGAAGATTTTATTTATGGAATGATGTTTTATTTATTAATTTTAAAAAGTGTTTATGGCAAAAAAACAATTAATTTTTCTTGAAAAGAGAAAAAAGCAAATAGATCTATATATCAAGCAATTAATTAATGAACAAAGAGAAATTTATAATCAGCATTCCGTGGCTAAAGCAACTTTTGATTACTTGGATCAGTTTTTAATTGCTGGTAAAACCGTGCGCGGTGGGCTTTTCTTGGAATTTCTAAGTGTCGTGAAGCCTGATCTGAAAAGCAAAATGAAGCAATATTTGCCGATTGCTGCGGCTCTAGAACTGATTCACAGCAGTTTATTAATTCAAGACGATTATATGGATCAGGATAGTCAAAGACGCGGCATGATTACTTTCTTTAGTCAAAGATTGCGCTTGGCGCGTTTGCAACAGATTAAAAATCCAAAGCACTATGCTACCAGTGCTTTATTATGTGCCACCGATGTGTGTTTTTTTATTGCTTTTGGTGAAATTGCCAAATCAGTTGATCAAAAACGACAAGCCATTTTCAATTTATTGTCGCAAGAATATAGTCATCTCGGCTTCGCACAGTGGGAAGAAGTGCTTCTAGGTAAAAAGCAAAGTCGCGTAAACTTAAAAGCCATTAAAACCATTTATCAATATAAAACTGCCCGCTACACCTTTACGGTGCCAATTATTTTAGCCGCCTTATTAGCTGATTTGCCAGAAAAAGATTTGATTTTGTTAGACCAAGCCTCTGAAGCCTTAGGTATGGTTTTTCAAATCACTGATGATCAATTAAGCTTATTTGGCGACCCTAAAATCACGGGTAAAAATTTAGGCAACGACATTATTGAAAATAAAAAAACTTTTCATCTTTATTTTTTAACCCAAGCTTTGCGCCAAAATAAAAATCAAGCTTATCGACAGGTGCTCCAATATTTTGGCCAAACTAAACTGAGCCAAAAACAAATTGAAGCCACGCAAAAAGCCCTGCGTGATCTAAAGATTGTCCAAAAAATTACTCAGATGATTGAGCAATATGAAGTAAATTTTATGAGTCTGCTTGATCAAACAAGTCTTAACTTGGAGGCAAAAAAATTATTGCTAGATTTGTTTAGTTTTGTCAAAAATCGAGAGGGCTAGTTTGTAGAGAGCAGATATACACAGGAGAATTGGAGAAATATTTTTACCATACTTTTCAGCAACAAGTATTTTTGTTTCGTCAACGATTGTAGGCATTTTCACTATCACTGGAGAAGTTTTATCTAACTTGGCTACTTTAAATAATTTTGTTTTTAAAATATCTTTATCTAAAGAGATTCGCGATTTCACAAAAGAAACTATTGAGATAGACGATGTTATTCTTGAGGAAGTAAGTTTAGCGAAAGAATGAGAAACACTTTACTTTTAACAAGTGCTATCGGTTTTATTAAGCTTCAGATCTTTGCGGAGAGACAGGGATTCGAACCCTGGATAGCTTGCGCTATGGCGGTTTAGTAAACCGCTGCACTCGGCCACTATGCGATCTCTCCTAATCAAATTTTTTTTAACTCTTCATCTATTTAAAGATCTTGGGCATGACTTCAATAACCGCTTCTTCTCCAAACCTCTCAATGAGTATTTCAATTGCTTTGTTGTTGCTCTTATCACCGGCACAAAGTTGTTGATAAGCAGCAATAATTTCTTCCTTCGTGGCTTGTTCCAATGTTGGTTTTTTTCCACCTATTTCTATCATTGTTTTTGGTCTTTCTAGATATTTTGACGTAGCATTAGGTAGAGGCGCTGATGATTTTTGGCAAAAGCCAGGGTAATATTAAAGTTTTGTTCTGACCACTGCATAGTAGCAGTTTTTTCATCAAAAGTGTAATTGGTTTTAGCTTGATTTTTTTCTTGAGCTTCTTTGAGCAACAGAGCAAACTCGTCCACATCGTCTTGCCCGTCTTGATTTTGATCACCACTGTCAATTACAGTAAAATATTTAGTAAATTCAAGTTCTCCACCTTTTTGATTGAGCAGTCCATAAGATTTTTCAGCTTCACTAAGCAGAGTTTCATTTACCTCAAAAATCTTGGGAAATTCAGTAAAATATTGAGTCAAGCGAGCATCTTGATAATCGGGTAAATGCACTTGTAAATAAGCAGTTTGATCTCCGTAATGGCTAATTGACACCTTATAGGCTCCGATAGAGCCTCTTACTGTTTCTTGACTAGAGCCCTCCTCCAATTTTTGAGTCATTAAGCCGCGATAGTAATTAAGCAATTCTTCTTGACTAGCATTTGAATCAAAGACGACATTGTAATAAGCAAAATTACTTTCGTCGAAAACAGAAGTGTTTTTTGGATCAGTATTGATGAAAATTTTGCTTGAACTGATTTTGTTGAGCTGATACAAAGGAATTTCTTCTAGTGGAAAGCCGTCAATTAAATAAGTTGATTCTGTTTTTTTTTGTGCGACTTGATTAGGCACAGCTTGGTCATTCGGTGTTTGCTTGGAGGGCTTTTTTTTGCTATATAAAAACCCGGCAACACCAAAAACTAAAAGTAATAAAAACAAGGCCACTAATTTAATTTTTTTTCTCATATTTTTTTAAAGACTACCAAGTGAAACTAGTCTTGAAACAATTTGTATTTTACCAAACAAAGAAGCTAAAAACGAGGCGAAGTAAAAGGGTGTGACTTAGATAGAGATCATAAGATTTTTGACCAAGCCAAAGCATGATTTTGGGCACAGTTTTTAATTGACTGGCAAAAAAACTCAAGCTAATAATGCCTAAACTTACCCAAGCAATCATGCTGTACTGAGTAAAACGCAAAACTAATAAAGGATCAATGCCCATCTGAATACGAGCAATCGCATTGATGCTTAAAGCGAGCCAGCCAATTAGTAGGCAGGTTATTAGAATTAAATTCCAAACAAAGGTTTTTTGTCTGAGCCAAATTAAAATTCTTGGCAGAGCCATGCCCAAAACAAAATAAAAAATCCAATTACTGGCCCACAGATATTGCTCGTGATCAGCCGCAAAAATCGACCAATTAAAAGGTAATTTTTGTTGATAACTAAAGCTGGCAAACCACATAATTTGAATTAATAAAGCTAAAAATAAAGTTAAATTGGGCCATCTTCCATAAAAAAAGCGCAAGATGGGAAATAATAAATAAAGTTGCAAAATCATCGGCACAAAATATAAATGATAGTCAGCATAGCCCAAAAGCAAAAGTAATGATAAAGGCGGACTAGGGCGATCCGAGTGCCAAGCAGGAATGATTTTGACGGCCAAAATCATAATTGCAGACCAGAGTAAATATTTGGGGATTAGCTTCCATAGTCGATGACGCAAAAATTCGCCAAAATGGAGTGGTTTTTGGAAGTATCTTTGACTGAGACCGTAACCAGAAAGAGCCACGAATAAAGGCACTGAAAATCGACAGATTTTATCGATCAAAACGGCTAAAGTTTGAAAGCGTCCATGAAAACCGACAAACACTGATTCTTGAAAACTAGAGAGGGTGTGCACCAATATGACTAAAAGGATCGCTAAACCTTTGAGAAAATTGCTAGCTTCGGTTGATAGAACTGAGTTTTTATGCACAAATTAATATAACATTTAATTTTTAGTTAGTGAGCTTTGTTCTTAAATGTTGATAATAAGCGGTGATGATGTCTATAGCAGCGATGCGCCAATCGCAAAGTACATTTTTTTGGCAGTGAATACTTGTGGGTTCATTTGCAAGCTGTTGGTTTAAAACTTTTGCAACGGTTTCGACTTCTAAATTTTCGATTACCCTGCCAACTTCAGGTGAAGAAATTCTTTCTGGTAAACCGTCGCTAAATTATATTACATATCACTAAAAATTGGAACTTTATAACACAGTAGTTAAAAGTAGTTCAATTATGCGTTGTTTATTATATGTTGAATTAGATTAAAATACTTGTTTCATGATATGATCATTGATCATCGCTTTATATGTTATACTTCGTCAAGAATATGGTAACTTGAAAATGTTTAATTTATAGATAGGTCTTCATTGTAAAAATTTTGAGAAAAATAATTTATGCCTAATGTTGCCAAAGATAAATTGCTAGTTACTATGGGTGACGGTAATTACCTTTCTCAGGTAAAACAACTTTTTTCGAGCGCATATCACTTTGGCGGTTGGGACGGAGACTTCCTGTTTATTGTTAACAAAGCACCTAAGGAGGAGTTAAAATGGTTTAGGTCTCACAACATAATAGTTAAACAGCTCCAGCATCGCGATCATCCTAGTACAAAGTGGTTTCCGTCAGTTTACCTTAATGCTTTTGATGTTTTCACTCCTTATTTTAAGAAATGGAAACAAGTCGTTTTTATAGAAAGTGACATTATTATTCAAGGCAGCTTAGATTATCTTACTAAAGTTAAGGGTTTTGCTGCTGTTTCCGATATTGCATTCCCTAAACTTGAAAATCAATTTTTATCTCGCACTGAAATAATTTCTGGAATTAAAAGATCGACTCTCAGAAAGAATCTTCAGTTGGATATGTCCTCTAGTCTTCAATTATTGAAAGAGCTTAAGATTGAATATGACTTGAATCAAACTGCGTTTAATGCTGGAGTATTTGCTTTATCAACAGATATTATCAATTTATCTTTACACAAAAGGTTAATTAATACTTCGGCTCGGTTTGCTCAAATTTCTGCCTACGGAATGCAAGGTGCATTTAATTTAGTTTTTACCAAGAAGTGGCAAAAACTTCCGATGCTTTTTAATTATTGTTATAATTTAACTAGTAGTGATTCTCAAAAACGAATAGTCTCAAGCAAAGCTCCAGTACTTCACTTTGCTAGTTCTGAGAAAATTGACAAACCTTGGAACAATCCTGAGTCTATTTACTACGACAAATGGTTAAATAATTTGAAACTTGCTGATAGTATTGGTAAAAACAGAGCGAAATATCCACTGAAACATAATTCACTTTTTTTGATAAATATACTCAGTATATTTTATAAACTACAAATAAAAAAGAATTTTATTCAAGCAGATTTTTATCAATTAAAGAAACTGTTTTATAAATCAAAAATAGTTGCAACCTTTTTTGTTGTGAGATTCTCCGTTTTTCTTTTTATTGCAAGAATAATCAGTGAGTTTGCAATTTTATTACAGATAATTTTTGAAAAAAGTTATCTTTCTAAACCAAGTTCATTTTCTGAGGCAAAAATATATTATGTGATCTCAAAAAGAGACTTTTTTATATCGATTTTTTCAATGTTGAGCTTGAACCATTTCATCCCAGGATTGCGCTATTATTTATATTTTGATTTTAGTCTTAATCATTTCAATAAATTTATAATAGAAAAACTCTTTACTAAGAGGGTTAGAATTTCAATACTTAAAATAAGAGAAGTTGAAGATAAGATCTTGCCAGAAATTAAAAATTTTTCTTATGCAAAAGCATTTTTTAATTATGGTTGGTCAGGTAAAAAGTTTTTTATTCCTCTCTTTTTTGAAAAAAACGGGAAGTCAATATTAATTGATAGTGATACGCTTTTTGTTGAAAAACCAACAGAAATTTTAGAATGGCTAAAAAACAAATCTAACAAAATGGGTTTTTTATCTGATTACGCTAATTTTTCAGTTATTTCTTTTCCCGAAACAGATTTCATATTAAAACGGCCTCATACAGTTGAGCATCTCAACTCAGGATTACTAATGTTTTCTTTACCACTTTTTCATAGACATATTTCAGTAAAAAAAATTGATGATTTTATTAAATTAATACTGCAATTAAACGAACAAAGACGTGATTATGATCATCATGCTAACATAGAATTAAAATTAGTGTTTCCTATTATTGAACAATCGCTTCACGTATTGATAGCAGAAATTATTCCTAGTTTTCGTTTAGATAAAAATAGATATCAAGTTTTTCCCGAACATAAACTATTGGGAAAATCGATAACACCTGTAGTATTCATGCATTTTACTGGTGACTTTTATCGATATCAAATGTACAAATACTTGTTGACAATGGTTTTAAAAAAAACTAAAAGATTGATATTAAATAAACAAAAATCACCCAAAGATGAAAGACCATGGTATATTTTTTCAAAAAGTATATGTATCAATTGTCACCATCCTGCATCAAGAACTGAGGTTGCTTAAACTTTCGCATTTGTATTAATTTGAAGTGCATCAAAAAATAAATTTTGAAAGTTTGAGCATAGGCAATTTTTAATTTGATATCAATGGCTATTTCTGTTATAGCGTTTAACATTGGTGATTCTAATTTCAATTGTATCTAATTCAACATGACCGCCAATCTCTGGTTTTGGAGCGTACTTGACTCTAGATCTCTTGCTCAGATCTAGTTGTTTTCTATTTGGATTGTGCTATCAGTAGTTAGCTTTGGAAAAGGAAAGATGATTCTTAGTAATTATTTTTTTCTAATCGTAGACGTAGCAGGTAAAGCTAGTTTTAACTTTGCACAATACTTTTTTAGGATTGGATAGATTCTTTCTTTACTCAAACTAATGAAGCCTTTCTAAGGCGACAGATCTTTATTAGTACAAGTGGGTTGGTTTCCATATTGCGACATTTGTGAGGACGAAAAGAAATTGGAATTATATTTGATTATTTTTTAAGACTTGCTGCCGTAAAAAACAGCGCTTCTTTTAGCTGGAAAAACAGCAAATGTTAGTTTCACATGTTTTATATGACAAATATTAAGCTATTAGCAAACAAAAGAAGAACTGATATTTTTTTTAAGCCAAAACAATCAAATAGCAAATGTATCAATATCAATCTATCACATTTTCAACTAAATTTTTAAAATAGTTCTGCCCATATCTGCATTGCTTTGGTAGTGGTTTTAAAATATGGATTTATTTTACTCATTTTTTTAGCAATTTCAATGTAACACTCTTTAGGAGTATTTGATTTAAGCTTAATAGCGTCTACTTCTTTCCAGAGAGTTTCGTTTAGCTCAATGCCTCGTGCTTCTTTTTGTAAATTTGCAAACATGCTTGAAGCTCTAGAATGATAAACATAGGGAGAGCCACTGACGGCAGCAAATTCTAAATGATCAAACACCTTTTTCATAAAGATACCTGACCAAATATCATCAAATCTTTCGTAGCCCCAGTATTTACCATCTTTTATACTATAGCCCATTAATAATTGATAAAGTAATACCGCAACGTCGCTCGTGAAGGCAAGATTCATTACGCTCATTGGAAAATACATACTTCTAGGAAATTGGTATAAAACGTCTGGTAGATTTGTTACAGGTTTATCAAATTTCATGATTTGTGTCATACCATCAAGGTCAGGAACATTGGTCCAGAGTCCGTGACTAAGTTTTGTCGGCATTTCTTTTCTATTCGTGTAAGGAAATCCTCTCGTGAACAAATACTTTCGATAGGGATACGTTGGTATCCATGAGTGTGAAAATGTTGACGCAATATTTTCTTGATGTTTTCTAATAAAATCAAGTGTTTTTGGAGCGCAATCGTCGTCGAAAGTAACAATAAGATCAGCTTTTTGTGAGTATGCTTTCCAAAATCCAAACGATCTAATAGCTGAAGATTGTTGAGGAAAGATCCAAGAATCATTTCCAAATTCTTTTTTGATATCGATTCTGGAATAATGCTGAATACTCAAACACTTAACTTCTGGAATTCTAATCTCCTTATTATCATGATCTTCGATAACAATAAGGTGGCATGCAGCCAGCTCCTCTGCCCAACTTTTCAGAATATCGAGATTTCTAATAGTGGGTATAACAACAAATGTTTTCATAGATATATTTTTCTTAGTTATAATAACACAGACATATAGTTTTTAGATACTTTATTATTCACCATTTATCAAATTTCTATATGAAAACTAATAAATCAAACTTTTAACGATATTAGACGGGTTTATCAGAACTTTTCGATTGTTGCGGAGCATCCTAGTCTGGAACCCGTGCGTCGTTATAGCTGTCCCATTCCCAAAATCTGGCTTCTAGAGTAATTTTAGCAAAAACGGGACAAATGAGACCTAGAAAGTCGCGTCAATGATCAATTGTATCACCAGGCTAACGGAGAAAAAATGAGACAAATGTGACCTTATAAAAAAGGAGTGTTTTGTTTTGCGCAATCATTAGTTATTATATTTCCAGGATAAATAATTCTTTCTCTTTACAAGAGATTCATTTTTCCTTGAAGATCTGCAATGAGCATGTCTATCCAAGCATCAGTGTATAAATAATCAGAATGAGCGCTATCATAAATACAGTATTCTGATTTGCAGTTTGATTTATTAATCGCATTTGGTTCTGGCCCGACCTTATACTTTTTCCACATAGTCACGTGCCAGTGTTGGTTTTTGCTAAAATCACGTTCTACCAATTTCTCTAACACCTGAGTTGGTTTGTAGTGATTCAGGTTTGCAACAGGAATAACTTTTTCTTTTATTGCAACAATAGCCTTGTTGTATTTTTCTATCTCCTCAGGATTGCTTTCATCATATTTTACAAATTCAATAGCCATATCTGATGAGGTTCTGTGGTTACCAATCTTGGGAACGAGATAAGCTTTGAAAGTGTACTTTAGCGAATTTATGACATTTGTCTCAAGAACATTCCTATAAGTTTGAATGAACTTGAGAACATTTTCTTCAATTTTAGTTTTTGGAAGAGATCTCTGAGCAGAAGTTAATTGAATTGGAACAAAAATAGTTTCCAATAATGAATATTTCTCACCAAATTCTTGAGCTATCCATTCTTCAAAGTTTAAAACAAGTGCCTGTGATTCACCGACAAGTTCAGGATCAAGACCGGGTAAATTTCTATGCTCAATCTTATTTCTTAACCTTATGAAGAGCTCGATATTTTTACGTATGGGATTATTTTCATCAAAAATTTCATTCAAGCACTTTTGCAAATCCCAAGCTTTTTTTCGCCATCAATTATTTGATATCTGTATTGATTCTTTTTGTAAAAGTACTTAGTTTTATTTTTTTCAAAATAGGCATGAAGCAATGCTGTCCAAGCTATAATCATGAGAACCGAGAAGTTCCCCGTTCTAAATATGCTTCTTGGGTCATTATATTTAGAAATTGCTTGCGTTGCTGAGTCTCGAGCTTTTTCTAATAAAGAAACGCAATTCTTTGGTAGTCTCATTTGAGATGATTACAACTCTCGGTTTAATTTGTTACACCGGCTGTTAAAGCGAAAAATGTTCTAACTAAGGAAAATTAGCAAGCACCATCAACCCATTTAGCGGTATTAGACGGGTCTGTCAGAACTTTTCGATCGTTGCGGAGCAGATGGGTCTGGAACCCGTGCGTCGTTATAAATGTAACTTTTATAACAAGAATTATATCTTGAAATGGGACGAATGGGACAGTATAAAAAAGCTTTACTTATTTATTACTAGTAATAGAATTTAAGAAATTTTGTAATTCTTTTTTATATTGATCAAAATTTTTTCCTTCAGATAACCATTTGATATCAACACATTCAAAAATAATCTTACTAAGTTTTTGATCTTGTTTAACTATGGAGGATAATTGTTTATCAGCTGACAAAGAAAAGGCAAGAGATCCTAGCTCCCACTCTCCAATTTTTCCTGATAAATAATCTCGAAGTGCATTAGCAAATATCGTTTTTATCTGAGTTATTGTTTCTGGTTTATTGATTGCGAATTCTTCAGAATAAAGAGAAAGTATTTCTTCAGGATTTTTGTTGGTAACTGGAAAATGAATAAAGGAGTAGTTTTCTTTTAATAACATACTTTGATTATAAGCTATTTGTTTTGAATTGGGTCAGCCCTTTCGGGCTGACCCCTTTTGACAATTAGCGTCTGCTATATGGCAGTAAATCGCGAGTGTGACTGCGAAGCGCTTCTTGCCAAGTTACACGATTGCCGGAGTCCCAACGAGAAATATTCTCACTGCCATGATCACGCTCGTGACCACTGCCAGGGATATACTCGTGTTCTCCACGGTAAACAACCGTATCGTAGGAGATGTGTTTGCGGCGACGTGCGTCAAAAAACGTCACGTGGTAGACCGCATCTCCATCCATGGTGGTGCCTTTGTATTCTTGTTGAACATCCTCTACATAAGAGGTGGGGAGTGCATCCCCATTTCCGTTATAAAAATACTTGGCCATCTTGGCCCTCCTACAAAAAGATTTTCATCCTTTGAGCTGCAAATAGCTTGTGGATGAATCATAATAAACAGCATACATAAATTTACTATGATTCATTCACAAACCACATGATTTTAATGTGCGTTTGTAACGTCATTATAACATTAAAATGAGGACTAATCAAGATATACGAAAAAAATATTTTGAGTGACTGTCACTATAGTTCAAATCTTAGGATGCGGGGAAGAAGGGATTTGTACCGCAACACATTTACCTCTGGTAGTTATAGGTCTAAGAGCCATTTTAACTTACATTCGGGGTATTGCGAAGATTCACTTCTAAACTAATTCAAGAGTTATGTTTTAAAAAAACAGTCTTGACAAAATTACTTTATGACATAAAATATTAATTACATGAAATAATTTTAAACCAATCCTAATATGAAAACAAATCAACAAAAAGATTTTTCTAAGTTTTTCAATACCATGCTGAAAATGAGAAAGATACTAGATCAAACATTGGATGATAGTGATGAAGATAATATTCCAACCATGTTGCAAGTGCAGACATTAAAAACCATTAAGGAAAATTCACCTATTACTGCCAGTGAACTAGCATTAAGATTGCAAATGTCCCCATCAGCATTGACTCAAATGACTGATAGATTAATCAAATCCAAGTTTATTTCTAGGAAAAATGACAAGAATGATCGTCGCTTAATTCTTTTATCTTTAACTAGTGATGGCGAAGAGCATTTGGCTTCAATTTTGAAAAGAATGGAACAAAAAGCTAATCAAATTTTAGCTCCGATTTCAGCAAAGGATTTAGAAACAGTAGTAAGCATTTTTGAAGACTTTTTACAAAAATATGAAAAATAAATTTAGCAAAATCAAATTAGATATGAATTCCATTAAAAAGTATCGCTCCTACCTAATAATTTTAGCAATACTAATTGGCTTACTAATTTTGAGATCAGTAATTCTTCGTCAGCCTGATGAAAGATTGACTTACACTATACACAAAAGTCAGTTATCAGAAACCGTAAAAATAACAGGCACTTATAATGCTTCCTCTCAAACAGAGGTATTCTCTCCCACAAATGGAGTCATTTCTCAATTTTTTGTTTCTAACCAGGACACTGTGCAAAAAGGTGATCCTCTTTTTTATGTTGAGAGCACAGCCTCTGATGATGAAAAGGCTGCTGCAAACACCAATTATCAACAAGCTGTGACCGCTTTACAAACTGCAAAACAAGCCAAAGAAACCGCTGATGCTACCATGTGGGTCAAACAAAAAGCACTTTTAGATGCTGAAAATAATTTAAACTTGATGAACGATCGTTTAGCAGAAAGTGGTGATAACCCAACTACAAAAGAACCATATACACAACTTGAAATTGAGAGCATAAAGTCAGCGGTAACTACAACTCGCAAAGAATTTGAAAATACAGAAAATCAGTATAAACAGGCCGACCAAAACATTGCTTCTGCTCAAGCATTAGTTAATTCCGCCAAACTCGCATTGGATGCCACAAAAAGTAAAACCGTATACTCTCCCGCCAGCGGGAAAGTGGTCAATTTATTGAAGAGTGTTGGCGATGGTGTAGCTAGTCAAGTGGGTGGTCAACCGGTTCTATTAGTAAGCAACATAGAAACACCTTCGATCATTGCTAAGGCTAGTGAAATTGATGTCATTCGTCTCAAAGAAGGCCAAGAAGCTCAAATAGTATTTGATGCAGATAAAAAAACTATTTTTACTGGGAAAATTACAGCAATTGATACTATCGGTACTACAACTGCTGGGATAACCACTTATGACGTTCGTATTGAATTAACTGATTTCACTTCATCAGAAATTAAACCGAGCATGACAGCTACCATTACTATTAACACTTATGAAAAAAATGATGTGGTGAGTGTGCCCAATTCAGCAATTTTATATCAAGATAATCAGGCTTATTTAAAAAAGGCAAATAAGCAAGAAGATTTAGTAAAAGTTAATTTGGGTTACCAAGGATTGACAAAGACAGAGATCGCTAGCGAGTTACCAGAGGGTTTAGAAATTTTAGCTGTTACTGATTAGTTAAAACAAAAACATGAATAAAACAAATGCATCATTTACTGTCGGCCGTTTTTTAGCAATCAGGGATTTAAAACGCAGCAATCCTTGGACTACACTACTGATTATTTTTGTAATGTCTTTAACCTTTTTAAACATGGTCTTGATCGGAGGACTACTGCTAGGTCTAGCTCAAGGCATGATTGGTTCATTTAAACAATATTACTCAGCAGATCTTTTTATTACTCCAAGTACTGAAAAATCAATTATTGAACAAACCCAAGATATTACTTCTGCGGTTGAAACAATTCCAAATTTAGACAGTTACACACTTAGAATAACTACCCCTGCTAAAGTTGAATACGGTCATCGTACTCGAACAGAAACAACCGATATCGTAGAAAACTCACAAGCTGTTTTGACCGGGATAAATTTTGCGCAAGAGAATGAAGTGACAGATTTATCAAAAAAAGTTATTGAGGGTGAATATTTAAGTGATACAGATTTTAACTCAGTTTTGGTGGGTAAAAATTTATTTGAAAAATATTCCAATCGGCCTGATAGTAGTACAGAACAAAAACTAAAAAATGCTGAAGTGGGCTCTGTGATCAATATCATAGTCGGCAAAACCCAAAAAGAATTTATTATTAAAGGAATTGTTGGAACTGGCAATAATACTATTGACTCAAGGATTTTTGTAGTAGATGTGGCTGCTAGAGAGATGAAAAATCAAGAGAATTTAGATGTAAATGAAATTGCCATTAAGTTGACCTCTGCTAATTTAGTGAATGAGTCCAGATCATATTTACAAAATATTTTAGAAAAAAATCAAGATATCACCATTCAAACAGCGGATGAGGCGGTGCCTGGTAGTAGCGCTGATATCACTAAAACTTTTAAATTACTAGGTAACTTGGTGGGTGTTATTGCCTTGATTGTGGGAGCAATTACGATTTTTATTGTTATTTTTGTGAATGCCATCACTAGAAGAAAATATATTGGGATTCTGAAAGGAATTGGTATTTCTGCCCAGGCAATTGAGATTTCTTATGTCATTCAATCTTTGTTTTATGCTTTGTCTGGAGTGTTACTGGCTAGCTTATTTCTTATGGGATTTTTGAAGCCATATTTAGACATTCACCCTTTAGTTTTACCCATCGCAGAAGGAAGACTGGCTGTTACCAATGGAGACATTTTAACTAGGGGTATAATTCTAATTATTACTTCTCTAATATCTGGATTCATCCCAGCGAGATTGGTAACTAGACAAAACACTCTCGATTCAATTTTAGGAAAATAAAATATGATTAAAGTCAAAAATTTAATAAAAAAATTCCAGATGGGAGATACAGAACTAACTGCTCTCAAAGAACTAATCTTTAGCATTCCAGAAGGTCAATTTGTGGCTATTACTGGTAAGTCAGGATCTGGTAAAAGTACTCTTCTTTATCAAATGAGTTTACTTGACAGACCGAACTCTGGAGAAATATCTATCGATGAAAACGATATCATTGCTCTCAAAGAAGATCAGAAGATTGTTTTTCGTCGTAATAATATTGGTTATATTTTCCAAGATTATGCACTCCTACCTTCTTTGACTGCTAGTGAGAACATAGCTCTACCGATGATCATGAAGGGAATTGATCAGCAAACTGCAATGGAGAGAGCTGAAGAAGCTTTGAAAAAAGTGGGACTAGAAGATAAAGCAGATAACTTACCCAATCAACTTTCAGGAGGACAACAACAACGGGTTAGTATTGCTAGATCCATCACTCACAACCCCAAAATTTTGTTTGCAGATGAACCAACTGCTAATTTGGATACGGAGTCTTCAGAAATAATTTTAGAAATTTTTAAAAAACTCAATCAAGAAGGTCAGACTATTGTCATGGTGACTCACGAACCAGAATATGCACAAGTGGCGGACAGAATTATAGAGCTAGAAGATGGAAATATCATTGCAGATAAATTAGTGAAGAAAAATAAAAAATAGAAAGAAATTATCCTTGTAACTGCATTTGCCACACCTTACGAGGCTGTTGAAACGAAAAATGTTCAAACCGAGCAATTTTAGCAAGCCCCATCAACCCATTTAGCGGTATTAGACGGGTCTGTCAGAACTTTTCGATTGATGCGGGGACGAAGGGATTTGTACCGCACGACATTTACCTCAAGTAGTTATAGGTCTAAGAGCCATTTTAGCTCATTTTCTGACCTTGCGAAGCATTAAAATTTGAGTAAGAAATAGCTTGTCTTTTTATAATAGGAATTTGTGCAAGCACTTTAATGATAACCTCTAAAGAAAAATGGCTGACAGCGTTGGTTATATTTAGATCAACAATAATTTCTGTTCTTATGGATTAAAAGTACATTGCTAAAGAACTAGTCAGAATAATTATAACTACCATCAGTGCGAGTAAATAATTTTGAGAAGAGCATACTTTGCAAGTTAGTAAATGACACTAATAAAGATTATGCATGTTTTTAATGTATCGCAGCAAAGACGGAATATGGGAGTGTTCTATATCTTTAACAGCAGTTATTAGAGCCACACCTCCCTCTCTACGAGTTATATCCGCAACTAAATTAGCATGGTCTTCTAAATAAGTTGTATACTTTTTTTCAAATTCTTCAAACCTTTTCTCTTTGTCTTGATGAAACCAAACAACCAACTCTCGCGGTGGGGCAATTTCCTTCTCCCATCTATCAATACAAACGTCTTTTTTGCTAATACCTCGAGGCCAAAACCGATCTACCAAGATTCGATGGTAATTGTTCTCACTAAAGTCATCATAAATACGTCTAACAATAAGGTTTTTCATCATATGCGTTGTAATAAAAATTTTTATTACTTATCAACATCTGTGCAACTAAACTCGCCTACAGTGAAAATTTATTTAGCAATCTTACTTAATCATAGTAAGCAACATTTTGAATTGCTGGGTTGCCTTTAATGCGTGAGGGGAATTTGCCGGCATGATAAGTGCTTCACCTTCTTTTACCAGATGAGCTTTTCCATTTACTGAAATAGTTGCTTCCCCCTCTAGTATTTGCACAAAAGCAGTAAAAGGGGTGGTGTGTTCACTCAATCCCTGTCCTTTGGCAAAGGCAAATGCGGTAATGGTAGTTTTGGGGGTTCTCACAATCTCTCGGCTAACAACTGATCCTTCTTGATAAGAGACTAATGTGGCAGTCTTGTGAGGGTGAGTTGTGAGAGTACTGATTGGTTCTGTCATAGTTGTGATTTTATCACTCACATTATATTTATTTAAGTTGTTCAATAATACTTTCAACCCATTCTCTTACTCCTTTAAAAGTATCCTCATTCGGGTATCCATCAATCTTAAAAATTGGTTTAAGAACATTACCATTCATTGATGAAATTTTTTCACTACTTAATTGACCACTTGTAGAAAAATTTGGGTAACTGGAGTCTCCAAGTGAAAAAAAAGCAAAACGTGTATTATTGCAATTATGCCTCTGTGAATCTGCTGTGGAAAGAAATAACTCTGTAATAGGATTTAAATCGCCATTGCCATAGGTAGAACTTCCAAAAAAAACTAAATCATAGTCTTTTAAATCATCCGGATCTACACTCATGGCATCAAATAATTTTACTTTATGGTTGCTATCTTTTAAGTAACTCACAATATTTTCTGAAATTAATAATGTGGTTCCAGATAGCGTTGAGAATACTACTGCAATTTTCATAAATTATTTACTTCCTTTTATTAAAAATGGTAAATAAAGTGAGATAAATGTCAATAATTTATTTTTTCTCACTTACACGGCTGTTAAACTAAAAAATGTTCAAATCAGGAAAATTTAGCAAGCCCCATCAACCCATTTGAGGGTATTAGACGGGTCTATCAGAACTTTTCGATTGTTGCGGAGGCACTGGGATTTGAACCCAGGAACCCCAAAAGGGGTCAGGTTTAGCAAACCTGTGCAATTGGCCACTATGCGATGCCTCCTTGTTAAAAATACTAGGTGATTATAACAGAAAACTGCTCTTTCTCATCAAAATAAAAGGGCTCAATGCATTTCTGAGCTACGTTCTTTCAAGAAATTGCGCCAGTCTTCGACAATACGAATTAAAGCAGAAAATGGTAGATCAACCACAGCCGTAAAAAGTGCTGAAAATATATTGTATTTTTTCCATTTAGCAGAAAACCATTGGCCAATTTTAGCTAGAGGAATAGAAAACAACTCTAGCAAAAATTCGATAAAATTGCCGTGATCCTCAATAGTAATTTCTTTGGATTTTTGTTTGATAGCCATAGCAGCAAAGACCACCATGGCTACATTGACGGTGTCAATATACATCGAAGTCCAAGGTACTTTACCGATTTCAAATAACCAAAAAATGAACCACATGCTCATTGCACCACACAAAACTGAAATGCCGAAGAAAATGCCGTTTAAAATTTTATTTTTTTGACGACGGAAATCAATTTCGTAGACATCTTCGCTGTTTTGTTGATAAATAATTTTGGCAATTTCTTTTTGCACAATTCTTAAGTTTTGATCTTTAGGTGGACGAATAAAAATAACCAATAGAAACATTACTAAACTAGGAATTAATAAGTCAATGAATAGAGCCAGCCAACTAAAATCTAAACCAGCCAATCTGGCCACTGGTCCTTCAAAAATAATGAAACTAGCAATGCCGGCCACAAAAATAGACAGAGTAGAATAAATCGCGCTGCGAAACAAACGACCTTTTAGACTAGCTTTGCGCTTAAAATAAACTTCTTCAACCATTTTTTTTAATTGATCTGGATTGGCCAATTTTTCTTTGACGATGGCGGGCGTACTATTAATTTGATCCAAAACGTCGCCGATGATACGATAGGCAGCATCATATTTGCCAGCCAATTTAAAAAATTGTTTACCATCTTCGTTGTTAAGGTCAGTTTCAATTTGTTGGCGAATGTCATGAACTTGATCGATGACTTGATTGATGCTGACTTCAGTTTCCTCAACCCAAAAAGGAAAACGAATTTTAATCACATTATAGGAAATAATGGGATCATCAAAATTATATAAAGTACGCATGCAAGCAATGTAAGTCTGCACTAATCTGTCTAGCGCACTGAGACGATCGGTTGGTAAAATGCGATTGCGCTCGAAAATGACGTTGGTCATCAAATTGAGTAAAGCATTTTCCTTAAAAGCTGGGGCAAGTACTTCCTCAATTTCACAAGCAGCGATTTCCAACATCCAAGTATAAAACTCCATTTTATTTTTAACGTGTTTTTTATTGATCGCTTTAGGAAAACGAGAACTATCTAAAATGCGAATGTATTTGTTTAAAATATTCTCAATTTCTTTAATTTGTTTTTTAGCAATTTTACCGTTATCAAAATAGCCGCTGCGCATCAGCTCTAGAATCATGGGCTCAGCCATTTCTTGAGCATTAAGATTTGGTAAAATGCTAATTCCGTAGAGCTCAGAAACTAAGCGACGCTTAAGAATACGTTCAATGGCACCACGACGCAATAAATTTTCTTCTTTCCAATCGATCACCTTGCGCACTTTTTCATAAGCGGCGGCAATTTTTGAAGCCAATTCGTCAACTTCTAGGGGAGAAATAATGGCTCGATGATGATATTCCCAATCCATTTGGTATTGTCTAGTATATTCTTTAGCATAAGTCGACAACTCTTTGAGTTCCACGACTTTTTCTTCTTTAAGGACCTGATTTAATTGAGGAGTGGGGACATTTTCAGTGGGAGTAGTGGTGTCTGACATAAACTTTTTTTATTAGAGAATTGGGCATCTTAATATAGTCCATTGAAGGAGCTCTGATTAAACAAGTTTAATACATAATTATGTATTTTAACAGCGACTTCACTGAGCAAAACAAAAACTGTTTTTTTGAGGGAGAAACAATTTTTGTTGAGTGTGACTATATTAAGGTGCCCGATTCTCAGTAGATTATAGCAAGAAAACCAGCAAAATGTAGTAAAATGTAAGTCTATGCCTGATCAATACACTGCAGTTTGGGTTTCTCACACTTCGATTAGCGATTTTTTACAATGTCCACGCGCCTATTATCTCAAGAATGTTTACAAGGATCCCAAAACTCGTCACAAAATTCAGCTAATGTCGCCTCCCTTGGCTTTGGGTCAAGCGGTGCATAGTGTTTTGGAATCTTTATCGGTTTTAACTGGTCCAGAGCGTTTCAAAGAGTCTTTAATCGTCAAGCTTGACCGTCACTGGCAAAAGCTTGCTGGAAAAAAAGGCGGTTTTTTTAATCAAGAAGTTGAAGCCTTATATCTAGAAAGAGGCCGAGCCATGCTGCAAAAAGTGATGGATCAGCCAGGTCCTTTAGCAAATTTAGCAGTCAAAATCAAAGAAGAATTGCCACACTACTGGTTGTCCGAAGAAGAGGGCATTATTCTTTGTGGCAAAATTGATTGGTTGGAATATCTCAAGGAGAATGACGGGGTCAATATTATTGATTTTAAAACCAGTAAAAATGAAGAAAATGAAAGCTCCCTGCAGTTGCCAATTTATCATCTTTTGGTACACAACTGTCAGCATCGCCAAGTTAGTAAAGCTAGCTATTGGTATCTGGAAACGGGCAAAATAGTTGAAAAAACTTTGCCTGATTTAGCAACTGCTCATGCTCAGATTTTAAAAATTGCCAAAGAAATGAAATTAGCTCGCCAACTGGAGCGTTTCAAATGTCCCCACGGAGAAGCCGGATGCTTTGCTTGTCGACCTTTTGAAAAAATTATTCAAGGTAAAGCAGAATTTGTTGGTGAGAATGATTACCACCAAGATATCTATGTGTTGGAGCGATCGAAAAAAGAAGTTTCCAAAGAAGAAAATAGCGAGTTAATTTAGCTATTTTTGTGGATCTAGGTCCAAATCTTTAAAGCGTCCATCTCGTAGTAATAAAGCAATAACTGCGTAAACGGCAATATCTTGCCAATTTTCATAGCAACTTTCATTCTCTGGCTCACTGCCTTTGCTAGCTAAATTTTGCAAACGACGTAATTTGTCGTTAATACGAAAAATAATGCCTAATTCGCCATTATCCAAAATATTGTCTTTGCCGTAATCTTTGTGTTTTTTGATGAAAATTTTTTATAATTTTTTGAGTTCCTCGTCAAATGCTTGATCAAGGTATTGGGGTTTGCTTTGCGACATGGGTAATATATTAGCAAATTTTTAGTTTTTGACTAGATTAGCTTAATAATTAACGTGTAAATAATAAGTGTCAAAATTATCTTTTTGTTTGACTCTGACGTACTTTAAGACACCTCCTCCACAGGCCATACTGCCTCTATATAGTTCTCCATCTTCAACAGCTTTTACAATGGCATTAGTACTGACAATATCTATGCCAGTGTGGATGTCATTGGCATAGCGACGTGAATATGAGGTATGACCATAATCTTGAGTGACGCGGATTGGATCATTAAGTGGCCAATTCCAATCGCCAGTGCCATTTTTAGATGGATCAATATTGTCCCATTTAAGACTTATATTCTTTAATAGATCGAATGGATTGCGACGAGCGCCACTTTGAGCAACTTCGAAATGTAGGTGCGTGCCGGTCGAACAGGCTGATTTTCCTTGAATTACTGCAGCGATTCTATCGCCCTTTTTTATCTCTCCCACTTTTGTCTCAGTACCTAAACCAGCCACGATATTTCTGATAGCATTTAATTCTGCTCGCGCTTCAGCTAATTTTTGTTGATAGACAGCTTCACTATTTTTTGTCTCTCGTAGCAAACTATCTTTACTTGCTTTTTGAGAATCAAGAACATTTTTTTGACTTTGCAAATCTTGTCTTTTCTTTTCTACTGTTTGTTGTTTAGTTTCTTTAAGTTCTTTTTGTTGATTATAAGTAAGACGTTGTAGCTCAGTTTTTTTCATCAAGTCAAGTGTTTGATCTTGAGCTAAATCTAAGTAACGATGTTGGCTAATGAAATCATTGAAGGAATCTGAGGCAAAGATGTTATTTTTGTAGGGCAGGCGACTTTGTTTGTAATTTGCCCGAATTCTTTTAATCAAAATTTCGCTAAGGCGATTTAAGGAAATACCTAAACCTTCAATTCTTTCGGATAATTCCGTGATTTCTCTTTCCAAGCTATTAATTTCAGCAACGGTTTGCTGAACTTTAATGCTTTGCAAACGAATTTGACCATTCAAAATATTGATTGCAGATTGAAGAGTATTTGCTTCTGATTGAACTTGATTAACTTTGGTTTGCCAACAATTTTCCAAGCTTTCCAGACAACTCTCATAGTTATCTTTTTTTTCATCACAATCATATCTTTTATCACAATCCTCAGCCAAAGCCAGACTAGAATTAGATAACAAAAACGCTAGTGAGAGGAGCAGAAGGCTTAAAAATCTTCTCATGGTTTATTTTTTTAACATGCGCGCGACAGCACTTTGACTGGCAATCAGACCAAGCAGTATGGCTAATCCAAATCCAGCAGCAAATTGATATGCAAAAAACTGCCAAGGCAATGGTAATGAGATTACACCATTTAAAAAGTTTTCTAGCCAAGGATTAAGGTAAAGAATTGCCGCTCCATAAATTGCAAAAGCCATCACGTTGGCGACGCTGCTGATAACCATGGCTTCCAATAAATAGGGACGACTGACATAAGTGTTGGATGCACCCACAAATTTCATAATTTGAATATTCTTGCGTTTAGCAGAAATTTTCATGGAGATAGTGGTCATAATCATAAAAAAAGAAGTTAAGGTCAGAGCGCTTAATAAAAACAGACCGATCAAACGCATGGCGTTAGTCCAACGTACTAGATTATTGATGACGTCTTCTTGTAAGGCTACGTCTTCAACCATGCTTTCTGCTCGCAGGTCGTTTTTAATTGCATCTAAACTTTTAGCATCTTTGGCGGCAACTTCCACGCTGGCGGGCAAAATTTCCTCAGTCACTAATTCGAGTAAAAGTGGGTCATCTTGGTTTTCTTGTTGATAAAGTTGTAGAGCTTCTTCCTGAGTAACCACCTTCACTTCTTTGACATAGGCTTTTGTTTGCATATTTTGGCTAATGCGCTCTGCATCTTCAGTTTTAGCTTCGAGCTTCAAAAAAGCGATGACCTGAGGCTGAGTTTCAAAAAAAGATAAAATTTTCTCGCTGCCAATACTTAGTAAGGCAAAACAATAGGCTACAAAAAAAGTGATGGTGAGCATCGAAATCGTCAAAGTACTCTGATAAGGTGAGCGACGAATGGCAACAAGGGCAGAATTAAGTGCTTTCATTTTTTTCCTTAGCTTTGTTTTGCTTGGCTGATTCTTTTTTAGTTTTTTTTAACTCAATTTTATGAGCAGGATTGGTTTTCTCAGCTTCGTGATCTTTGTCTTTTTCTACTTTATCTACTTTTTTCTCTGGTTTTTCTAAGTGAACTATTTTGTGATTTTTCAATTCGTCTAAAACTAATTGATCATGAGTAGCAAAAAGCAAAGTGGTCCCCAATTCGTTGATTTTTTTCAAAAGCCTAGTAATTTTCAAAGTGGCATCTTTATCTAAGTTGCCGGTCGGTTCATCGGCAAAAATTACTTTGGGGGCTACGGCTAAAGCTCTGGCAATACTCACTCGTTGAGCTTCTCCGCCAGAAAGCTGTTTGGGGAAATTGAGAGCTTTGTCAGCTAAGCCGATTAGATTTAACAAATCAGTGACTCTTGATTCGATTTCTGCTTCTTTTTTACCGCTAATATAAAGAGGTAGGGCAATATTTTCCCAAACGTTCATGTCTTCAATTAATTTGTAATCTTGAAAAACGACGCCGATTTGTCGACGCAACTCAGGAACTTGCGAGTTTTTGAGCTGATTTAATTGCCAATTGGCAAAAGTAATTTCGCCGCTAGTGGGCAAATATTCTCTAATTAACAATTTCATTAAGGTAGTTTTGCCCGCGCCAGAGGGACCAGTGATTACCACCAACTCTCCGTCTTCAATTTCCAAGTCGAAATCAACAATGGCGGTGGGCTGATCAGCAAAAAACTTATTGACAGTTTTAAAAACAATCATGGGCATGAAGTCTATTTAAGCATGTTTAGTCTAAAGTTTGAATAGGAGCTTCTGCCTGCGTGTTGATGACTTCGACTCGACCAACATCCATGAACCAGCCCGCTTTTTCCGCTTTGTGAGTTTCACCATAAAGCTTAACTTCAAAACCAACTAATTTATCCAAATCAACCACTGATGAGGTCAGAGCAACGGTTTGACTGGCGCCTCCCTCTCTCAATAACTTATGAGAGCCTTCACCATCAATGCCTCCTGCTTCGATGTAGCCAGTGGCGTTATCTGCAAAAGTGTCTTTATCTTGGACGCCAAAAACATCACCATTTTTGACTTGGTTTGCATTTTCTACTGTAATATTTTCTACCGAAGCAAGTTGATTGGTATTTTTGTTTTTTAATTTGAAAGCACCTAGTCCGGTCAAAGTACCGGCAATGAGTGCAACCGCACAGATAATAACAAAGGTTTTTTTAGCTTGTTTGGTCATAAGATCTTGATTTTGACGCAAATTGGAAAATTCGTCAACGTTCTGTTCGTTTTCCAAAACTCCTTTTTCGTTTGCCAAGCGACTCAAGATCTCTTGGTCGGCTGTTTGATTTTCTTCGTTTTGCAAATTCATTTTATACATAGGTCCTTTTATTCTAACTTAAAATAACTAGTTTTTTCTAGAACGAATAAAACTCAAGACAAATTGGTCCAGATCTCCGTCTAAAACTGCTTCGCTTTGACTGGTTTCAACTTGAGTACGAGTATCCTTAATTAATTGATAGGGGTGAAGCACATAATTGCGAATTTGTGTGCCCCAACTCGCATTTTGATGTTGGCCTTTGGCTTGCTGTAATTCATTTTCAAACTTTTCTTCCTCAATTTTGGCCAATTTTGCCTTAAGCATAGTTAATGCTCTTTCTCGATTTTGAATTTGACTACGTTCCTCACGACATTTAACGGTAATGCCGCTAGGCAAATGAGTTAATTCGACTGCAGAGTTGGTTTTATTGACTGATTGACCACCGGCCCCACCGGCTCGAGTAAAATTCCATTCAAGGTCTACATCTTTGAGCGCGAAATCTGTTTGCTGATTAAGCAGGGGTAAAACTTCGACTAGAGCAAAAGAAGTTTGTCTCAAGTGATCAGCATTAAAAGGACTTTGTCTGACTAAGCGATGAGTACCTTGTTCACCTTTTAAGTAGCCATAAGCAAATTCTTCTTCAATTTCAAAAATAGCTTCTTTAATGCCAGCATCTTCGCCTCGAATTTCTCCAACAAAACGATACTTCCAATCTTTTCTTTCAAAATATCTTTGGTACATGCGCTTCATCATCTCTGCCCAATCCATGGCTTCAGTGCCGCCTTGACCAGGATGAATTGATAAAATTGCCTGACAATGGTCATATTTACCACTTAAATACTGTTTGAGTTCGGCTTCTTTGAAAAGCTTGTCTAGTTCTTGGCCTATTTTTGTACTTTCTTCATGCAATCCCAGATCTTGCGCAGCTTGTAAGTCAGTACTGAGTTGATCGAGTTTTTCTAATACCTTAACTTCTTTTTGTAAACCAGATAATTGCTGCATTTTTTCTCGAGAAGACTCAGTCTGCCAGAATTCAGCAGCTTCACTTTCTTTTTGAATTTCTGCAATGAGCTTTTTTTTGCCATTCAAATCAGAATCAAGCAGAAGTTGGTGGCAATTAGCGATGAGTGTATCTTGATCCATATATATCTTTAATTATCTAAATATTGAGCTTTGTATTTAATACAGGCCATTAAAGTGCAAAGCTCAATCTGTATTTTAATCGAAAATCAAGCTTTGATCACTAGCGAGCTTAAATTGCCGACTCTGTTCTTGATAAGTAACGATGTAATCAACTTGTTTTAAGCCAGCTTGTTTTTGGATGAAGAGCTTTTTTTTAGACCAGAAGGGCAAAGGATTTTTTAAATCAATTTCAACTTGAGTTTCTTTTTGAGCTAGGACTGAGACTAAGAAACCAAACTCCATGAATTGTTGATTTTCTTTGGTGATGAAAATATTTTGATCAATCATTTTATTTGATAAACCGTTGATTTTCAGGTCAATAATTTCACTTTGAGGAACAGTGTAAAGTCGCTGATAATTAACGTAAGGCAAAAAGTTGCTGTTTTGCCAAGTGATAATGATTCTATCAATATTTTCTCCGATCTGGATTTTGACTTGTCTATCGACCAAGCGATTGGCCTTGTTGATGCCGACGTTACTTTCTACTAAAAAATAATAAAGTTCTGCCTTGTTTGACATCTGACCAGCAAGATTGTACTTTTGCATAATCTTAGCGATTTCTTCATCTCTGCTGTAGACTTGAATATCTTTTGCTTGAAAAAGTTTTTGTACTAAAGCGAGGCTAGCGTGAGGATTTTTGGTTAAGCCTTGTGTTAGTTGCAGTTTGAAAATTTTGAAAAAATGATTAAGAAAATTGGCTTTTTCCTGAGAACCCGGAAAAAACTCACTGCGATCTGCTCGAGCAATTTGGGCAAAATTATGACTATCTACGGAAGTGTTGTAATCTGGCAAATAAATCGCTCCGCTAAGTTCTAATAGTTGCTCTACCACCTGTAAGTTGATGACGATGACGCCTTGATATTTTGTTGTTTGATCAGTTTCGAAGAAGTGCAAAATTTGTTCTGCTGAATCAGCTAAATTTGGCCACCAATTTGCATCTGGCAAGCGCAAACCCCTGCCAGAACTCAGGTACTCATTAAGTCCTGGAGGAGCTTGAATAAAGCCGGTAAATTGTCCATCAGGAACATAGACATCTTGAATTTCTATGGGAGAGATTTGCCCATTTTTGCTTTCTAAAACAAAAAAGGAACCAAAAAAACCACCAGTTGCTCTCAGCTCATCGCTATTTTGTAAGATGACTAGATATTTTTGGTCATTTTGTAAGAGTTTTTGAGCAATTAAAAACGAATCATTAAGAACTGATTTAACATCATTTAATGCCTTGATATCAATTTTATTTAATTTTTGATTTATTTTTTCTAAATGCTTGGTAATTTTATTAGTTAATTCCGGATTATTTTTTTCATTATTGAGCGCGTGAGTAAAATAATTTTGCACATCGCCAATTAAGCTTGGCAGATTTTTACTTTCTTCAATAGCAAGTTCCCACAATTTAAAAATTTCAATTTGTTTGAAAGTGAGTAAATTGAGGGTTCTTGGTAAGAAAACGGCACTTTTGCTAATAGTAGCAGCTTTAGCCAAATTGTTTTCTTTCAAGTATTTGAGCACTAAAAAATTTTGTAATATGCCAAGTATTAAGACAAAAGAAATAAGGGATAAAAAGATGAGGAAAATTAAACTTTTTTTCATTCTTCTCGACTAGCTTTGATATATATATTAGTTAATTTTGCAAAACTAAACTGCTTGGCTAAATCAAAATTAGCTTGCACAAATTGATTTTTATTTTGCAAATGATAATATTTTTCGAAAAGCAAGTGAGCCTGATCAGCACAAATAATATTTTCAGCCAAAGGACTCTCAAGTAGATAATCTTTTTTTAATTTGTGATCGAAAGCACAAAAAACAAGGTTTTGGTAAGCCATGGCTTCTAGAATAGATAAATAGCCACCGGCAAAACAAAATTCTGATTTGGCTAAAAATTTGCTAGGATCGACAAAACCCAAGACTTGACCATACTGCAGACAATTTTTTTTCATTGGCCCGTCACCGCAAAACTTTACAGAAAAAATTATTTTTTTCTCAATTAAAATATCTAAAAACTCTAAAAAAATTGCTAAACCAGTATCTTTTTCTAATCTACCTACAAATAAAAAACTGTTTTTTTCCTTGGCTTTTGAAGCAATTTTGACAGTGGGTAAATCTACTGCTCCATAACTTATATGATTGTTTTTATTTTGCAGATGATAATATTTATTGATGTAAGAGCCGATGCTAATGGTCTGATCAGAGAGTTTTTGTGCAATTTTTTTATATAGTATATTTTTAAATGGGATTGGATAAATTTTTTCCCAACCATGGAAAGTAGTGATAACTTTTTTCCTGGGAAATAGCAATCTGAAAGGCAAATAATAAATAAAAACGTCGTGAATAAAAATTACCTCTGCTTCATTGATCCAACTTATTTTTTTAAATAGCGCCCACCAAATTTCTAGCAGGCCAAAGTATTTTTTCAAAGGACGATTTTTGAAAATCGCTCCTTTATCAAAAATCTTGAGTTCAAAGCCGGCTTGTTCTAAATGGGGCTTGATTCCGGCAATATGTTTTTCTACGCCGCCAAGGTGAGGCAAGTAAGATTCGGTAATGATTAGAGCCTTCATAGCGATTGAATTATCTCTAGACTCGCTCCGCAATAAAAGCTATAGTGCCTATTAGGTATGCCAAGTCAGTTGACTGATTATAGAAAAATCTCGCTTGCTTTGATAGCAACAGTTTTGAATGAACAAAATAACATTCTTGATTTCTTAGAAAGTTATCGTAAGCAAAGCCTTCTGGCTCAGGAGTTTATCATTGTTGATGCTGGTTCAACAGATGGCACCGATGTCATGATCGAAGATTTTAGTCAAAAAAATCCGCATTTAAAAATTCGACTTTTTAGAAAAAAATCTAATCGCAGCCAAGCACGTAATTTTGCTGCCAAACAAACTAAGGCGCAGTACTTAGCTTTGACTGATGCGGGCAGTCAACTCGATCGATTTTGGTTGGAAGAACTAACCAAAGAATTAGTTAAATCAGGTAAAAAAGTTGTTGGCGGTCATTTTCGAGGTAACAGTCAGACCCGGTTCGAAGCAGCGGTGGTGCCCTATTTTTTACAACTAACTAAGAACTTAAATGCCAAAAATTTCATGCCGACTACGCGCTCATTATTAATTGAACGCAAACTATGGGAAAGTGTGGGCGGCTTGAATGAAAAATTGGAATTAAGTGAAGATTATCAATTGATGTTACGTTTAAAACAGCAAAAAATTGAGTTTGCATTCGCTAGAAATGCTTTAGTTTTTTGGGAACCCCCACACACTTGGATTGCATTTCTAAAAAAAATTGCTGCTTTTGCCAAAAGTGATCTTGAAGCTGGAATTGTCCGACCAAAAGTAGTTTTAATTTTTCTTCGATATTTTTTATTTATGATTCTTTTTTTGAGTTTGCCGCCAATTTATTTTTTTAGTTTATTTTTACTTTACTTACTTTGGAGTATTGCAAAGAATTTCCACAATTGTCGAGAGTCCTGGTATTTTTTACCACTACTTCAAATCAGCACTGATTTTACGATAATGCTGGCCACTTTGTGGGCAGTGCCAAGTTTTCGTTTGCGAGCTAGCTAGCTTTTTTTAAGCAGCGGCTAATCAAGGTGAGTGACAAAACTGCGACCCTGGTATTTTTTAGCCAATTTCCAAGAAATCGGTAAAAGGAAAAAAATACTTCCTAAGCCCATCAGTAAAAAAATAATTTTAATTGAATCTTGGGTGAATTCATTTAACCAAGAGAAACAAGCCAAAATGGCAATGTAAGCTAAACTAATCATCATGCTTAAACTGGAAATGGCAGTAGCGCGATTTTTGGAACTGTAACATTGATTGCTTAATTTGCCTAGGACATTCCAGCGCATCGAAGAAACCAGGGCCACGAAAAAAACCATACCGATAATAAGTGGAATTTGGTAAAAAAAGCTAAGCGGCAAAACCACGCTTAAAATCAAGGCTGGCAATAAAAAGACTATTTTAAGATTGTCGAATACTTTTTTTCTAATCATTAAATGCAAAATTTGTACGGCGAAAAGGGAAACGAAACCCAAAATAAAACCAATGTTTTTTTCGGTAAGACCCAAATCAACCAGGGCAAAATTTTTAAAACTTAGGACAATTGGCCAGGTAAAAGCACCGACTAAAATATAAAAAACAGAAATATCGCGAGCTTGTTTATTTTTAAATAATTCTTTGAAGCCCATTCTAGTCTGGAGGATGTAATTTTTTAATGTAAATTTTTCACTATCAATATCAGGCTCGATTAAACGGAGGGAAATTAAACCGGCGATGATCATCGCGCAGCCAGTCAAAATAGAGGGCAGGCGAGGAAAATCTTCATATAAAATACCGCCGACAACAATGGCGACAAAAATACTGTAATTGAAAATCAGAGAGTATTTATTGCTAAGTTCACTAAACGTGTGCTCTCGCTGATTTTGTTTCAAAGTGTCAAAAACCAAGGCCTCCAATGAGCCGCTTAATAAAGCGTCAGCTAGGCCAAAGCCTAAAGCCGCTAAAACAAACAAAGTAAAACTGTTGGCGTAGGCAAACAAAAAATAGGCTAAAGCGCTGATCAGAAAAGCAATACTAATGCTTTTTTTTCTACCGATCAAGTCAGCTAGAGCTCCAGTTGGCAATTCTAAAATCAAAGCACTAAATAAAATAATGATGTCAATGATCGCCACTTGCGTCAAGCTAATGTACTCTAATTCCATCGAAACCCAGACCGGAACCATAAAATACAGGGCGCGGAAAACACTCAAGAATTGTAAATAAAATAAATTATTTTGGTATAAATGTTGGTTACGATCCTCACTCGCCGGTGGCAAAGTCAATCGCTTCATAAAAGCAAGCATTCGGTTATTCTATCTTAGAAAAAATATCTTGAAAACCACAAATAAAGTCTGCTTCGCTGCAACCGTGACAAATCCGTTTTTGCAAATTGGCAATGAGTGTCGGGATTGGAGTTTTAAGATCGCCCAAAGGGCGAATGCCCTCACAGCAAGCATAAACTTTTTTATTTGACATTAGAGAGATTTGATAACAGCCTAAATTTCGTGGAGGAAAAGTGATTTTACTTTTGAACAAGGTTTTGAGTTCAGCTCGACTTAAGAAGTTGAAATTATTGATTTGGCCTAGCACATTGGAAACTGGATGGTTTTGCAAATATGCTAGGGGTTTGCGGGGATGATAGGTGATGTCGATTTTTTTACCTAGGGTTTTGCTTAAAACTTGTTCAAATTCAGGAATAGCAGCTAAATTTTCTCGAGTCACAATTGAAAAAACTTCAATGTGAAAACCAAGAGCCAGTGCTTTTTTTAGAAAATCAATGCTTTTGGCAAAATTACCTGGACCGCGATTTTGATCATGATAAGCCTCTAAACCATCGAGAGAAATGATGAGATTGACTAGGTTGGGCTGAGCAATTTCTGTTAAACGATCGAGAGTACCATTGCTGATGATTTGGACTAGCAAATTTTGCGCTGTCAATTGGTTGACCAAAGTGGGAAAATCACGCAGTAAAAAAACTTCGCCGCCACAAAAAGTCACAGATTCTAGTTTTTGGCTAGTTTGATACCTGGCAATGAAATTAGAAATTTCTTCATTGCTCAAAACGGCTTTAGTTTTCTTAGTATAGCAAATTTTGCAGTTTAAATTACAAGCCTCCAAAGGATTGATGTAAAGGTGTTTGAGGGCGTTTTTCCAAGCTGGTGAAAGTTGTTTTACAAGCACAGATCTTGATTTTAACACGTTTTAGATGAGCCAGACCAACAATAGACCCAAAGCAATTCGATAAAAGCCGAAGCTAGATAAGGTGTTTTTTTGCAGAAAACGAATGAACCATTTCAAAACTAGAAGTGCGACTAATAGCGCACTAATGAAGCCAATTGCCAAAGCTCGCATTTCTTCAACAAGAAGCGGGGTAATGATTTGTAATTTGAAGAGATCTAAGCTGGCTGCTGCCAAGATAGTGGGCAAAGCCAAAAAGAAAGAGTATTTAGCAGCATGGTCACGTTTATAACCCATTATCATCATGACTAAAATAATAATGCCAGATCTGGAAACTCCAGGAATAATTGCCAGAGCTTGAGCAAGACCAATTAACAAACTGTCAGTGTAGCTAATTTGCTTGAGTTCTTTCTTTGTTGATGAGCGCTTTTGATCATAACGCTCGTAAATTAGGAAAATTAAACCAAAGAAAATAAAAGTGCTTAACATCAGGCTCTGACTCTCAAAAAAAACATTCTTAATCACCGGATAAAGCAGGAAAGCAATTGTGCCTGTGGGAATAAAAGACAAGATTGTTTTTTTAATCAACTCTCGATCACTGATTAGTTCTTTAATATATAAAATGAGTACAGCTAAAATCGCTCCAGCCTGAATAAAGACCTCAAACATTTTCAAAAAATCGCTGTTTTCAAGACCTAGAAACTGACTGGCAAAAATGAGATGAAAAGTTGAAGAAACTGGTAAAAACTCAGTCAGTCCTTCAATGATGCCTAAAATAAATGCTTGCCAGGTTTCCATAGTCAAAGAATTTTAACAAAAAGGACTTTAATAAAATACCCTTAAAAAAGACCGCTGATTTAATTGTATAATCAGCTAAGATGTCGCAAAGTGCTGCTGCTTACTATCGTTACGAAAGAAAATACTTAAGTGGCGATTATTCCGCGGGGCAGCTTGAAAATTTTCTGCTTTTAAGTGATCAGAGTTTCCAAAAAATCTATTACAAACGTCAAGTTAATTCCATTTATTTTGATACTCCTGATTTCGAATATTTTCAACAAAACATCAATGGTGATGCTAATCGACAAAAAGTGCGAGTACGTTGGTATGGCTCCGCTAATTACAGCGAACAAGTGCAACTGGAAATCAAGATGCGCTCTGGTGAAATGATTAGAAAAGAAATTTATCCTTTGGTGAATCATCAAAAAAATCTCAGAGCTTGGCTTGATGAGTTAACTTTATTAGTTCAAGAAAAATTATCAGGTAAAATTGAAGAAGCTAGAGCATTCCAGCCAGTTTTGAATAATGTTTATCAGCGCGCTTATTTTTATTCCCCCACTGCTAAAGTGAGAATTACCATTGATGAGCGGATTGGCGCACGGCGGATGCGTGATTATTTGCAATTACGGCCTTGGCGTTTTTTTGATTTTAGTGTTTTGGAATGTAAGTATAAAATTCAGGATGATGTAGCTTTGCAAAAAATTGCGCGCACTATGCCGATTCAGATCGCAAAATCTTCAAAATATGTCATGGGAGTAGAAAAAATCCACCCGCAATTATGTAGCTAGTTATGTTAATCAAAGAAAATATTTTTACTAGTAAATTGCCGAAGTTGCTCATCTTAGCAATAGGCTTGTTAATAATTTTTAGCCTGTGGCTTCTTAAAGTTTGGCGACAGCCAATTAAAATTGAACCGGCAGGTAATTTTTTTACAGCTCCCCTTAGTTTTAAAGCTAGCTCTTTTTTCCTAGGTAAAATTCGTTACACAAGCGATGGCTCAATACCCACTCACGAATCTCCTGAATTTACTGGGGCGGTGACTATTTCAGAATCGACTGTTTTGCGGATGGCAGTTTTTTTTGGCAGGCGCCAAGTTTCCAAAGAACAAGTCCATGATGTTTTTATCAATGCCCAGCACACTTTGCCCGTTGTGAGTTTGTCCTTGCTGAGTAATCAAGTAACAGATGATTACGGCAATTTTTTATCGAGCAAAGACCAGCACCTTTTTGGTCAAATGAAATATTATGATATTAATAAGCAACTCGAATTTACTCATCAGATTAAACTAGAATTACACGGAGAAAGTTTGATTGTCGCTCCGCAAAAATCTTTTCGTTTGACTTTGGTGGATGAGAGTGGCAATGTTCAAGGAGCAACTTATCCATTTTTTGGTCCGGAAGCACCAAACTATTTTACGAGTTTGATTTTACGCAATGATGAAGCTAAATTTACTCATTTGCGTGAGCAAGTAGCCAATCAGCTAGTGGCTGAGAGCAGCAATCTAGATGTGCAAAGAGGCAAACCAGTGGTGCTTTATCTCAATGGCCGCTATTGGGGCTTATATTTTTTGCGAGAACGCTTTGACGAAACTTATTTTGCCCAGAAATATGGCTTGAAAACTGAAGCTTTGGGGATGTTGGAGGTCCCGCTAGGCGCCGAGATTAGAGGCAGTTTTGCGCCTGTCAATAAAAAGAGTCAAGAATCGGCGAAGAAAATCAATAAACTTTTGCAAAACGTTGCGAGATGTAATCGATGTGTGTCTTATTCAGAAGCGAATACTATTTTAGACATGGAAAATTTAGTTGATTATCTTTTATTTGAATTCTATTTTGCCAATTTTGATTGGCCTTACAATAATTACAAAGTTTGGCGCTATCAAAGTGAAAAACTTTATTTAATTGAATCAGAATTTGTGGAACAACTGGATGGACGCTTTCGCTGGTTGTTTTTCGATTCAGACGTGTCTTTTGGCGCTGGCCGTTTGCCGCTTGAAGAAATGAAAGCTGCTGCTGCTGGTGATCCCTATGCGCAACTGATTGATAATCATTTCCCTTTTCGTAATTTAGTTTATGGCAAGACTTTTCTTAGAAATTATCTCAAGAGAATGGAAGATTTGCTGGCCGATCAACTTAATCCAGAACACACCGATGCGATAGTCGATTATTGGGCAGCGCAAATTCGTCCGGAAATGCCAGCGCTGATTGCTCGTTGGCAACAATTTAATACGGCAGATAAAAAATTTGCCTTAAGCAGTTTGGAGGAATGGGAAGAACATGTAGAAATGTTAAAAGTATATTTGAGAGAGAGGCCTGAGGCTTTTAGAAAACATACTCAAGAATTTATCCAGCACGCTGAAGAAATGTAGTCTTTGCTTGGCTCTTGAGCAATGCTATACTTGATGCACTTATTATGAATACAGAATTTTTGCAATCCATTTTTGTTACTCCGTCTGAATTTGTGATCAAAGAAGCAGTGATTCAAGCGGTGGTTTTGAGTTTGTTGAGCATTTTCATGTCTTTGGTTTACTTCTTTCGCGCCAATTCTCTTTCCAATCGTGCTCGTTTAGCGGCTTTGTTGCCTTTCATGTCTTTGACCACGATGCTCATCATTTCTATTGTGAGATCATCTTTAGCCTTATCGTTGGGCTTAGTTGGTGCTTTGTCTATTGTTCGTTTTCGTGCGGCTATTAAAGATCCAGAAGAATTAGCCTATATTTTCCTAGCTATTGCTCTGGGTTTGGGTTTTGGCGCCGATCAAGTGGTGATGACCAGTACTTTTTTTGGAGTGATTATGGCTTTTGTGTTGATTCAGTCATTGGTAAGAGGTGGTTTTAGTAAGCAATTCACTGATCGGGATTCAGTTCATTTGGAAGTGACTTTCACCAAAGTTCAAGCTTTAACTACGATTTTAGCGACTTTAGATGCGCAGACTCGCTACATTAAATTGACGAGAATGGATCAAGATCAGGAACAACAAACCATGATGTTTATTATTAAACCAAAGTCGCCCAAATCTTTAGATGAGATCAAAGCTGCTCTCTTTAAACTTGATCCCAAATTGACCTTTACGGTGTTGCAATATCAGCCCCTATGCTAAAGTTTTTCAAAAAAAATGCGTTTTTACTTATTTCTGGAATTTTTGTCGCGACCTTGGCGATCTTGGGTCTAAATAGTTTTACCAATCCAGACAAGACACAAAAGTTTTTGGGTTTTGCTGGCGAAAAATTTTTAATTCCTGGTTTATTAATTCAACTTTTTTTGAGGCTCAAGTGGCGCGCTCAATTCAGACCATTACTGAAAAAACTTGCTTTACTTGTTTTAGTTTGCTTAGTTTTGTTGGTGACTGGCCTGTCTATCTTTTGGGCTCATTCATACGAAAATGCCGTTTATGAATTGACCAGGTTACATCCTCAGGGTTTGACTTTGATGTTGGTGTTTACGGCTTTGAGTTTATTGATCAATCAAGCCAGAAGCTGGTGGCAAAAATATTACACTCGAGCGATTTTTGTTTTTCCGCTATTAACTTTTGGCTTACTATATTTGGTGAGCCTATGGCCTTTTAATATTTTCAAAGAAATAGTCAAAGAAGATCGGTTGATCGAATACGCGCAATTTTTTGTTTTGCTAATTGGGAGCGTGGTGAGTTTTTTGCAAAGCCTGCGGTTTTTTGGTCAAAAACAATGGCTGCGAGCAACTTTTTATGCCTTAGCTAGCTTGGCTTTATTTTTTGTTGCTGGAGATGAAATTTCTTGGGGACAGAGAATTTTAGGGCTTGAATCTGGAGCTGCTTTGCAAGAAATCAATCGCCAAGGTGAGTTAACTGTACACAATCTATACGCCGTGGAATGGTTAGTGATTTATGCTTATGTGGCCATGAGTGCTCTAGGAGTAGCAGCTTATTGGCTGACTAAATTATCTAAACCACTGAATCGATATACAAGTTTAGTGCCTTCCTGGATTTTGGGTTTTTATTTTGCTTTCGCCTTATTGTATTTCGTCCAACAATTAAGAATTAAGTGGGGCATTTGGCATTCCTGGTCGGAAGTGGCAGAGCTGAGTTTGTACTTGGGCTTGGTGTGGTGGGTGATTTTATTAGATTTACCAGAGCTGGCGAATTATAAAAGTAAAAAGCTTAGTTCGAAAAAAGCAAAATGAGCCAAATTTCAGGCTTTACATATTTAGCATCATCTATATGATAAAGATGCAGTATACTGGCGAGAAAGATTTAATATGCAGTTTTTATTAGTCATCTTCTATTTTTTTCTAGCTTTATTGAGAGCTCCGGCAGCTCAAGCAGTTTGTCCGATTTGTACGGTGGCCGTGGCTGGAGGATTGGGAATTTCTCGTTGGTTGGGAATTGACGACTCGATTATGGGAGTGTGGATCGGTGGATTAATTTTGTCTAGCGGTTTTTGGTTGGCAGATTGGGTCAGCAAGAAATCTTGGCAAATTGCCAGTCCAAAAATAACGATGAGCAGTTTAATGTTTTTAGTGGTAATCGGTCCACTTTACTGGAGCAAAATCATCGGTTTACCAGGCAATACGCTCTGGGGTATTGATAAAATTTTCTTAGGGACAAGCTTCGGTTTGATCGCTTTTTTTGTTGGGGTCAAAGTTGATCAATATTTGCGCAGCACCAACGAAGGTAAGGTCTATATTTATTATCAAAAAGTGCTTGCGCCAGTTTTGCTTTTGACTTTAAGTAGTTTTGCTTTATTTTTACTAACTTTATGAATGAATAATTAATAATTTAATTAATTAAATAAAAGGTCGGAACATGTCAAAACAAGCCACAAATAAAAACGACATTCAGCAGTTTATGGACAAGGTCAAAGCGATGGAAAAAGGTCATCAGCTGGACTTATCTTCAGATGAAGATTTGTCGATTGCGATCATGAATTTAATTTCCATGGAAGAGCACTTTTTTTTCACTTATGGCAAAACCAAAAATCCAAAATATCTAGAATTGCTCAATGAAATTCGCGAAATGCGCAAGAGTGCTCTCAAGAGAATCATTAAAGATTATGAAGGAGAAGTGTGGTGCATCAGTAAACATTTATTAGCGGCTTCAATGAGATTCATGGAAGTCGGCACCAAGGCTCTGACCAAGGGTGAGCAAAAAGATAGTCAAGAAATGTTTGACAATGCTTACAAACTTTATTCATTATTTTGGGGTTTGAATTTGAATTTAGTGGGGACTAAGGATCTGTCAGGGGTGAAACAAAGTAAGGCGGCAAAAATTTCCTTTATTAGCGAGGAGAAGAAGCCGGTGGAAAAGGCTAGCGTGGGGGTGTTTGAGAAGTTGGGTGAGCTGGTGAAGAAGGCGGTGGATTGTTGCAGAGAATAAATTTTCATCTTTTTTCTATCTCGAGACCTTGAGAAAAATCATGGAGCAATTCGAAAGGCAGCGGTTCTTAGTGCACAGAAGTAAAAAAACAATTATTATTAATTTATTAGCTTTGCAAAAAATGAGTATGGTTTAGGAAATGAAAAAACTATTTTTAGCTTCATTCGCTTCAGTTTCTCTGGATTTAATTAAAGACTTGCTGCCCAAACCAGCATCAGAGTTGAAAGTCGCTTTTATCAAAACTGCAGCTGATCCCTATGAAGACCAAAGTTTTGTTGAAGCTGATCGAAATAAGCTCATTGAGATGGGTTTTTCTGTTAAAGATGTTGATCTCAAAAATAAAACCTTAACAGAACTAAAGGATGATTTTAAAAATATTGATCTAATTTTAATGGCAGGTGGCAATACTTTTTATTTGCTAGATCAGATTAGAAAAAGTGGTTTTGATCAATTATTGCCTCGTTTACTTAATAATGGGCTTATCTATATTGGTTCAAGTGCTGGTTCGATTGTTTGTTGTCCAACCATTGAAAGTGCAAGAAAGTTTGATGATCCAAATGAAGCTTCCAACCTAAAAAATTACGAAGGTTTAAACTTGTTTAATCAAGCAATCATTCCTCACGCTCAGAAACAGAAATATGCAGAAAGAATCAAGCAAACAATCAGAGAAATGACTCAAAATGATTTGGAAGTTATGACTTTGACAGATGGTGAGGCGGTTTTAATCAATGATAATGAGGTAAAAAGAGTCACCATAAGTTCAGAATAAAGAACTTACACGACTGCTGAAACGAAAAATCTTCAAATTAAGGAAATTTAGCAAGCACCATCAAGCCATTCAGCGGTAACAGACAGATCTATCAGAACATTTAGATTGCGCGGGCAACGTTGGACGATGTTGGAACTTTTCTATAAAGTCGTCCAAGTTTTATTTAGATGTATTTTCAGTAAAAGTGTTAATTTCCATAAGTTGATTGTACTTTAAATCTTTGTCTAATTTAATGAGATTGGGCCATACCTAATTTTAAAAGCTGAGGCATTTTATTGGGAAATGATTGAACTAATAAGTACGAAAAAAGATATTAAGCCTATTATTAGAGTTATCGGTCCCCTTGCTAGACTATAAACTAAGGCGTAAAAATAATCAAATCTAAGTGGCATAATCTCTCTTATTTTTTCTCTTATTATGACTCTAGTAGTAGCTCCAAGCTTTATAATTTCACCAGTTTTTATCATATTAATAGTAAAAAATGCCCCTATCGACGTACATACTAATCCAAGAACAAACATACCAAGATGTGTCTCGAGTGAATAATGAGGGATGTCCATGATTAAAGTATATCAGCAAACTTAAAATATAGTGGCGTAAAGATTCTCGCAAATTGTAAAAACAAGAATTGAGCCGTCTGAAAATGACGGCTCTTTTCGTTTAGTTAGGATTATTTAATCTGATAAATAAGAATCTCCCTCTTGCTCTTCGGCATATCTTCGGTTAATACTTAGACTATGCTTTTTCAGTCCTTCGATCTCAATCTCACTTTGCCTTTTTATTCCTCACTACTAAGCGCTGGCTTTCCCAGTCCGGCTGAGGACTATGTCGAGAAAAGTATTGATCTTAACGAACTACTTGTTAAGAAGCCAGCCTCGACCTTCATGATGCGACTTGCTAGCTCCAGCATGACTAAGGCAGGAGTTTTGCAGGGCGATGTCTTGGTAATTGACCGATCGCTCAGTCCAAAGAATCAGGATTTAGTGGTGGTGGTTATCGATGGTGAATTAGTACTAAGGCGATTGGTGATAGCTGGTTTTGAAAAATATTTATTGACTGAAAATTCTATTTCGAAGAAAGCAAGACTAGAAGGTGAAGATCAAATTTGGGGAGTAGTCACTGGAGTCGTGAGAACCATGAAGTCATGAATGCAAATAATAATTACGCACTAGTTGATTGCAATTCATTTTATGTTTCTTGTGAGCGACTGTTTCGACCTGATTTAACAAACAAACCAGTGGTCGTACTATCTAATAACGATGGCTGTGTAGTTTCTAGATCACAGGAAGCCAAAGACATTGGGATTGGCATGGGTGTGCCCTATTTTCAAATCAAAGATTTATTAAAGCGATGCTGTGGATATGCTTTTTCATCTAACTATGAGTTTTATGCAGATATGTCGAATCGAGTAATGACTGTGCTTAAAGATTATTCTCCAGAATTAGAAATTTATTCCATTGATGAGGCCTTTTTACATCTCAATTATCTGCAAGGAACTAACTATACACAGTTTGCTGATGAAATTAAGCAAAAGGTTTTCAAAGAAACAGGCATTCCAGTTTCAGTGGGGATTGCCAAAACTAAGACGCTAGCCAAAGCAGCCAATGAGTTATGTAAAAGAAAAGCAATTTTTGCTGGAGCTCTGAGTTTTATTGACTTAGATCAAGTACAAATCAATGATTACTTAAAACTACTGCCAGTTGAAGAAGTCTGGGGAGTAGGCAGAAAGTCGACTCTGAAGCTATACGAGATGGGCATTAAAACTGCCTATGATTTGCAAAATACTAGTGAGCAAGTAATCAGGCAAATTATGACGGTAACCGGCATGAGAACTACGCTAGAGCTTAGAGGTGAACCGTGCTACGAGCTAGAGTCGGCTAAGCAAGCTCAATCAGTGGTAGTTTCCAGGTCTTTTGGTCACTTGGTGACAGAGATCACAGAGATCAAAGAATCACTCTCTACTCATATTATGAACGGCACCAAAAGACTTAGGAATAAAAAATTGAACGCACAGTACCTTACAATTTTTATGCACACCAATCCTCATCGCAAACAAGATCAGCAGTATTTCATTAGCAAAACAATTAGTTTGAATGAGCCCTCAAATTATCATGGTGATTTTATTAGCGAAGCTCTGCAAGCTTGTGATGAATTGTTTAAAGAAGGGTATTTATATAAAAAGGCGGGGGTAGTTTTTACTGGTTTGAGTTCAATGGACAATGCAGTGCAAAATTTATTTACTAGTGATGAGGCGTCGTTTCAAAGAAAAAAATGTGTTAGTAAAGTGATGGATTCGATTAATGCTAAATATGGTCAAAACAGTTTGGTGGTGGCTAGCATGGGTTTAAAACAAAACTGGGCGACGAAGAGAGAGATGAGGAGTAATAGGTTTACAACGAACTGGAATGAGCTGGCTACGATCAATTAGAATCATTAGCATTAAATGCTGATCTGAAAGGTCTAATAGCTTAGATGACCATAAGCAAATCAGATTTTTTAATCTATCTAGATGCACCACTGCATCTCTGGGCAAGTAAACACAATTCTCTAGAGAAAACTACTCACTCTGATTACGATCTCCATTTAATGAGTGAGGGGCAAAAGGTGGAAAAGTATGCGAATCAATTTCTGGAAGAGATAACTCTTAAGCAATATGCTCATGGTCAAATCTACTTTCAGCCCACTTATCATGACGGTGATTTTGAAGCTCGGGCCGATGTCCTGATTTTTGATGAGCAAGCAGGCGTTTATGATATTTATGAAATCAAAAGTTCAACGAGTGTAAAAAAAGAAAATCTCTATGATGCCACTTTCCAACTGCTAGTTTGTGAAGCCAATATCCCTGTGAGAAATGTTTTTCTGGTTCACTTGAATAAAGATTATGTTTTGGAAGATGAGTTAGATTTAGAACAACTGTTTATAGTGGAAAATATCACTGCTAACTGTCAGCAATTAAAAGATGAGGTGACTAACTCTCGTCAGCGAGCTCTCTCTATGTGCTTGCAAGAAAATGCAGATGGGATTGAATCCTGCTATAAACCAAGCAATTGTCCTTGTCCTCAGCTTTGCCATCCTAATTTGCCAACCGACTCGATCTACGATTTATCGCGTCTAACATGGCAAAAAGCTCAACAACTGCGAAAACTCGGAGTCAGCACTTTGCATGACATTCCAGCTGACTTTTCACTAACATTTGCTCAAAGAATGCAAATTAAGGCAGTGAAGTCTGGAGAAACATTTATTGACCAAGCTAGTATTGCTGAGAAGTTATCCAATCTTGAATATCCACTCTATTTTCTTGATTATGAAACCTACAACTCAGCCTTGCCACTGCATCGAGGGTACAAGCCACAGCAACAAATGGTTTTTCAGTATTCTCTACATGTTGTAGAGCAAAACAGCACAGAAATTCATCATCGTGAGTTTATTGCTCAAACAAAAAATGATCCTGCTTATGAACTAGTTAAGCACTTGAGAAATAGCATCAGCGATCGGGGTAGCATAATTGTGTGGAACAAGACCTTTGAAGCGGGCAGAAACAAAGAAATGGCAGAGCTCTATCCTGAATTTGCTCCATTTCTACTTGGTCTAAATGAGCGAATCTATGATCTAGCAGATCTCTTCAAACAATGCCTGTATGTTGACCCAAAGTTTAAAGGCAGTTGGTCAATCAAAAATGTCTTACCAGTATTAGTGCCTGAATTGAGTTATAAAGAGTTGGAGATTCGAAAAGGCGATCAGGCTATGATCAATTGGTGGAAGATGACCCATGAATCAGCTGATGTAAATGAACAGGAAAAAATTAAAAAGAATTTATTGAAGTATTGCCAATTAGACACGTGGGCGATGGTGGAGATTTGGAGGAAGATAAAAACAGTGATATAAGATATAACTGTATCTAGCTGTATAATCAAAACATTAGATTGAAAAACATGTCAACAAATATCTCCAAGCAAAAACGAAGCGATTTAATTTGTAAGATTGGTTTGATCAAAAATTACATTGCCAAAGCAGAACAAGATAAAAACACTGGCAATTTACTAACTTATTTAAGTGAATTGGAAAAAGAAATAAATGGCAAAAAATATGGTCTTGTTTTTGAAGAGCATGAAGAAGAAATAGACCAAAAACTCAAAACTCATACTCCTGTTTTATCAGAAGAAAAGAATTTGTTTATTAATAATGGTGGACAGATGAACTTCCTGATTGAGGGAGATAATTTGCCAGCTCTGAAATTATTAGAAAAAACACATAGAGGAAAAGTAGACGTAATTTATATCGATCCCCCATATAATACCGGAAATAAAGATTTCATTTATAGTGATAATTATGTTTCAGTAGATGATGAATTCAAACATTCAAAATGGATCTCATTTATTAAAAATAGACTAGCATTGGCAAAAAAAATACTTTCAGAAAATGGGTTGATTTCTATAAGTATTGATTCTATTGAAATAGGAAATCTTAAAATTATTTGTGATGAAATATTTGGAGAAAAAAATTTTTGCAACATAATAGCTTGGAAAAAAACCAATAGTCCAAAATCTCAGAGCTTGAGTTTGGGGAATCAGCACGAATATGTATTGCTTTATAGTAAAAACATTGAAAAAATTCATTTGAATAAAAGGATCGGAGTACTAAATAATAAATTATTTAGCAAAGACGACAGAGATGGAAAAGGGAAATATCAAACGGTAAATATTGCCGCTGCTGGTTCGCAGCGAACTGAAAAAAGAAGATCATTTGAATTTATGGGTGTGACCGATCAGTGGCTATATAAGTATGAAACTTTAGAAAAATGGAGTAAAGAAAATAAAATATATAAAACCAATGGAGGAAAACTTAGGTTGAAACAATATTTAGATGAAGCTTTGCCTGGAACAGTTTCTGATCTTTGGATTGATGATGAAATCAAACCAATCCAAGGAGGTAGCAATGAATATGTTGGTTTTTTAACTCAAAAACCTAAATCATTAATTAAGAGACTAATGAAGTTGGGTGGTAGAAAAAAAACAATAGTTTTAGATTTCTTTGCTGGCTCAGGAACAACTGGTCATGCCGTCATGGAACTAAATAAAGAAGACGGTGGAAACAGAAAATTTATTCTTTGTACTAATAATGAGAACAACATTTGCAAAGAAATTACTTATAAAAGAATTAAGCGAGTTATTGCAAAAGAAAATTATCAAGCTAGCCTAAAATACTTTAAGGTAGGTTTTGTTTCCATTGATGAGCAGCTCTACTATGAGTATGCAGACCAATTACTCAAACACATTCGCGAATTAGTTGAGCTAGAAAATGGTATAAACTTTGAAGAAAACAGCAAAATTAAAATTATTCTAACTGATGCTGAATTAGCTGCTTTTTCTGAAAAGGAAATTGAACTTAAAAAGTGTCAAAAGCTTTATTTAGGTCACGATGTTCTTGTCAGCGGTGTTCAAGAAAAGTTGTTTAAAGATCACGAAATCGAAATCAATATTATTCCAGACTATTACTACAAAGAATTGGAAAGCTAAAATGAATCTTACCCTTGCTAACTTTCAAATTACAGCCATTGGCAACTTAATGGATGCTATGGCAAGTGATAAAAGAGATATAGTTTTAAAGAGCCCAACCGGTTCAGGTAAAACAATTATTTTGACTCGTTTTATCGATGAATATTGTAAGGGACATGCAAAAACAGTTTTTGTTTGGCTAACTCCTGGAAAAGGTAGCTTGGAGGAGCAAAGTAAAGCTAAAATGGATGACTATGTCCATGGTAGTCAAACCAAGCTTTTGTCCGATGTGATGACTAGTGGATTTGAAGAAAATGATGCCTGTTTTATCAACTGGGAAAAACTCACTAAAAAAGGCAATAATGCTCTCAAAGACAGCGAAAGAGTGAATTTTTTAGAACATATCCAAAAAGCTTTAGATAATGGTTTATCTTTTAAAATCATTGTGGATGAATCTCATCAAAATGACACTGTTAAATCAGACGACATTATTCAATATTTTAAAACAGACAAAATTATTCGCTGCTCTGCTACTCCCAAAGGTTTTGCTAATGCTTTTGTAATTGAAATCTCTGAAGAAGATGTTGTCGCTGAAGGACTAATTAAAAAAGTCTTAATTATTAACGAAAACTTTGAACAGAATATCAATGTAAACAACCAGGTAGCCTATTTGCTAGATAAAGCTTTAGCCAAACAAAGAGAAATTCACTCTGAACTTTTAAAAAGAAAAGTCAATGTCAATCCTTTAATCATTGTGCAAATTCCTAATAAATCTGAGGTTTTGCAAGATGAAGTGGAAAAATACTTTGAAAGTAAAGGCATTACTTATGAAAACGAGCAGCTAGCTGTTTGGTTATCAGATAAAAAAGAACATATCGATGGCATTGAAAAACCAGATGCAAGACCAATTGCAGTAATTATTAAACAAGCCGTTGCTACCGGTTGGGATTGTCCAAGATCATATATTTTGGTGAAGTTACGCGACAACATGGGTGAGATTTTTGAAATCCAAACCATTGGTCGTATCCGTCGTATGCCAGAAGCCAAACACTATGAGAGTGATCTTTTAGATAGTTGTTACCTTTATACTTTGGATGAAAAATTTACTGAAGGTGTAAAAACGCATTTGGGAAAAGGAGCGCTTGATGCAGCTAAGCTTTACCTTAAATCGGAATTTAAAAAAGTTTCTTTAGTTAGCGAACAAAAAACAATTCTCTCTATGGTTGGCAGAGATGCTTTACAAGCGGCTAATGCTATTTACAAACATTTCATGAATGAATATCGATTAAATGAAAAAGTAGCCAAT